>JADMJS010000441.1 GCA_018780435.1 Myxococcales bacterium
AGCTGACGAGGCGGTTGCGGCGGCAGAAGTCGCAGAGCTTCTTCGAGAAGTGTTCGCCCGCCGTGCCGCCGACGAGCTGATCGATGGGGATGGCCTCGTTGAAGATGCCTTCGAGCGCCATCACGTCGCCGTCGAGCCAGCTCGCGACGACGAAGTTGTATTCCTGATAGGCTTTGTCGAGCCGGTGGAGTGCCGTCAGGGGCTCGTCGGCGACTTTACGAGCCTGGGGGTGGTCGGGGGAGTAGTAGCTCGACTGAAGTACGGCCCTACAGAGCTTCAGAATGAAGTCGGAGAGCAGGTCGCGACTCTCGACTTCGCCTTCCGTGAGCTCTTGCCGCTTCTTGAAGCGGGGCAGCTCCTCGTGCTCAAACTGCTCGGCTTTGAGGAGGGGCTCGTTTCGGTTCGGTAGCTCTGCCATGGCCGCCTCATTGCCCCCATCCGGAGCTTCGGTGGAGTCCTGCGTCTCGCCTGAACACTGTCGTTCCAGTCTGCCCCAAGGGCGGCCGCTTGCCCAGCGCCTTCTGCCCCAGCCAGGCGACCCCTGGCCGCTACCCTTGCAGCCGGTCCAGCTTCCGAAGTCGCGGCGTGAGCGCGGCCGTGATCCCGACCGTCGCTACGGTCAAACAACCGCCGACGAGCACACTTGGGACGAGACCGAGAAGCCGCGCCGCGACCCCCGACTCGAAGGCGCCGAGCTCGTTCGAGCTCCCGATGAAGAAGCTGTTCACGGCGAGGACTCGGCCCATCAGCTCAGGCGGGGTATGGACCTGAACGAGGGTCGCACGCAGCACCATCGACACGGAGTCGAGCGCACCACCGGCCGCCAGGAGCGCGAGGCTGAGCCAGAGGTACGGTGAGAGCGCGAAGGCGATCCAGGTGACGCCGAACGCAGCGACGCAACCGAAGAGCGTGATCCCGGTGCGCCGGAACGGGCCTTTTCGGGCCAGCCAGAGGCCCATGGCGAGGGCGCCTACCGCCGGGGCCGAGCGGAGCCAGCCGACCGCCTCGGGGCCGGCGCCCAACACGTCGAGCGCGAAGGCCGGCAAGAGCGCCGTGGCGCCGCCGAAGAGGACGGCGAAGAGGTCGAGGCTGAGCGCGCCGAGCAGGATCTGGTTCGTGAAGACGAACCCGATCCCCTCCCGGAGGCTGCTCAAGATGGGCGCGACGTTCGGCGTCGGGCGGCGTGTCGATCGGATCACGACGAGCCCCGAGAGCCCGAGCATGAAGCCGGCGGTCATGACGGTGTAGGTCCATATCGCTCCGACCTCGGCGTAGAGCAAGGTCCCGACGGCCGGGCCGCTGACGGTCGCGATCTGAAATAGATTCGTGCGCCACGTCGCGGCGTTCGTATAGAGCTCGCGAGGTACGAGCTCCGTGCCCAGCGCGGCGGCGGCGGGCCGAAACAACGCTCGCGCCGCGCCGGCCAGGGCTTGAATGGCAAGAAAGGGCAACGTGCTCGTGGGCTCCTCAAGGTTCACAAGGACCAGCCACAGAGCGCCGCTCGAGAGTCCCAACAGCCCAACGATACTGAGGATTCTGCGATCCCAGCGGTCGGAGGCCCAGCCGCCGAAGAGCGTGAGGGACAAGAAGGGGATCGCCTCCGCAAGGCCGACGAGGCCCACCTGCCACGCGGCGTCGCTCACGGACGACGTCCGCCTCGCCAGCTCGTAGACCTGAAGCCCGAGCACGGTGGTCTGGATCTGCGTCGAGAGGAAGACGCCGAACATTCCTATCATGAGCGCTCGATACGCTGGAATACGCAGGGCGGCGTAGGGATCGGTGAGGGGCGGGCTTTCGGGGCTCGGAGGGGCGGTGCTCAAGGGCCGCAGTCAAGCGGCGAGGGCCCCTCGGGTCAAGCACGGAGTCGCGCTGTCTCGTTCTTTCCATGCGGTCGCCGAATCGGCATAAGGGTGGGTATGTACTCCCGATTCGAACACGCCTCGGGGCGACCGGTCGCGCCAATTGCATGGGCGCTGGCGCTGCTCCTGGCGGCGCCCTTGGCGCTCGCGTCCGGTACGGGCCTCGTAGTCACCGTGGGAGACATCGACGTGGCCGGCCTCCCCGTCTCGTATTGCCCATCGGAGCTCGGGGCCGTCGCGTCACCCAATGATGCCGTGGCGCTCGATCCTCGCTTCGCCGAAGCCGAGGCCCGCTTCGCCGCCGACCCCGATCTCACCGCCTGCCTCGCGCTCACGAGCGCCGCCGTGTCCGCGACTCGAAGCGCGCCCGGCGGCCCCCCGTCGCTCGTGGCCGCGCTCGCGTCCGCGGCGCACATCGCCTTCAGCGCCGGCGACCCCGAGCTGGCGGAATCCGTGGTCGCGCTCCTCGTGGAACGTGCGCCCGCCGTCAGCCTCGATCCGCAGCGCCACTCTCCCGACGTCATCGAAGCCGTGGAACGGGCGCGGGGACCCCTTGGGCCACTCCTCACCGTCAATGTCGAAGGTGCCCCGGGGGAGGAGGCGCCTACAAGCTGCGGGCTCGACGTCGGCGTGCAGTCACTGGGGCTCGCAACGCGGCTCCCGGAACGCGCCGTGGCCGCAGTCCTCCACTGCGGCACCGAGCGGGCCTCGCTGGTCGGCATCGGCACGGGCGCCGTCGCGGTTCCGGCGTGGCGGCTCGGTGCCGCGTTCGTCGACGGTCGTGTTCGCGTCTCCTCGGCCGCCCGCGCCGAGCAGCTCTCGTCCGCGTTGCTGACCTCAGGCGTCGTGCCGTGGGCCCTCGTGTTGGCACGCGCGGCGAGCGGCGGCATCGAGGCCCGCCTCCATCGGGACGGCCGCGTTGACCGCCTCGTCGGCGACCCTTCGGACCTCGCCGGAAAGGTCGACGCCATCCTCGCGGACGAGAGCCGACCCTTCGCCGAGGCCGCGGCGGCGACGTCGGCTGGGACGGCGTGGTGGCACTGGGGCCTCATCGGCCTCGGCGCCGCGGCCCTCGTGGCCGGCGGCGTGCTGAACGGCCTCGCGGCGGAGCAGGTGGAGTCGGAGCTGAACGCCGGGGAGGACGTCTGGGACGACGTCGAGGCCAGGACGATCGGCTACTGGTCGCTCTACGGCGCGGGCGCGGCGCTCTCTCTGACCGGGACTATCTTCGCGGCCATCGACGCGGCCGGCGACTGACGCCGCCCACTGACCCGTTCTGTCGACGAGCGACGTCGCCTCGCCCCTCCGAAAGTGGCGATTCCGACTTGAGATTACGCCGACCTTGCTGCACTTTGCACCGCCTGAACCACAATCCCGCCCTGACGAGGGTGTGCCCATGAGGAGCGCCATGACCGCCGAGAAGCTGATCCTCGACTACGTCTACGACAAGGAAGTCGCCCTCGCGAACACGGTCTACCTGACCCAGCCCATCGGCGGTGGCGCGACCAAGGACTACACCTGGGCGCAGGTTCTCAGCGAAGCTCGCCGCATGGCCGCGCACCTCCAGAGCCTCGGCCTGCAGCGCGGAGACAAGGTCGCGCTCCTGTCGAAGAACTGCGCTCACTTCGTCATGACCGAGCTCGCCATTTGGATCGGCGGCTTCACGACGGTCGCAATCTTCCCGACCGAAGGCGCCGACACCGTGCGCTACGTGCTCGACCACAGCGATGCCAAGCTGCTCTTCGTCGGCAAGCTCGATACGTGGGCCCAGCAGGAGCCTGGCGTCCCGGCCGACATGCCCCGCATCGCGTTCCCGCTCGCGCCGAAGACCACGTACGACACCTGGGACGCCATCGTCGCACGCACGGCCCCCATCGAAGGGCGGCCGGCGCGGCAGCCGGACGAGCTGGCCATGCTCATCTACACGTCGGGCTCGACCGGCCAGCCGAAAGGCGTCATGCACTGTTTCCGCGCCGTCACGCGCGCCAGCGAAGGCATCGTGGGGCGAATCGGAACGAACGGCCAAGATCGAGGGCTCTCCTACCTGCCGCTCGCGCATGTCTTTGAGCGTGCGTACCTCGAGTGTGCGACGCTCGTCGGCGGCGGACACATCTTCTTCGCCGAGTCGCTCGAGACCTTCGTTGCCGATCTCAAGCGCGCCCGCCCGACCATCTTCATCTCGGTGCCGCGCCTCTGGCTCAAGTTCCAGGCTGGCGTGTTCACGAAGATGCCGCCCAAGAAGCTCGACTTCATGCTGAAGATCCCGATCCTCGGCAAGATCGTGGCCAAGAAGGTCCTCACCGGCCTCGGCCTCGACTCGGTGCGCCTCGCCGGCTCCGGTTCCGCACCGATCCCGGCCGAGCTCATTAGCTGGTACCGCCGCCTCGGGCTCAACCTGCTCGAGGGCTACGCGATGAGCGAGGACTTCGCGTACTCCCACATCTCGTCAGTCGAAAAGAACCTGCCGGGATATGTCGGTGTGCCGCTCCCGGGCGTCGAGGTGAAGATCAGCGACGAAGGCGAGGTGCTCATCAAGTCGGCCGGCAGGATGGTCGGCTACTACAAGCGCCCCGACCTCGACGCCGAAGCCTTCACCGCGGACGGGTTCTTCCGCACCGGTGACAAAGGTGAACGCCGTCCCGACGGTCTTCTCCGGCTCACGGGACGCATCAAGGAGCTCTTCAAGACCTCGAAGGGCAAGTACGTCGCGCCCGCGCCCATCGAGAATCGCCTCAATGAACACCCCCTCATCGAGATGTCCTGCGTCTCGGGCAGCGGACAGCCGGCCGCCTACGCGCTCATCGTCCTCGCTGAAGACATCCGCGGAAAGGTGAACGATCCCGCCGAGAAGCAGCGAATCGAGACCGAGCTCGCCGCGTGGCTGAAGCAGGTCAACTCCGGGCTCTCGAACTACGAGGAGATGGCGGTCTTCGTCATCGTCTCGCAGCCGTGGTCCATCGAGAACGGCATGCTCACGCCCACCATGAAGATCAAGCGTTCCCGCATCGAAGCCGACGTGGCCGACAAGGTCGACGGTTGGTACGCCGCCAAGAAGCCCGTTGTTTGGGGGTAAGGGCTCGGTCGAAAATAAGTGGGAGGGTTGGCCGCGCCGCGCCCCGCCCGGCCCCTTCCAAGTCCGAAGACATACTCCCCGTATTTCGAGGCAGACGTTTCCTACTTGGAACGAGCCGGGCGGGGATGCGGCGCGAGGCAAACCGAATCACTTATTTTCGACCGAGCCCTTAATCCGCGACCCGCCAGCCGAGCCCGAGCATCAAGTAGTACTCCGTGATGCCTTCGGGCACGGCCGGCAGGATGGCGCGGTACTCGACCGTGAGCGCCGCGTGATCGTCGTCCTCACCCGTGGGTGAGACCGCGATGTCGACACCCAGGCTCATCACGAGGCCAGCGCGGAATACGGCGTCCACGAGGCCGCCGATGAGTCCGCCGATGCCGAGGTGGAAGTCGATGGCGTGAAATCGTTCGTCGTCGGCCCAGGTGATGGGCCGAAGCTGGACTTGGCCGAGGTAGTAGCCGCCATCTTGGAGCGAGTCGTCGAGTGCAGTGCGCTCCCAGCCGATCGCGGCCGTGAGACCGAAGCCGAAGAGCGACGCGGCGGCGTGCAGCTCGAGCCCACCGAACGCGCGGGCTTCGGGCATGCTCACGAAGATCGACAGCGACGCCTGTGGGTCAAAGTCGAGTCCGTGCATCGCTCGGGCAGGGCGCGCGCTCCCGAGGGCCGCCAGAGTGACGCACGCGGCCGCGAACCGGCGCAGATGAACGAAGCGGTGTAAGGTCGAGTTCACTCCCCATCCTGGCCAGGAGTTAGGGCGATTGGCAACTTCCGAGCACCGAGAGGTGGCGTCAAACACGATGGATCCGGGCGCCTCTACCGAGACGCGCCGACGTTGGCAGGCCGAGTTCACGGCCCTCGCAACGGACTATTGGACTCCGGACCGCACGGCGTCGCTCTTGCGCGGGAAGTCCGTGGCGCTTCTCCCCGGCGAGTCTCCCGTGCTCCTCCGCGCGCTCGGGCTCCTGCATCGGGACGCGTCCATGCCACCGGCACAGGTCCGGAAGTACTTTCAAATCAACCACATGGTGGCGACACTTCGGCCAGCGCTCCGGGAGCTCAGCGGGCGTTACGGGCCTCTGAATCTCATCGACGCTGGTTGCGGTCGTTCGTATTTGAGCTTGCTCCTCGCTGAGTGTTTTCGAGAGCGCGAGGGCGCACCGGACGGCGCGCCACTTCGAATCCTCGGCATCGACCGCGATCCGGCCGTCATCGAACAATGCCGCCGACGGGCGACAGCGGCCGGACTCGAAGCGAGCTCGGGCTTCCTCGCGGCCTCGCTCCGGGACGTCGACGCCGCCGAAGCGTGGCGAAGGTCTTTCGGGGAGCCCGCCGAGATCCACGGGGTCGTTGCGCTACACGCCTGCGACACCGCGACCTGTGACGCTATCGCGCTGGGCGTACGGCTCGCCGTCCCACTCATCGCGGTCGCGCCGTGTTGCCAAGCCGAGCTCGGCCGAGGGTGGGCGGGGCTCGCCGACGCGCGCCAAACCGGGGCCTTCGCGCCGATCTGGGGCGCGCCTCAACTGCGCCGCCAGCTCGCAGCCCAGCTCACCGACGCCATGCGCGTTCAGCTCCTCGAAGCCGTGGGCTACGAGGTAAGGCCGACCGAGTTCGTGCCGTCTGAGCACACTCCCAAGAACACGCTGCTCCGGGCGATGCGGCGTTGCGATCGGGATGACGCGGCGTGGGAGCGCTACGACGCGCTGGTGGCCGCGACCGGCGGGGTAGGACTTGGGCTCGCGACGTCGCTACGCGGCGCCGTCAAGGACGGTCGTTCTTCGCCCCTTCCGTGAGCACGATGCGGGCGCCGCGCTGAAAGGTGAAGTACGCCCAGGCCCAGTTGATGAACACGCTGATGCGGTTCTTGAAGCCAATTAGGAACAAGATGTGGACGAAGAGCCACAGAAGCCAGGCAAGAAAGCCCGACAGGCGTAGCTTGCCGACCTGAGCGATGGCCCGCTTTCGGCCGATGGTCGCGAGGGAGCCCTTGTCCGTGTAGCGGAAGGGCGTCGTCGCGCGGCCTTGCAGTCGGGCGAGGGCGTTCTGCGCCGCCAACTTGCCGCTCTGAATGGCGACCTGGGCCACGCCGGGGAGCGCCTGGCCATCTTGCTCCATCGCGATGAGGTCGCCGACGGCGTAGATCTCGGTGTGAGCCGGCACGGACAGGTCGGGCGCGACCTTCACGCGCCCGAGGCGGTCCGTCTCGCCACCGAGCTGCGCGCCGAGGGGCGACGCGGCGATGCCCGCGGCCCACACGACCGTCTCGGCATTGATTCGTTCGCCCGAACCGAGCTGCACGCCGCGCTCGTCGACCAAGGTCACGCGTTCGCCCAGCCGCACTTCCACACCGAGGTCCATGAGCGACGCCTTGGCCTTCTCGGACAGCTCTGGCGCATAGCTGGCCAGCACGCGAGGCCCCCCTTCGATGAGGACGACGCGTGAGGAGCGGGTGTCGATGCGACGAAAGTCGCCGGAGAGGGTCTGACGTGCGATCTCGGCGATGGCGCCGGCCATCTCGACGCCCGTGGGTCCGGCGCCGACGATGACGAAGGTGAGCGCCGCTGCCTTGCGAGCGGGGTCCACCTCACGTTCGGCGTGTTCGAAGGCGAGGAGCGTGCGGCTCCGAATCGCCATGGCGTCTTCGAGGTTCTTGAGTCCCGGCGCGTACTTCTCCCATTCCGGGTGACCGAAGTAGTCGTGACGCACGCCCGCGGCGACGATCAGCGCGTCGTAGTCGAGCGGCGGGAGTTCGCCGTGCAGCTCGACGCGGCGCTGGGCCGGGTCGATGCGCAGCACCTCGGCGAGGAGCACTGTCGTGTTCGGGTTGCGGCCGATGATCTTGCGGATCGGTGACGCGATGTCCGTCGCCGCGAGCCCCGCCGTCGCGACCTGATAGAGCAGCGGCTGGAAGAGGTGGTGGTTACGGCGGTCGACGAGCGTGACGTCGACGTCCGCGCGACGGAGCGTCTTGGCTGCGTAGAGGCCGCCAAAGCCGCCGCCGATGATGACGACGTGGGGACGGCGTTTGGAGGTGGGTTCAGCCACGAGGGCGAAGCTCGCGCAGAGCATCCAAGGCCGCCGCGCGCACTGCCTCGTTCGGATCGCGCTTCAGGCGCTCAAGGGCCGGGATGGCCTTCGGATCGTCGAGCTGGCCCAGGCCGGCCGCGATGGCGGCGCGGAGACTGTCATCGACGTGGCCGAGCGCGGCCTCCATGACCTCCCGCTGCGGTGTGTCCACTGCCACTGGGTGCAGCTCTTCGCGGCTCACCCAGCGGTCGAAGCCGCGCGCTTCCGCCGACGCGCGAACGCCGAAGGGAACCCACCCGAGCTTCAAGAGCGCCGTGCGGGCTGCACCGCGGACGGAGGCCGTCGCGTCGCCGAGCGTCGCCAGGAGCGAGTCGATGGCCTTTGGGTTGCCGAGCGAGCCGAGCTCCTCGGCCGCGCCTTGGCGGACGTCGGCCTCGGGCGCAGCGAGCGCGATCAGGAGCGGCGCGATCTCGCCGAGCGCCGGGCCCGCGAGCGCCTGACTCGCGGCGAGTCGGACTTCGGGCGCGGACGCGCTCCTCGCGATGGCGCGCAGGTCCTCGATCTGGTTGCGGTTCCCGCATCGTCCGAGCGCGCGCGCCGCGGTGGCTTTGACCTCGTCGGAGGGATCCGACTTCGCCAAAACGAGGAGTGGATCGGCGAGGTCCGTGAGCCCCAAGCGGTGCGCTCCCGACGCCGCCACCTTCCGCACACGCCACGACTCGTCGTCCAGCGCGACCCGGAGGAGGCCGCTCGCGTGGTCGGCCCCGTGTCGCTCGCCGATGGTCAGGACGGTCTCCGCGGCCCGAAGCCGGCGCTCGGCGGTGATCGAGTCGAGGCCCCGTTCGCCGAGGGTCTGCGCCAGGAGAGGCAGGGCCTCGGGTCCGACCTCGACCAGGGTCTTCCAGTCGCCGGCCGAGAGCGCCAGCATGGCCTTGGCGACGGCGCCTTCGGGGAACCAGCCGTGGCGGGCGAGCGCCGCGAGTGCCGCGCGCCGAACCACGGAATAGCTGTCGCCGAGCGCCCGGATGAGCCCCGCCAGGACGGGGACGTCGTCCGTCTCGCCGTCGCCTGGGGTGGCGAACTCGCCGAGCGCGGTGGCGGCGGCGTCGCGGACCGCGAAGTCGAGGTCGGCTTCGAGAGCCGTGAGGAGGGTCTCGGGTGCGAGCTTCAGGGCGCCGAGCGCTGACGCCGACGCGACGCGGACGGACGTCGCGGGATCCTGCTGGCAACGGGCCGAGAGCGAGGTGCCGAGCTGCGCCCCGAGTGGGGACGCCGGGATGGCGAGGGCGGCGGCTTCGCGGACCACGTCGGCGCTGTCCCCGAGCGCCGCGGCGAGGACGTCGAGCCCGACCGGACCGAGGCCCGCGATCGCCATGCCCACCTGCTGTCGGATGCTGGCCGTGGGGTCACTGAGGAGCGGGCCCAAGGTGGCCGCGACGCCGTCGCCGAGCGGGAGCAGGCCGGCCACACAGATGCTACGGACCCCGTCGTCCGAATCACCGAGCCCCTTTCGAAGCGCGTCTTCGACGTCTGGGCGCAATGACGTCGTGACCACGGCATTCGTGGCGAGCTCGTCGTCGGGATCCGTGGGCGGGTCCTCGCTGGCGGGCTCGGCGACGAGGAGGCCGAGCGTGGCAAGGAGGCGGAGCGCGTCGGCCCGAACGGACGATCGCGGATCCGAGGTGGCTTCGAGCAGCGGCGCGATCGCGGCGTCGCCGAGCGCGGCGGCCTCGGCGCGTCGATCGAGGGCGACGAGGAAACGCGCGAGCGGCGCAGGTTCGACCGGGGGCGTCTCAAGTGACGCGAGCGCGTCCGCTGCCGCGCGGCGCACTCCGGCAGACTCGTCGTCGAGATGTCGGACCGCGAGCGCGGCGAGCTCCGTGTTGCCCGTGCGGCCGAGCGCTTCGAGAGCGGCCTGGCGGACCAGCGCGTCACTCGAACGCAGATCCCCTTGAAGTAAGCGGGCTTGCGCGGCGACGACGCGGGCACGGCGTACTTCGGACGTGGCTCGCACTGCTCGTTTTGGGACCAGCGCCGGCACGGCCTCGTCGAGCGCAGCGTCCGGAGTGGGCTCGACCGTGGTGGGCTCGCTGGAGTCGGGATCGTCCGAGGCGTCGACCGGCTCGGGCTCGACTGCGACGTCGACCGGCTCGGGCTCGATCGCGGCGACGCGGCTCTCCTGCTCGGCGCGGGTCATCCATCGGGCGTAACGCGGGTCAGCGGGGTCGCGCTTCACGCCGACCGGCGTCCAGCCGATGCGCTCGAGCGCGCCAAAAGCCGCCGCTCGGACCGACGTGGTGCCGTCGCCGAGGACACTGATGAGCGGGTCGATGGCCTCTTCCGCCACCAGCTCACCGAGCGCGACCGCGGCGGCGCGGCGGGTCTCGGCGTCGGGGCTGCCGAGCTCTTCGAGGAGCCGAGCCGTATCACCGAGCTGCGCCAGGGACTCCGATGCGGCGAAGCGCGCCGTCGCGTCCGCGTCGCCGATGGCGGCGGCCTTGAGTGCGCCGTTCACCGCTGAGAAGAGGCTGGGGTCGCTGGCCGGGCGATCGAGGTCCTGACGCGCTCGGAAGATGACGCCGATGGCGACAGCGGCGTTTCGCCTCACCAGCGCGTCGTAGTCGGTGCGCAAGAGGTCGACGAGTCGCAACACGGTCGGGTCGGGGACGGCCACCGCGAAGCGGCAGAGGGCACGAGCGGCCGCGGCGCGAGCGCCCGAGCCGACGTCGTCGAGCGCTAGCGTGATGGCACTGAGCGCAGCGTCGCCGCCGAACGACGGGCCGATGCCCGCCAGCGTCTCCAGCGCTCGGGCCCGGAGCAGCACGCTCTCTTTGTCCCGATCGCGGTCCCGGAGCGCACCCGCGAGGAAGGGGACCGCCGCGGCGCCGAGGCCGAGCAGCGTCGCGAAGTCCGACCGTGCGAGCGCAATGAGGGCGACGCCGGTGTCGGACTCGGCGGTCCAGCCGGTGTGCTCGAGTACGGAGAGCGCCGTCTCACGGACCGTCGGGTCCCCTAGGGCGCCGAGCAGCGCCGTCACGCGACCTGGCGTGGGGATGGACTCGAAGGCGCGGACGGCAGCGGCCCGAACGGCCGGGCTCTCGTCATGGGCGAGCGCGGCCTCGAGACGGGCGCCGATCTCGGTCCGGGTCTCCTCGTCGCCGAGGGCCTTGCCCATCGCCGCGGCCGAACCCAGGGCGGCAGCACGGACGGAGGCGGTGGGGCTGTCCGCGAGGCGGAGCATGAGGGGGAGCGTGGTGGGGTCCGTGAGCGCTTTCAGCAGCGCCACTTGCGCGATGGGCGGCAAGGACTCGAGCCGTTCGAGCACCGTCGGCTTTGGGCTGCCGGGGCGACTGGCGATGCTCAGGAGGGCGCGTGCGGCGGCGGCTCGAACGGAGACGTCCGGGTCGAGAAGCTTCGCCTCAAGGGCGACGGCGACGGCGCCGAAGCTGTGGAAACCACTGGTGGTCGTACCGCTTTGCATGTGGCCGTCAGAGAACCACACGGAGAGGGGGAGGGCAAGCCACTGCTGGCCCACCTCTGCGCCCTTTCAAGGTCCGGTCGACCCGACTCCCGTGACCCGGATCGCGACGACCAGCATCCCGTCTTTGTGCTTGCGGCCAGCCTGGAAGAAGAGGCCCCCGTCGTGCACCTTGACCTGGGTCTTGAGGCCGCCCACCTCCATCGCGAGGCGAAGGAGGCCGTCTTCTGCGCCCAGCCAGGTCAAGCTGAGCTGATTGCCGTTCGGCAGGCTCACGCCGCCCCGCTGATCCTTGCCGAGCAAGAGGCGGCTCGCGGAGACGTGCTCGAAGCGGGAGTACCGGTTTCCAAAGGAGTTTTCGAGGTAGCGCTTGATCGGGCGTAGCTCGGGCGCGATGTCCGGTGCCCCCGCCGTTGCGAGGATGACCTGAACGTCGCAGCGGACCTGCTTTGGCTCCGGGTCGGCGTTCGGACCGAGCCGCTCAGCTCGCGAATGGAGCGGCGCGGAGAGTAGGGCGAGGGCGGCGAGTAGGGTCGAGAGCATGGATCAGCCTCCCTGCGTTGGTGAGGGCTGGTCGGCGTCGTCGACGAAGTGCCACACGACCGCGGGCGCCGACGGGTCATCCTCTTGAACGTCGATGACGACGGTGCCTTCGGTCACTTCATAGCTCTCGATGACGAAGGTGTTGTCGGGGGCTTCGGCGACGGCTTCGGGGGGCGCGGCCGGACGGGTCGGCCCCGAACGCAAGGTCCACACCGAGACCGCGATGGCGGCCACGGCCGCTGTCGCCGTGAGGCCGAACTCGAGCGGCGGCATGGCGAAGAAGCGGCGAAGGCGCTCCATCAGACCGACGCGTGCCGGAGCGGCCACCGGGACCGGAGAGGGCAGGGGCGGTGCGGCGTCGAGCTCGGCCGAGACGCGTTCCCACAGGGCCCCGGCCGGGATCGACGCGACCCGCGCGTCGAGGGCCGTCTCCACCGCACCGGTGAACCGCCGGAAGGACTCGAGGCGTACGGCAGTGTCGGGATCACTCGCGAGCCGCGCTTCGAGCTGCGCGACGTCGTCCGGATCGAGCTCGCCGTCGAGGTAGAGCCACAAGGTTTCGTCGGTGACGGGTTCGGGGTGCATGGTCACTTCCGGGTGAAGTAGCGCCGAAGCGCTGCTTGCAAGTTGTGGCGGGCGTGATGCAGGCGACTCATCACGGTACCAATCTTGATGTCGAGGTGGTCGGCGATGTCCTGATAGGACATGCCATCATCGTGATAGAGCTGAAAGATCTCGCGGTGTTTCTCCGAGAGACCTTCCAGTGCCCGCGAGTATTCGTCCCAGAACTCCTGCGAGCGGTAAGCCGCTTCGGGCTCGGCGAACTTGCTCGCGAGGCGGCCCCCTTCGAGGCCCAGGCCACCCTCGGGCGATGGGTCCCGCAGGTCGTCGATGTCGACGGTCGGACCCCGGCCCGCACGGCGCGTGATATCGATGCAGCGGTTGTGAACGATGCGGTAGAGCCAGGTATAGAAGCCCGAGTTCCCCTGGAACTGGTCGATGTTGCGGTACGCCTTGACGAAGGCGTCCTGGCAGACGTCGAGGGCCTCTTGTTCGTTGCGGAGCCGGCTGAAGGCCTGGCGGAGCACCCGTCGCTCGTAACGCTGGACGAGCACGCCAAAGGCGGCCTTGTCGCCCGCCTTGACTCGCTCCACCAGCAGTTCGTCGGTTGGTTCTTGCTCCACACGCGCCTTCGACGCCGCTTTCGGCGCCACCATTCAGACTGAGGCCCGACAGCCCGAGAGAAATTCCTCTGGGGGCAACGCCTCGCCCTGAGGCTTTGTTTCTCTCGCGGGGGGTAATTACGGGTTCGCTTCACCGGGGATCGCGAGGCCGCCGGGGTAGCCGTAGCTGACGGCGCTGTTATAGCCGTACGCGTAGAGCCCGAAGGGCGCGTCACCCGTGATGGAGTGAACGCCGACCCCAATCTCGAGATAAGCGACCTCCCACGTACCGGACCCAATAGCGGTGAACTCACTGCCGCTGACCGTGTTGCCGTCGAGGGTGATGGTCGTGGTGGACTGTCGCACGACCGAGACGTAGTTGCCGTCGTACTTCGGTGGGACCATGAGGGGGTAGTTGGTGCGGAAACGTTCGGTCGGGATGGCCAGGATGAGGCTCGGATCGCCGGTCCCGGAGTTGGTATTGCCTTGAGCCACGAGGTATTGGCCGACGAGCACTTTACCCGTGGCCGTGATGTCGAAGCTCTGCGTCGTGTACGCCTCGACCCAGTCCCCCTGCTTGGTGAGGGTCTTGCCGTCGAGTCCCGCGATCGCGGGCGTCGTTTTGATCGTGACGCCGTCCTGAGCAGCGACGATGCGCCAGAGGTCGGATTCGCCACCGCGTGACTTGGTCTTGGCCGCGATGTAGCTCTGGCCGAGGAGGTCGACAGGCAGGATCTGCTCTTCGAGGTGGTCGAGGCAGCACGAGGTATTGTCGTCGGGGCCGCTCACGATGTTGGGGTTCGAGATCGCCGCCGAGTCGTGGCCCGAGAAGACCGAGGCGGGCTTGCTCGTGAGGACCAGCGTTCCGGTGAGATCGGCTTGCTCGAACGCCGAGTCTGGCATGGCGTCAAGATTGAGGACCTCGCCCTTCTTCAGGATGAAGGTCTGGACGGCGCCTTTGGCCATCTTCTTGACCGGCGCCGTGTAGGTCGCCGGGTTGACGCCCGGCGGGAGCTCCGTGGCGGCGACCGGCGAGGTCACGCGGACGAAGACTTCAGTGTCGTCTTGAGTCGCGACCACAGTCACGAAGCCGTGCGCGCACGGGCCCCCGAAGTTCGGCAGGCCCGGGATCGAGATGAGGCAGCGCGTGTCGGTCGGCCACGAGAGGACGACGTGTTCTTGGCCCAGGATGGGCTCGGGGAGCAGCAACGACGCGTCGTTCGAGTAGGTGTTATCCCAGGGGTTGAACTGGTGGACGAGCACGGGGCGGCTCGATTCGAGGCGAATGCCAACGTTGGCGATGTCGCTGCCGTTCACGGCGAGTGCCGGGAACTGGTAGACCATGCTCGAGTGGCCCGGCACCTCGAGGTCCGGGAAGTTGAAGGTCACGCCCGGCGGCGGGGTGAACTTCAGCGTCGCCGTGAGCTCGGCGGGGTTCGACACGACTACCGCGTGCGGCAGTGTGTCCGAGTTGGGCATGGTCGGGTCCTTCCACGTCGGCGTGTCGACGGTCCAGAACGCGCAACCCACGAAGGCGCCGAACTTCGGGTCCGTGATGCAGCTCGTTCCGCACTGCCCGGACGTGCAGTATTGTTCGCCCGGGCAGTCGACGGCCGCTTCGAAGCCAGTCCCCTCGGCGTTGCACTGCTTCTTGCTCGTGATGCCGTTGCACAACCACTCGCCCGGGACGCAGATCTTCGGCAAGCCGCAGGTGCCGTCGATGCAGACCTCCGGGGCCACACAATCGGGTTCGCACGTCGGGACGCCATCGGTCGCGTCGAGCCCGTCCACGCCGTCAGAGGCGTCGGTCGCGTCCATGCCATCGGTTGCGTCGGTTGCGTCGGTCGCGTCGGTTGCATCCACGCCCGTCGTTCCGTCAGTGCCGTCAGGCGCGTCCGTACCGCCGAGCGTGTCGCCGGTCCCGTCCTGTCCGACATCGTCGTCGCTACTGGAGCCGCCTTTGGTGCCGCCACAGGCCGCCAGGGTCAGCGCCAGCAAGAACGCCGGCAAACACGCTGCGATCGGGGGCCGTGCGAGGAGCGAGAGCGGGATCTTCATGAAGCGAATCCTTGGGGCGGAGTCCGAGCGCCGCTGCGAGCCGGCGGGAGCGTAACACAGGCGAAGGGCCGGGTGGGTTGGGTCGTCACGGCGTCGAGTCGTCGCTCTCGCCACGGTATTGCCATTGGTGCCCATCGGTCGTGATCGTCACGGCGCCGTGGCGACCCGTGATCCAGAGTGGGATGCTGCGATCGGCGTAGCGCTGGAGGACCTCGGGGTCTGGGAATGCAAAGCGCCCCTGGTCGGCGCTGCCCGAGATCGCGAGCTCGGGTGCGACGCGATCGAGGAAGGCGTCCGTGGAGCTGGTCTTGCTGCCGTGGTGGGGCACCTTGAGGACGGTGGCTCGGAGGTCGGCGTTCGACCCCACGACACGCGTCTCAGCCTCGCGCTCGAGGTCGCCGGGGAGGAGCGCGGAGAACGCGCCGTATCGGAGCTTCAAGACGAGCGAGTTGTCGTTGGCGTGCAGGTCTTCGGCGACGCAGCCCCGCCCGGTCTCAGGCGCGAGCGGGTGGAAGACGTCGACGACGACCTCGTCGGGCCCATCGCCGAGCGTCAACATGAGCGGGCCCTCACAGAACCGGCGTTCGGTTGTTCCTTGTGCGCGGAAGTGGTCGAGGAGGAGCGCGAAGCTCGGGTCTCTCGCGATCTCCCCGTTCCACCAGAACTCCGAGACCACCAGGTCGGCGGCGACCGCGACGAGGCCTCGGTAGTGGTCGGGGTGGGGGTGGGACAGGACGACGGCGTGCAATCGGTCCACGCCGAGCGCGGCGAGCGAGGGCAAGACGATGTCCTTTCCGACGTCGCGCAGTCCGAGCGGGTCACCTCCGCCGTCCACGAGGAGGTGGCGCCCGTCCGGGAGCGTGATGACCAGCGCGTCGCCGTGCCCGACGGCGAGGAAGACGAGGCGTAGTTCTCCCTGAGGTGGCGCGCTCGCGGGCCAGAGCCCGATCGTGGTGGCGACGAGGCCAGTGAGAAAGACACGGCGCCCACGGGCACCGCGGCTCATCCAGAGTAGGAGTAGCACCGCGCCGATGCTTAGTCCGACCAGTCGGCGCGCGCCGCTCCCATGGGCACCGAAGGTCGGCAAGGCGGCGCCCCATCGCGCGATGTCCTCGAGCCACGGGGTCAGGAGATCCGAAATCCAGAGGCAGTCGATGTGCCAGCCGGCCGCCCCGCCGACCAACGCCACCACGCCGGGGAGAACGATGGCGATGGACGAGAGCGGTACCGCGACGACGTTGGTGAGCAGGCCGCTCCAGGAGAGTACGCCGAAGTGCACGACCAGGATGGGGAGCGTCGCGATGGTGCAGGCCAGCGAGCCGACAAGCGGCGTGATCAGCATGTTCACTAGGCGGCCGAGACGCGGGCCGAGCACGCCAAGGAGCCACTCCGAGAGGGTCCGAGCGGCGGGAGCGGCGGCGATCAGCCCGAGCACCGCTGCGTAACTCAGCTGAAAGGCGGGGTCCTTCACCGCCCACGGATCCTCGAGCACGGTCAGGGCGGCGGCGAGTCCGAGCGCGGTGAGGCCATCGGAGTAGCGAAGGAGCGCCCTCGCGCCGAAGAGCGAGGTGACCATCCAAGCCGAACGAACCGCCGCGATCGGGCTGCCGGCGACGATGACGTAACCCCATGCGATCACAAGCCCAATGGCGGCCCCGAGCCGGCGCGTCGACCACCGTCGGGCGATCGGCGCGACGAAGGACAGGAGCATTCGCACGAGCCACTCCGTGGCAATCGCGACGACCCCGACGTGAAGACCGGAGATCGACAGGATGTGTGTGATGCCGGCCAGGCGCCATCGCTCCTGGCGCTCGCGGTCGAGGACGGCCTGGTCACCGAGGACCATCGCTTCGAGTAAGGTCGCTGTCTCCGGTGTGACGGACCCGAGGAGGTCCCGAAAACGGTCGCGGATCGGGTCGACCAGCCCGCTCGCCGGGCGAGTGATGACGGCGTCTTCCGTCCGAGCCCGGTACCGAATCCCGCGGTTCAGGAGAGTCGGTGCGGGATCGCCCCCGCCGGGATTGGGTGCGGGATGGACGCGTCTCAGGCGGGCCCACGCGCGGACTTCGGCGCCTTCGGACAAGGCGCCGGCGCGCGTCGGGCCGACGATCTCGAGCGCCAGCGCCCCGACGAGCGGTACGAGCGCGCCCTTCTCGGCGACGACGAGGTCACTGAGCACGACCTTGAAGCCGTTCTCCGAACGCCGCGCGACCTCCCGCACGCGGCCGACAATCCAGCGAGCCTCGTCGTCGCGAAAGCGCATCACGGGGGCTGGGCCGGCTGGGGCCTCCGTGTGGACGCGGACTGCGGCGGTCACCGCCACGGCCATCATCAAGAGCGCCGCCGTCCACGAGCCGCCCGCTGAGCTACGGCGCCAGCACCACCGCGTAAGCACCAGGATGGCGGCGGCGCTGGTCCCCGACCAGACGGGGCCCGGCGCTAGCCAACCGGCGGTCAGACCGATGGCCAAGGCCAGGATGAGAGGGGCGATGGGGACGTGGCGAGTCACATCCCTTCAGCGCCGCCGAGTGGGCCTTCGTCTCGAAAAAGTCGCTTCGATGAGTCGATTTGGCAACGCGGCCAGGGGCGCGACCGATTGCGCTGTCCCTGGCGGGGGCAGTGTGACATAGCCCCGGTCGCACCTCGGTCCCGGCCTCCGAGTCGCCGGGAGAGCAGTGAAGAAGAAGGGTTACGCCGTTCGGGTCGATCGGATCCGGGTGGGCGCGCACGACTATGTGATCCGCGCGCTGGCCGACAAGCAGCAGTTCTGGGATCCCGATGGCGCCGCCGCGAGGGTCGGCATCACGTCGGCCCAATGGCCGCTCTTCGGTAACCTCTGGCCCTCCGGGCGAGTCCTCGCGGAGGCGATGGACGCGCTCGCGATCGAGCGAGAGCCGGACCCCCAGACCGCGAGAGCGCCGGGGTGGCAAGGCGCCAAACGCGTCCTGGAGCTCGGGTGCGGACTCGGGCTCGCCAGCGTGGTCCTGCACCGGCGCGGGGGCATGGTGACCGCCAGCGACCTCCACCCCCTCGCAGGCGCGTTCCTGGTCGCCAACACGGCTCTGAACGCGCTATCGCCCATCTCCTTCGAGCAGAACGACTGGTCTTCAGAGACCACGATCCCCGGCACCTTCGACGTCATCATCGGCAGTGACCTGCTCTACGAACCCGAACACGCGACGACGCTCGCGTCGTGTATCGCGCGACATGCGCACGTCGGCACCGAGGTCGTCATCGTCGATCCCGGCCGGGGCCAAGGCGGACGCTTCACGCGGGCCCTCGAAGGCATGGGCTATCGCGGTGGGCCGACCCTCGTATCGCCACGACGCTACGGTGGCATCGAGTATCGCGGGTCTGTGTACCGATTTCGCCGTGCCGAGTAGCGTGCCTCGTTACGCCGAGAAGAGCTCGTAGAGGCCCATGGGGCCACGCATGACCGCCGCCCGGAGGTCGGCTCGGCCGGCGCCCCAACACTCAGTACACCTCTTGGTCTGGAGCCGGCCGAAGGCTTCGACGAAGCCGCCGCGCCTTACCGATTCGCCATCGGGGATCGACGCTCGTTCGTGACACGGCAAGAGCACGCCGTCGGGGGTGAGCCGAACGGCGACTCGCCCGACCGGGCACGGGAGCGGCTTCACGGCGGGCCACGTCGCGAGGTGGGCGAGCCCTTCGAGCGTATTGCCGACGGGCGCCCCGAGCCGCTTCCGATCGGTGACCGTCGCCAGAAGTGACCGAACTCGTTCGGCTTCCGGACTGTAGGGATTCGAGCGTTCGGACGCGAGCACGACGTCGAGGGCCGGTTGGAAGTAGACCTCGGCTCCGAACTCGGTGCCCGTCGCCAGCACGAAGTCGATACACTCCGGGGTCGTGTCGGACGCGAGCAAGCAGGTCAGGTAGCGCGTCACGCCGTGCTCGCGCAGCGTCTTGAGCGCCGCCCGCACTTCGGCGACCTGACCGTCCGCGCGGTGGCGATCGTGGACCTCGGGGGGCCCGTCGAGGCTCAGTGATACCGAGCGAAGGGACTTCAGGAGGCGCCTCCGCTTCGGGATGAGCGTGCCGTTCGAGCTCATGCTGACGCGCATGTCGTGGAAGCGCATGCGGAGGATCAAGCGCTCGAGATCCTTGCGCATGAGCGGCTCGCCGCCCGTGACGTGCACCCGCACCGTCCCGAGCGTCGCCATCTGGTCGATGACGTCGAGGCACTCGTCCGTACTGAGCTCGTCGAGCGGCGTCGTGGGGCAATCGCAGTAGACGCAGTGGAGGTTGCAGCGGTTCGTGATGACCCAGCTCACGCCGAGGGGGGCTCTCCCGTGCCGAATCAGCGCTCGTGCCGCAAAAGGCACGCGCTCGAGGATCGAGCTGCTCACGAAAGCACCCGCCGCAACACGGTCAGTTAACCGGGACGCGCTTGCTGCGAACCGAGACCGGACGGAACTCCTCGTACGTACGCGACTTCACGAGCTGCAACTTGCCCGACGCTTCGGTCGGGATGCTGTCGACGACCGTGATCTTCACGGTCGCGTCCTTACCGAGCAGCAGGGCGAGCCGCTCGTCCAGTTCACCCGTGTCGAGCCGCTCCGACGGCGCCCTTACGACATGCAGCTCGTAGTCCTTTTCCGACCGTTGGTGGAGCTGAAAGAGGTCGAGGCCCGAGACCGAGAGCAACGCCTGCCAGGATTCGAGGGCGGTGACCCAGCGGCCTTCGGCGTTGCGCAAGAGCGCCTGGACGCGCCCGCCGTGTTCGAGGCGACGCGACTTGCGGCCACAGGCACAGGGCTCGTCGAAGATGCGTCCCACGTCACCCGGTTCGAGACGGATGATCGGCATCGCCCAGGAGTGAAGGCTGGTCACGATGAGGTTGCCGAGCTCGCCTGGCGCGCACAAGGAGCCGTCGGTTCGGATGGCCTCGACGTAGGCGTAACTCTCCGCCAGGTGCATGCGCGAGGGATCGCTCGGACAAGAGGCGGCGTAGCGCGCGAACTCGCAGCCACCGGCCGATTGTACGGTGCGTACTCCGAAGGCCTCGCTCACGCGGGCGGCGAGCCACGGCGGCGCGAGCCCACCGGAGAAGTCGATGACGCCCGTGATCTTGGGCGGCTTTCGGCCGGTCCGGCGCAAGTGTTTGGCGAGCAGGAGCGCGTAGATTGGGTAGAGCGAGAGCACCTCGGGCTCAAGCTTGTCGATCTGATCCAGGTAGCCGTCGAAGTCGACGGGGCCGCTACCGCCGGGGCCTCGCCAGAAGGGCTCGAGCATGTGCCGCGCGTGGATCAGCGGGTTCACAATCTGCTTCTCAAGGAAGACGAAGAACGCGGAGCGCCGGCCCGGAGTCTCGTGGTTGCGGTGGAGTGGGTTGACCACGGAGGGGGAGTCGCCGGCCGGGAGGGCGGGCTGACATTCGTTTGGTGTCACGCGGACTTGCGTGGCGAGCGGGTCCACGCCGCCCACCTGACGCGAGCGCAAGATCGACGCGTACTTCATCGCGATGTCGCGTGTGTCCTGAATCAGCAGGAGAGGGCGCCCGGTGCTGCCCGACGTGTTCGAGTAGCGAAGCGCGCGGCCGCGAAAGGACCGAGCGAGCTGGCGGTTCGGGAACCCCTCGCGCAGGTCGTCTTTCGTCGTGATGGGCACGAGCGCGAACTTGGTCGGGTAGCTGACTTCGATCGGGTCGACGCCGGCGCGATCGAGCGCCTGCCGATAGATATCGACCTCTCGGTACGCGTGCACGAGGAGCTCACGCACCAGGGACATGCGGAGATTACGCTGCCGTTCGAGCGGCTCGAACTCGCGTTGGCACATCTCCTCGAGGTAGCGCCAGCTCTTGAAGGGCGTGAATGTCGCGGCGGTCGGAAGGAGGACGTCTCGGAACAGGATGCGAGGCAACATCGGCGCGAGCCTAGTCCCTTTTCGTACCCGATGTCACATCGTCATTCGCCGAGGGCGCCGCGTCCGCGCCGCGAGACGGCCGCGAGGAGGAAGAATCCGACGAGAAAGAGGAACGATTTGAAGAACTGCATCGAAAGCCCCCGTAGCTAGCAACAGATCCACCCACGGACCGGCTGCTAGCGCCACGCCAGAACCACCTTACTCATCGTGACCTGGACGTGAAAGTTAATTCGCACCTGGGGTGCGAAATTCCGTTCGCAGCGAAAAATTCGCGCGGTGGGTGAGAAAAAGTTTTCACGCATCGGGTGCGCATCGTCGCGGCGGCGGCTCAACCCGGCGGGGGGCTGACACGGGGCGGTACATGCGGTACTCGCTACGCGTGGACGCCTTCTTCGCCCTGGTCGGGTTCGCCTTCGCCGGCCCGATCGTCAGCCCGTTCTTCCCGCCGCTCGCGACGGAGGCGATGGCGATCGTGTTCGGCGGGCAGGGCATGCACCCGGCCCTCGTCGGCCTGGCGTGCACCATCGGCCAGAACCTGATGTACGTGCTGCTCTACTTCTCCGGCGGGAAGCTGGTCGAGCGCTGGCCGCGGCTGCACCGGCAGATCGACCTCCTCCGGGTCAAGCACAGCGGGGCCCGCCGCACGTTCACGCTCGTGACGATCTCGGCCGCGTTCTTCGGGCTCCCGCCCGTGCTGCCCATCGCGATCATCGCGAAGGGCTTCGGCATGCCGTTACGCACCTTGCTCCTCATCGGGATCCCGCTCCGCTTCCTTCGTTTCCTCTGTCTCGCGCTCATCGGCGGCGAGATATGGCCCACCATCGTGGGGCTCTGGGATCGGCTCTGGCCGAGCCTCGTCGACGGCTGGAACGGGCTGTTCGCTTAACGCCGTTGTGGTAGCCTTCGCCGGCCATCGCAGTGCATCCTCGCGCGGTCCCACCCGTCTCCCGGAGGCCCCATGACCGACCTTCGCCATCGTCTTTCGGCCAACCTGACTGCGAGCTTGGTCACGTCTTGCGTGCTCGCGCTCGGCGCCTGCACCTATGATCCGCCCCCCGATGCAAAGCTGCCTCTGCCGGACGAAGGGGTCTTCGAAGTCGGGAGCGCGCTCACCCTCACGTTCAGCGAGCCGGTCGATCCCGCCACGCTCATCGTTCGCGTCTGGTCGGCGGCACCCGAAGACCGCACCGTGGAGAACGAACGACGGCCTGGGCTCGAACCGTCGCTGACGAGCTGCAGGGCCGTCCCCGCCGCGCAGGTCGCGTCCGGCGCGCTCACGGCGGGCACGTGCGACGAAGGGACGAGCTTCGTCCTCGCTGACGACGGGCTCTCCGCGGAGCTGCTCCTTCAGGGCACGGCGTTCAAACAGGCCAAGATCCCCTGGCAGCTCGAAGTGGCCAACGGCCTCACGGACCTGGGCGGGCGGCGCACGGGCGTGCCCTACCACTTCGACTTTCAGTTCGCCCCGAACGACGAAGTCGGCACGGAGAAGGTCGAGTTCCTCGATGGGGTCTACGTCCTTGTCGCGCCCGTCGAGGTGCCGCTCCCGGTCACCTTGCAGCTCATCGCCGACATCGTGGTGCTCGACGACGGGCGTTTCCGCTGGGCCGCCGGCAAGGCGGTCGCCAACGACGGGGAGCCGAAGAACACCAACGATCCCTATAAGATGCACGTGGACGAGACCGCTAAGGGCTTCGGCGTCCACCCGCAGGGCGTGATCAAGCCGGACGGCGACCGCCTGTTCATGACCACGGAGTCCTTCGAGATCAACATCGATCTCGCCGGCATCGGCATCAAGATGGAGGGCGTGCGCATCACCGGCGCCATCGTCCCCGATCCCGCCGCCCCCGAGCAGGACCGCGTCGAAGGCACCATCTCGTTTGCCAACCTCATCCTCGACACCGGCGAGCCCTTCGAATACGGCTCGGGCAACGCGCCCTTCGCGATGACGTTGCTGCCGAAAGATCTCATCACCGACAAGGTCCCCCGGCTCTGCGGCAACCTGTGCGGCGGCGTGACGGTCCAGTGCGAGCCGCCCGCGGACTACCCGGGCGAGGAGTACTGCCCGACCGAGGCGGAGCCCAGCGAGTGAGCGCACGGTCTGCGCCGCGCCCGCTCGAGGTGCTGCGCACGGTGGCCCAACTTTGGACCCCCGACGCCTTCGAGTCCGTCGCGCCGACGACGACGTTGCGCGGCGGTGACGTCCACGCACGCGCCGCGGTCGACCTCTATCTCCCCGAGCGGCCCACCGGGGACACGCTCGTCTTGGTGCACGGCGGCGGCTTCATCGTCGGTTCGCGCCGCATGAAGCCGATGCGCCTCCTCTCGACGCGGCTTCGTGCGCTCGGGATCACCGTCGCGTCCGTCACCTACCGCAAAATCCCGGAGCGCCTGGGTCGCCGTGGCGCGCCCATCGCGGCGGCGCTGGCCGACGTGGTCGCCGGCGCCAGCGCGGTGCTCGACGCCTTGCCCGGCTACGGCCTCCCCTCAAGCCGCGTGACCCTCGCGGGCCTCTCCGCCGGCGGCACTCTCGCGCTCTTGGCCGCGGATCGCCTGCCGTGGGTCGCTCAAGTCGTTGGCGTGTTCGGCCTCTACGACTTCGGTCACTTGACGGGCCCCTTCGCCGGCCTGCTGCCGCCCCTCACGACGGGGAGCCGCGATCCGGCCGAGTGGCGGCGATGGTCTCCCATGACCTACGCCGGGCCCTACCAGCCCACCCATCTCCTCCACGGCACCGCCGATGCCCTCGTGCCCGTCGCGCAGGCGCAGCGGCTGCACGCCGATCGGGAAGCGATCGGGCGCGCCGGGACCTTGACGCTCTTCGAAGGTGCGCCGCACGCGTTCTTCAATACGCCCGGTCCCTTTGCGGAGCGTGGGATCGACGTCCTGGCCGAACGGATCTTGACGTTGAGCGCGCGTCTCGATGCGGGCCGCGTCGGCTGAGGGGAGGGACCATCGTGCCCAGTCCGCCCGAAGCGCGTGTCATCGGACCCGGATTCCACGGGCGCGTCACCGACGTCGTGCGGCTCGTGCCTCCCGGTTCGGTCGTGACTTACGGCGACGTGGGCCGGCTCCTCGGCTCCGCCCACATCGCGCGCCAAGTCGGCTGGGCGCTCGCGGCCTGTGCGCCGGACGTCCCGTGGCATCGCGTCGTCAACGCGCGTGGGGAGCTCACGTCGCCGTCCGCCTCAGAACAACGCGTCCGCCTCGCAGCAGAAGGTGTCGAGTTCGACGACCAAGGACGAGTGCTCCTGCGACGCCACCGATGGCAGCCCTGATCAGGGCCCCGGTGCAGACTCCGGGCTCGATTTGAGCCGCGCGGCGAAGTACGCGATCGAGAGGCCGAAGGTGACGGTCCCGATCACGGCCGTGACGTAGCTGAAGTCCTCGAAGAACTCGAGCCACGACAGATTGGGCTTCCCGAAGTTCTTGAAGAGCATGACGCCCACGCTGCCGAGGTACCCGAAGGCGTCGGCGACGTAGATGAGGAAGCCGGCCGTCGCGATCTGACCGCTCGCCGCGATGAGCCGGTCGAAGAGCATGGAATTGTAGGGGACGTAGACCAGATAGAGGCCGAAGCCGATGAGGGTCATCCACGTCACGGGGGAGATGTAGCCCGCCGAGTGGCACCAGGTCGCGACGCCGATCATGGCGCCACCGAGCGCCATGACGCCGTGGACGATGAGAAAAGCCAAACGATTCGAGCGGATCCGGTACAGCGCGGCGAGCACGATCAGGATGAAGAATCCGACCCACAGCTCGGTCGTCGCGAGGACGGACGGCTGCTCGGAGTAGCCGAGGGCCCCCCAAATCTCGACCGCGAAGCTGTCCCGGAAGTCCCGGTAGGCGGTGATAACCGCGTAGATGAAGGTCAGGACGATGATGCCGAAGAGGTATTGTCCGAGGAAGCGGCGCCTCGCGGCGCGGTCCATCGGTTCACGCTTCACGCGAAGCTGTTCGTCGAGCGCCGACGGCGGCGGGAGCACCCGTAACATCCACACGAAGAAGAACATCGGCGGCAGGAAGAAAGCCCCGACGACGAAGGGCATCCAGACCTCGGGCACGCCCGCTTGCGTGACGCTCACGCCGACCGCCTTCACGACGCCGCTCGCCACGATGAAGCTCGCCGAGAGGCCCGCCCCGAGGACCTCCGTGAGCCGCCGACCTTCCAAGAACCCAAAGACGAGCCCCCACACCATCCCCAAAGGGACGCCGTTCAGGAACATCGCCATGGCGTTCCAAGGCGCGGGGATCACGGCAAAGAGCAGCAACGCGAGCCACGACGCCGCAATCAGGAGCGCGATGGCCCGCGCGCGGCTGGCGGCCGTCGACTCGGAGACGACCTTGATCCCGAGGAACTTGCTGAGCGTATAACCGATGACCTGACTGACGACGTAGAGGATCTTGAGCTTCACCTCGGATCCGAAGAACGAGGCGTAGCCCGCGTAGCCCGCGGCGGTAAAAGGCCTACGGAACGCATACATGCAAAAGTAGGTCGAGAATGACGCGACGATCGCGAACACCGCGAAAACGGCGTCTGGGGCGTTCTGCAGCCAGCGCGTGACGCGGGCGTTCACCGGGCGAGCGCGGCGGCCATCAACGCGACGTCACGGAGCGAAATCACAGCGTCTCCCGTCCGGGCCGGGCGAGACGTTCAGTGGTTGTGATCGACATGATCTTCAGCGGCGATGTCGACCTGGCCGGTGAGGCGCTTCCAGAGGAACGACGCCGTCATGCCCAGGGCCAGGTAGATGGAGAGCGCGAGCTGAAGGATCCAGGTGAGGGCCGTGGCGTTCTTCGGGTCGAACCAGCCCTTGCTTTGCATGAGCCAGATCAAGGCAGCGAAGATGAGGAGGAAGAAGATGGACCCGATGTTGCCGAGTGACCCGGCGGCGGCGCGTCCCGCGACGAAGTAGGCGGCGGTGAGGACGAGCCCGGCCAGCGCCTTCAGCGGCAGGCTTTCGGTGTTCCACTCCGAGATCCAGTGGACGTAGCTCCATCCCATCGGGTTGTACGTGAGCAGCACCAGCGCCAGGGCGCTGATCCAACGCCAAGCGAAGCCACTCCAGCCAAAAGCGCCCGACGCCGCATTCAGTTTCGACTCTGCCACGCTCGTACCCCCCTCAAAACCGTTGCTTGAACCGGTCGCGATTCGACCCTACTAAAATGCGGGAGCAGCATACGCGATGCCTGAGACTTCGGGAACTGCACCCCCCAGCGCCTGGACAGCGTGCTTTTGCTTTTTCCAATTCCCCAGCTTCGTCTAAGCTCCGAACAAAGGTTCGGGATGCATGGGCACCCCCTGAACCCGACGTTGGGGTCGCGGGCGGGGGCCTGGGCCCACTACAGGGACGCGGTGAGACCGTGGCCCGTCCAAAGGCGGCGAAGGGATGCAGATGACGAGCTGGGTGAAGACGATGACCGGTGCCAGGACGTTCGGCGCTCGTATGGCACTGATCGGTGGTGCGCTCCTCGGGACTGCGATCCCGAGCACGGCGTCTGCGGTCGGGGGCGAGTGCGGCTTTGGCGGCACGAAGATCGCCGAAGACTGCACCCTCCTCGGCTGGGAGAAGGCAGGGGACTTCTACATCGGTTGCTGCAGCGCGAGCACTCTCGTCTGGTGTGAGCAAGACGGCACGGCGCTCTGCACGATCACGTGTGCCAATTCCGGCAACACCTGTGGCTGGGCGGATTCGGGCGGATTCTACGCTTGCACCGAGTCGGCCGATCCGGACCCCAGCGGCGCCAACCCCATCGTCTGTGATGTTCCCTGTACCGCGCAATGCGACGGCAAGACCTGCGGGTTCGACGGGTGCCTCGGCTCCTGTGGCTCGTGCTCGGGCGGCACGCCGGACTGCGTGGACGGGAGCTGCACCTGCACCCCGAAGTGTGACGGCAAGACCTGCGGCGACGACGGCTGCGGCGGGACCTGTGGCACGTGCGGCGACGGCGAATCCTGCTTCAGTGACAGCTGCTGCAAGCCGCAATGTGACGGCAAGACCTGCGGCGACGACGGCTGCGGCGGCACCTGCGGCACCTGCGAGTCCGGCAACTTCTGCGACCCGGCGGGCTCCTGCCAGATCTGCACGTGTGATGGCCGTACCTGTGGCGACGACGGCTGCGGCGTGCCCTGCGGCACGTGTACGGCCGGGCTTGGCTGCGACACCGCGGGCCAGTGCGTCGACGTGCCCGGGGGGTGTGCCTCCACGGACACGCCCGGCTGCAGCGGCTGCGCCTGTGAGACCGAGGTCTGCACGGAGGACGATTACTGCTGCAGCACCGAGTGGGACTTCGTCTGCGTGTCGATGTGCGCGGACACCGAGATCGTGGAGTGCCCGTGCGTGCCTCAGTGTGACGGTCTCGCCTGTGGCGACGACGGCTGCGGCGGCACCTGCGGCACGTGCGGCGACGGCACCCAGTGCGCTCCAGATGGTTCGAAGTGCTTCGCGTGCGACTGCACCGGCCAGGAGTGTGGCGACAACGGCTGCGGCACCAGCTGCGGCGACTGCGGCGAGGGCGAGCTCTGCACGACCGGGCAGTGCGTACCGCTCGGGTGCGGCGCCGACCCGAACGGTGAGCCGGGGTGCAAGGATTGCGCGTGCCAAGCCTGCGTCTGTGCGGCCGACGACTACTGCTGCAACACATCGTGGGACAGCCTTTGTGTCGGGGCCTGCGGCGCGGATTGCGGTGGCAACTGCCCAGAATGTATACCGAACTGCATCGAGAAGGAGTGTGGCGACGACGGCTGCGGCGGTTCCTGCGGCGCGTGTGCCACCGAGGGCGAGGTTTGCTCGACCGTGAATGCGCTCTGCTGCAAGCCCCAGTGTGACGGCAAGCAGTGCGGTAGCGATGGCTGCGGCGGGACCTGCGGCGAGTGCGACAGCGGGCTCATCTGCGAAGACAGCCAGTGCGTCACGTGTACGCCCCAGTGCGCCGGGCTTTCCTGCGGCGACGACGGCTGCGGTGGCACCTGCGGTGAGTGCGCCGCTGGCAAGGAGTGCGTGTCCGGCAACTGCGCAGGCCCGTACCCCGAGGCGTGTAAGGGCGCTGGCGAGCCGTCGGCGGCGACGTGCCCCGAGGGTCTGACCAACGAGGGGTGCTGTGACGCCCAGGGGCGGGTGACGTGGTGCGATGGCGGTCAGCTCTTCTGCGCCGACTGCAACCAAGCCGAATCGCCCACCTGCGGTTGGAGCGAAGAGAATCGGTACTATGACTGCGGCGTGACGGGCGAGGAGGCCACGGGCGAGTTCCCGATCGGGTGCGGCTTCTGCGCGCCGAACTGCGCGGGCAAGACGTGCGGCGACGACGGCTGTGGCGGGACCTGCGGAAAGTGCGGGCTCGACCAGACGTGCTCCGCCGAAGGCCAATGCATCGGCGGCGGTACCGATGGCACGCCCGGTGACGACGCCACCGACGGGACCGATGGTGCGACGGACGCCACGGACGGGACGCCGGGGACCGATGGCACCGACGGCGCGACGGACGCGACAGACGGCGCGACCGACGCGACCGATGGCGCGACCGACGGCACCGATGGCGCTACCGGCGCCGATGGCGCAGCGGCGGGTGGCTCGGGCGGGAGCAGCGGCTGTTCGAGCGCGACCAGCCGCAATGACTCGTTCGCGGCGGCCTTCTTGGTCGGGATGATGTTGATGCTCGGGCTCATCGCTCGACGTCGCATCGGCTGACCCGAGTGCGGTCGCGCCAGGACTACTCGTCGGAGTCGTGTTGGCGCGTACCCACGGACCGCTTCGAGCAGGTCCCGTGCCTCTCTTACCCCTCTACAGTGTCACCGCGGACAGGCGTCCAGCGACCACGGGAAGCCGAGCGCCAATGCGGCCGCTTCGATGTCTCCCGCCGCGCGCGGACAGGCGAAGACTCGTAGCCAATCATTGAGGTCGGCGCCGACGGGGCCGATGTCCTCGCCGCCTCTGGGGTTGCCACCGGCACCGTGCGGTGACAGCGCCGCATCGAGGGCCTCCCCCACGGGCCAGCTCGCGGTGTCGTCGTCGATGGCCGGCGCGTCCACTCCGTCCCAAAGCAAGGCGTAGATCACGGCTTCGCTGACGAGCCCGCTGGCGTCACCTTCCGGAACGGTCCCTCGCGTCTCTTCAGGGGGCGTTTCGAGGTCGAGGACGTAGACGCGCGCCGGCTGCGCGTCGACATATCGGGCGTCGTTGCGCACGATCGCCTGAAACCAGGTCGCGAAGCCCTCAGACCACGCCATCGTCGGAGCAGCCGGCTCCAGATCGTGAAAGCCACCGGGATTTGAGTACACCCCGTAGATCGCTTCGATGTAGTGGCCCAGCTCGTGGAGCACGACAGCGTCGTCGTGAGCATCGACGTCCCCCTCCTCACCGGTTAGCTCGAGAACGAAGCGTGCCACGTAGAAGCATGAGCCGCAGACGGGGCGTTGCGCCGGGCCCCAGAGCACGCGCAAGCCTGGGGGAGGGGTTCGCGTGGGCGCCCGCCCTTCGAGTCGCGCGGCGGCTCGGTGCACCTGTTCGAGGACGTTGAACGCACCCGCGGCGTAGAGTTCGTCGACCCCAAGCCGCCCTTCGGTTGCCGGGAAACGCAACGACCAGGGCGGGGCCGTGTCGTCGGGCGCCACCTCGACGGCGAAGGGCAGGGCCCCACCGCTTTCACCGGCTGGCCCATCGGCGTCGAGGATCAGGGCCAGCTCACTGTCCGGCTCGTCGGTGTCGGCCTCGAGGACCCAGCAACCTTCGTCGGTGGTCACGGTAAACGCGAGAGGATCTAGCCCTGCAGCGAGCGTCAAGCGCGCGCCGCGAATGGGCGTCCAAACCGCGACATTGTCGCCTTCGTCACGGAGTCGCTTCAGGTAGGCTGCGTTGCCGCTGACACGCACCCGTCGGCCGTCGCGTTCGAAGCGCGGTTCACAGGGGCTCAAGGGGACCGGGACATCTGGGATCGGGCCGCTGTCGACGACCACACCGACGTCGGCCGTTACGCCGGCCGTCCCATCTGAGCAGGCGAGCCCGAGGGCCAGAGCGGTGCCACGGCCGAGGCCCGCCAATCGATCGGCTCGACGGGGTTCAGGGGACGTCGAGCGCCATCGGGACGAGGAGCTGCGCCGCGTAGCGCATGTGCTCGACCAAGCTGTCTTCGTTGGCGATCCCACCCATCCATCCTACCAGCTGGGCGAACCAGATCTGTTGGAGAAGGAAGGCGATCCGTTGATCGTTCGGTGGCGCGTTGCCTTCACCCGCGATGGTCAGGTTGATGAGCGTCCCGACGCTCGTGTGGAAGCGCGTGACCCGCTCAGTGAGGCTCGGATCGCCTGCGGAGAGGGCCCGGAGGACCGCCCGCGCGAAGTTCGGCTTCGCGCAGAGCGCAGTGGTGGCGAGCGCGAAGAACTGCGCCACCCGTTCGACGGGACGATCGCCCGGGATCGGGTAAGTGCGGATCATCATATCGAAGGTCTCCATCTCGCGCTCGAGGGCGGCGATCAGGATGTCCTCCTTGCCACGAAATCGCTTGTAAACCGTACCTAGTGCGACGGATGCCTTGTCGGCAACGTCTCGTAGTCGTACGGCTTCAAATCCGCCCAGCTCCGCGAGCTCGATGGCGGTATCAACGATGCGTCTTGCTCTTTCTTCCACGGCGCTGCGTCATTACACGTCAGGCCTCGATCGTCAATGACTGGTTGGGCGATGGGCGCGACAGAGCGGAGGTTAAGCAGGGGGCACGTCGGGCGTGAGCAAGATGAAAAGACGCTTCGTGTCGACCCATCCGCACGCGTCTTCTCCCACTGAAGGGAAGAGGACCTCGGGCTGGTAGCCCCGTGCGCTGATGACGACCCGGTACGCACCGGGGCGCTCGGTCACGCCGACGTACTTGCAGTCCTCTGTCTTTAGCGTCTCGGCGAACGCGTCATCGACGCCGTACGCTGTCACTTGCGCGTCGCAGATGTCACCGAGGGCCGAGGTGACGGTGAGCTCGAAGCCCGGCTGCGGCGACGACGAGCACGCTTCCTCGAACTCCGGCGCACAAGCGCTGCTGATGATTGCGAGTGGGATGGTTGCGTGCAAGGGATCCAAGAAGCGGTGGCGGGCGAACGGACGACGCATCGCGGCTAGCATCCGGCCTCCAGCATGCCGGCGCAAACGCTTTCGGTGATGGCTGAAGCCGAGGAGGGGCCATTTGCGCCGGGGCGGGCTAGCGCTTACCCTGGCGAGCGTGCCTTCCACACCCCGGCTGGTCCTGTTTCTCCTCATGCTTCCGCTCAGCGCGTTGGCGGTGGAACGGCCCGATGTCCTCGTGGTCATCGGCGCGGGTTCGTCCCTCCCCGACGAGTTCGAGGACGATGTCGGCGAGCCACTCTCGTTCACGCTGTCGAAGTCGAAAGAGCTCGCCTTCGCCTTTCTGCCTATGGACCGGGTCCGCACTGAGCTCGGCTATGGCGGCGCGATGGCGCCCGGCAGTTGCGTGTTCGACAACGAGTGTCTCCGCAAGACTCGCGCCTCGCTCGGGGCCGACCGCTTCATCGTCGTGAAGCTCGCGGGGACCGAAGCTGAGGTCGACCTCACGGTGACTCGAATCACCGACTCGTCGGTGACCGACGTGTCGCGAACTCAGAAAGTGCAGGGTGGCGCGGCGGAGGTCATCAACGTCGCCCGAGGTCTCGCGATCGAAGTGCTCGAAGAGCGCCGCGCGACGGTGGTCGTCACCGTTAACGAACCCGACGCCATCATCGAGGTCGGCGGCGTCCGCTTGCCCGAGGGAAAACGGCGGCTCGAGGTCAAGCCAGGTAGCTACCGCATCACCGTCAGTAAGCCCGACTTCACGCCCTTCGAGACGACATTGACCTGTCGGCCCGGCGAGCAGTGCGCGGCCAGCGCCAGCATCTTCCCACTCCGTCAGGACGACCTCGGCGGCGCGACCAATGACACGCTGTCCCGCTCGCTCGTCATCTCGGGCTGGTCCGCGGCGGGAGTCGGCGCCGTACTTACCGCCGTGGGAATCGTCTACGGCTTGCGGTCGCAGGAGCTCTCGGACGAGCTCGACGCTGCCTGTATCGGCACCTCCGCGATCGGACGCAGCGTCTGCGATCTCACCCGCAGCGAAGCCGACGACAAGGCCGCGGAGGGGCGTGAAGCCGCGCGAATCTTCAATGGCGCCGGGATCACCGGGATGGTCCTCCTCGTGGCCGGAATCACGACCGCCGCCGTGGGACACGGGATCGCACCCGATGACACGTCTGTCGAGGTGGCCCCGGTCTCGATGGGCGATGGCTACGGACTCCTCGGCACGGTTCGCTTTTGAACGACACTCCCTCTTATCGCGGCCGCCTTCGCTCCCTACTCGCCGCTGCACGCTGAGACGGGGCGCGCCCCGAAGAGAAACTACCGTGATCACGCTCGACTACGCCACCATCACCCCGGAGCTCGCTGTTGGCAGCTACCCGGCGACGCCCGAAGACATCCTGCGCCTCCAGTCACTCGGCTTTACCGCCGTGCTCTCCGTGCAGTCCGACGCCGACCTCGACGAACGTGCCGCGTCGTGGGAGCGATTCTGGCGCTTCTATACGAGCCGGGGCATCACCGCCGTCCGAATCCCCATCATCGACTTCGATGCGAGCGATCTCGCCAAGAACCTCGCCAGCGCCGTGGACGCGCTCGACAAGCTGGTGAAGAGCGGTCGGCGCGTCTATCTCCACTGCACGGCAGGTATCAACCGCTCACCGACCGTGGCGATCGCCTGGATGATGCGGGAGTCGAAGCAGCCCCTGGCGACGGTCCTCGCCGCGTTTCAGGAGGCCCGTCCGTCGGCCAGACCCGCGATCGCCACCCTCGAGAAGTGGGAGCGTCGCAAGTAGGTGCCCAGGATCCCAGCGGGTTTCGAACTCCTCCTCCTCTTCGCAGGCGCCTTCTTCGTCGCGGCGCTGGTGACTCCAGCGCTGGTGGGCCCCCTCGACGGCGTGGGTGGCCTCCCGTCGCCGACCAGCGTGCTACTCAACGTCGCCGCACAGCAGCTCCTGGCGGTCCTCGGCGTCGCCGTCCTCGTCTGGCGGGTCGACTCTCTCGAATGGGCCGACGTGGTCGGTACGAGACCAAGGCGCATCGCGGCATGGACGACGGCGACCGTCTGCTTGACCACCGCCTGGGCGATCGCGCAGGTCCCCGTGATTCGCCTGTGGGCCTCCTTGACGGGCACCGAGCAGCCCCAGTGGTGGGACGAGGCGACGTCGACGTCGGGTGGGGCGTTGGCACTCAGCTACCTCGTCCTGGCCGTTATCGCGCCTATCTGCGAAGAGACCTTCTTTCGAGGCGTCTTTCAGTACCGCTTGGCCCCCTTGGGCCGGGTGCTCGCCGTCGCCGTTCAAGCTGGCGGCTTCGTACTGTTTCATCTCGATGTCTACGGCATGCCCGCGTATCTCGTGGCAGGGCTGGCGCTCGGCGCGCTTCGTTCGGCGTCCGGGACGCTCTGGCTACCCGTGCTGGCGCACGCGCTCCACAACGCTTTGGGCGTGCTCGAGCTCGGCGGCGCGGGAGCCACGTGGGACCGGCTTGGGAGCTGGGTCTGGCCGACCCTGGCCGTCCTACTGCTGATGGGGGGAGCGGGGTTACGCCACGCGCTCAGGAGAGGGTGAACTCGCACCCGCCACGTGACGCCACGTGACGGGCGGAGCTCGAACCGAATGGATTACTTCGGGGCGGCGGCCGGATCGGCCGGAGCGGCGGGAGCAGCAGCCGGGTCCGCGGGAGCGGCCGGGGCGGCAGCCGGGTCCGCCGGAGCGGCCGGAGCGGCAGCCGGGTCCGCGGGAGCGGCCGGGGCGGCAGCCGGGTCCGCGGGAGCGG
>JADMJS010000174.1 GCA_018780435.1 Myxococcales bacterium
AGCAGCCGAGAAGGGCGAGGACGACCAGGAGGGTGCTGATTTTCGGACCGAGCCGACCGAAGCGATGTCGTACGGGAGCAAGGAAGATGTCGAGAAACGCCCGGAGCGTACCCGAAGGTACGTGAGGACGTATCGCAGACATCTGACGCGGCTCCCGTGCGGCAGCGCGAAGGCCGGCGACGGGAGAAAAGCAGCACCGTCCTAGGGCTCTGGCAATCACGGGGTCCTCCGATCGCAGCCGGCGAGCCCAATCTCGCGACAGAGCCCCCGCAGCTCGTTCAGCGACGATGGGGAGACGCCCCGGAGCCGAGTCCCACCGAGCGGTCCGATGTCGACCATGTCGCACATAAAGCACACCGTCATCTCGGCGACGGGGCGGCCTTTGGCGTCGTACGCGACGAAGGTGTGGTGAGGGATGAAGCACTTGGTGAGCTCGTTGTTCAGTGCCCCCGGCGTTCGCGATAGCGCGGCGAGCCGCTCCCGTTGGGTCTGTGTCAGCGCTTTGCCCGGCAGCGCGGCCGTCTTGCAGAGCGTACCGCCCATCTCGATCGCGCGACTGCACTCCGGACGGCCAGTGCTGCCGCCGTTGAGCTCGTACGCGAGGACCTCGTGGGCCGTCAGCCAGGGCGACTTGCGGGTCTTGGCCGAGACGACCGGCGCGATCAGAGTGAGCGCGAGGGCAATCGAGACCACCCGGATGATGACGTGATGACCGTGCATCGGCCGAGACTACCACCACTTCCGAAAAGTGGGACGCCCGGTCGCAAATGAAGCGCGAGCCTCCCCGGCCTTCGGTAAGCTCCACGCGAGAGGCCTCCAGATGTCGACCCGTACCTTATTGTTTCCTCTCGCTGCGTCGCTCTGCTTCGCGGCGTGTTCCGACGATTCAGCGACAGTGAGCGTCGCCGACGCCCAAAGCGACGAGCCCGATACGAGCGACATCGTCGATGTCCAAGTGGACGAGCCGGACGTGCCCGGTGACGTCGAAGACGACGACGTCGAGCCGGGATACGACGTCAGTGACACCGACACCGGTCCGGCTATTGTGCCCTTCGATCCGCTCCCGCTCGTGCACCCCTTCGTGGGCACCGGCGCGGCCGGCTTCAACTACGGCGCCATCCCACCCGGCCCGTCGCTGCCTTTCTCGCTGGTGCGGCTCTCACCGAACACGGGTGACGTGAACGCCAACACCTTCGGCGTCGGGCACGCGGGCGGCTACCGCTACGAAGACCCGTATTTGCTGGGGTTTTCGCACTATCACCTCGTTGGCGTCGGCATCGGCGACGCGGGCAACCTGCGTGTCATGCCGGTCCGGGGAGCGCCCTCCGAGCGGACCGTGTGGACCGAGTACCGCGCCGACCTCGACCACGACGCGGAGCAGGCCGAGCCCGGCTACTATCGGGTCGAGTTGCCCGATCGCGGGGTACGCGCCGAGCTGACCGCGACCCGCCGCGTCGGCGTCCACCGCTACACCTTCTCGAACGAGGCCGAGTACGTGGGTGACGGACCGGCCGCCATTGTGGTCGATCTCGGCGCCATCATCGGCGACGGGGACGTCACCGCCAGCACCATCGCGGTGGACCCCACGACCGGAGCGCTCTCCGGTTCCCTTCACAGCGTCGGCGACTTCGCCGGCCGCTTTGGGGGATACACTCTCCATTTCGCGGGCCGCCTGAGCCGCCCGCCGGTCAAGGTCCACACCTTCAAGGACGGACCGCCGCCGCCCGCGAAGGAGCCCGGAGCGTTCTTCGAAGGCGTGGAGACCGTGAGCGGCGTGAACGTCGGCGCCGTCATCGAAGTCGACCCCAGCGGCGGCCCCATTGAGCTCGCTCTCGGGCTCTCTTTCGTCGATGGCGATGGGGCAGCGGCCGCCCTCGAAGCCGAGTTCCCCGAGGGCGCGACCTTCGACGACGCGTTGGCGGCAGCCCAAGCGACGTGGACCGAGCACCTGAGCCGCGTGCGCGTCAAGGGCGGTACCGAGACCCGCACCCGGATCCTCTACACCGCGCTCTACCACACGCTCCTCATGCCCACACTGATGACCGACGTCGACGGACGATATCGGGGCATCGACCAGCAAATTCACATCGCCGAGGGCTTCACTTACTACAGCGACCTGTCGCTCTGGGACACCTACCGCACCTTTCACCCGCTCGTGACCTTCCTCTATCCGGAGTACCAAGCGGACTTCCTGCGCTCACTCGCCGCCATGGCCAAGGACTGGGGCGGCTTGCCGCGGTGGCCGCTCGCCATTGGCGAAGGCGGATCCATGATCGGCACGAGCGCTGACATCGTGTTCGGGGACGCGGAGCTGGCCGGCGGGAGCCCGGTCGCGGCCGCCGACATCTGGCCCGCCGTGAAAGACACCGCCTTCGGCAAACACCCCCTCGGCAAGTCCGACAAAGACCGCATCGAGCCCTACATGGCCCTCGGCTACGTGCCGGTCGAGTCCGGAAACGGGTCCGTCTCCCACACGCTGGAATACGCGACCGCGGACGCCTGCGGTGCCGTCCTGGCCAAGGCCGCCGGTGACGAGGCATCGGCCGCCTCGCTCGCGGCGCGCGCCGGGAGCTGGAAGAACCACCTCGACGCCGAACGCGGCTTCCTCGCCCCGAAGCGGCAGGACGGCACGATCCCGAAGTACGGCCTCACGGAGCACTCCTCCGACTACATCGAGGGCTCGGCGTGGCAATACAGCTTCATGGTGCCGCAAGACGTGGCCGGCCTCGTGGAGGGCATCGGAACGTCGCGTTTCCTGGAGCACCTGCACGGCCTCATGGAGGGCACGCGCACCGACTTCCAGCCGCTGCTCCCGACCGGGACCTATTGGCACGGCAACGAGCCGAACTTGCTCGCTCCCTTCCTCTTCGGGCACGCCGGCCGCTCGGACCTCGGCGGCTGGTGGGTGCATTGGGTCGCCGACCACCTCTACACGCTCGAACCGGGCGGGCTCGCCGGCAACGACGACGGCGGCACGCTCTCAGCCTGGTACGTCCTCGCGGCCGCCGGCATCTACCCGCTCTCCTGCACGGGACAGTTCACCGTCACCGCGCCCCTCTTCGACGAGGTGTGGTGGCACATGCCGGCGGGCTTCGGGCGCCCAGCTCGGACCCTCCATTTCTGGGTCTGGGACATCCTCTCCGAAGAGCCCGTCACGCTGCCCCAGTGGAACTCGAACCCCATCATGGGTCCGACCGTCCCCGTTAGCTGGCTCATGGAGGGCGGCACGCACTCCCACAATTACCCTCCCGCCGGTGGGGAGCCTCCTGCACTCTAGTCTCTCATTCTCACGGCACCCACCCCGTCCCGGCCGCATCGGCGCGGCTTCGCGACCATCCCGGCGGCCCGGCCGTTGCCCCGGTGCCACGGATGCGGTGGAGGCGGCCATCGCCAAAGGTCACCAGCGCGGATCCGTCGTCGAAGCGTAAGGGCTCGGCCGTACTCGTTATCCCAGCGCTGACCGTGCTGGGCGCGACGAAGCGCCATCGTTCGCCGCCGGAGAGCGACACGCGGGTCGCCGACGCAGAAGGGACGACCACCAGCAGGTCACCATCGAGGACCACCACCCGTTTTCCCGCGCCGGTGCCGAGCGACGCCGTGCCGACGGGGACTTCAGGGCCGTCGAGGTCCCAGGTCCACGCTGTGGCGCCGTCCGATGCGAGTGCGACCACGGTCGAGCCGACAGCCAAGAGGCCCGACGCGGACCCGGGCAAGGTCGCTCCGGAGAGCGTGGACCAGGGCGCGCCTTCGCTCGACGCAAGGCCTAGGAGTTCACCAGAAGCGAGGCGGACGACCATCGCGAAGCCGCCGTCCCAGCTCACCGGCAGCGGATCACCGACACATGCAGCGTCGAGGTGGCCGAGCGCCGTGCCGGGGGTATCGCCAGTGGGACCGGTGAGGACGTGGAGCGCGCTACCGTCGCACACGGCGAGCCGGTCGCCTGCGCCGGCCAGGCCCACGCTCCCGGTGGCGAAGGCGCCGATCGTCTTCAGCGGCGTCGGATGGCGCATCTCGACCCCCGCGGGGCTGACCACGACGAGCTCGCCGGAAGTAGCGACCGTCGTGACGAGATCGCCGGGGAACACGACGAGCGGGGCCGGCGCCGCGGAGAACGTAGCGAGTGTGTCCGGAGTCGGATCCGCGCCGGGCGTCACCCGGAGGAGCGACGGTGAGAGCACCACGATGTCACCGCTCGCAAGCAGTGCCGGCCCCGCGGGATGGGCTGAACCGGCGTCCCCGAGGCGTAGCGACTGCGCCGACGTCGCGTCGAGTGAGCTCCACACGAGAAAATCGCCTGCCGCCCGTCGATCGAGGGCGACGACGGGCCCGCCACCACGCTGAACCAACACCGTCGCCGCCGTGCGCCCGTTGGCCGAGAAGCCGTTGCAGTCCGGATCGAGGACGAGCTCACTTCCGACGAGACAACAGAGATCACCGACCGACTCAGCCGCCGAGTTGGCGCAGGTTGGGAGCGCCGCCGGTGCGCGGCAGGACTCATCGCGGAAGCAATACCCGTGTCGGCAACGGCAGAGGCCGGACGAGGCCGGACAATCGCTGTCCGTCGCGCAGGGCGGCAACGTCACATCGGGCAAACATCCCGCGAGGAGGAGCGCGGCCAGCGCCGCGGCGGCCCATCGTCCACCGGCCATCACGGTCGCGGCCCCGACGGCCGGGGAGTCGCACTGAAGTTGAATGGATACACGATGATACAGGGCGCCGTGCGGGGTGGCGTGAACGCGACCGCTTTCAGCTCGGCGAAGATGCAGCGCGTGGTCGTTTCGTCGCCGAGGTCGTCTTGCTTGACCCCGAGAAAACGCGCCTTTCCTGCGTCATCGATGTGGAGCTCCACGGAGATGCGGCCCTTGGCGTCGGGCCTCTTCTCAAGGAGCTGCACGTAGCAGGCTTGAATCTCCTTGAGACGCGTCCTCACGGCCGCCTGTGTCGCCGGGATGGAGCACCCGTCGGGCGGGAGCGTCTCGGCGGAGCTAGACAGCGCAATCGCCAACGTGAAGAACAGCGAGGTTAGAAATGCGTGCACGCCTTTGCTACCTTCCGGCCATGCCCGACTCTACCGCATCGTCCTTCACCGAGCGACCTTCCTTCCCGAGCCCCTTCGAGGCGCACTTGCACCCCTGGTCCATCCGGCTCGCCATCATCCCGGTGGCCCTCTCGCTCGCGCTCGCCTCGCTCGTCGGCTGCAAGAAGGAGTCGACGGCACCCGAGACACCGCCGCCGGCGGCCGCTGCGCCGCCCGCCGCCGCGAGCGCCCCAGCCGAAGCCACTCCCGCGCCGGAGCCCCCTGGTGTCGCCGCGCCGGGAACCCCGTCGACCGCGCCCCCGGCCGCGCCCCCCGCCGCCCCGGCCGCGCCCCCCGCCGCCCCGGCCGCGCCCACCGCCGCCGCAGAGAAGCCCACCGAGCTCTCGGACGTCGCCCCCTCGAAGCCGACCCGCGACGCCCGCGGCACGTGCGCGCGAACCTGCAACAAGTCGCAGAAATGTGGCACCACCTCCGAACCGGTCTCTGAGTGCTTCGGGCGTTGTATGAGCGCGCTCGAAGCATCGGACGCGCCCGACGCCATACCCCTGAAGGCGGTGTTCCTCGCGGGGGACCAATGCGCCGATAGCCCGTGCACGGCGTTCAAAGCCTGCGTCGACGCGACGGCCGTCCGCGAAACGGCCTATCTGCTCCACCCGCCGATCTCCCCTCGCGCCGCGGAAGGCGAGTGCAAGTCGGCGTGTGACCTTGAGAAACGATGTAGCCCGGACATCCACGACGATCGCCCGTCCGGTTTCGAGGGCTGCTTGGCCAATTGCCGCCTCGTGCTCACGCACGTCGACCCTCGTGTCGCGGAGGAGCGCGCCCGCTGGCGCACACGAGTGGCCTGCGCCCAGGGCGCTGAGGCGTGCGATGCGATCGACGCCTGCGTCGTGGAGAAGCTACCGGCTCCGGCTGCTCCGTCCCCCTCGGCCCCCGCCGACCCTGCGGCTCCCGCGCCCACGGAAGCCGCGCCGACCCCACCTTGACACCAGTCCGAGTGCGACCGTACGCTCCACTCGCTTTGGCGAGCGTCTCGCCATTGGTCTGAGCGGCCCACCATAGCTCGAATCACTCGTGATCTCCGGGGGATGAGCGGTTGGCCTGCAGGAGTGGTTCATGCTGCCCGTTCGCCGCCCTTCGATTCGCGCCCTGCTGGCCACGTTGGTCCCTGGCCGTGCCATCGCCGCCCTGGCTGCCATGGTCATCGTGCCGGCGTCCGCCGTGGCGCAGACGAACCCGCCCCCCGACGAGTTCCAAGCGCAGACGCTCCGCAGCGACGCCGAGCTCGCGCAGCTCGTCGCGGTCGCCGAAGGGCTGCTCGGCGACTCGAAGCACATCGAAGCGCTCGCTCGCCTGACCGAAGTCATCGAAGGCGGCGACGACACCGCCGCCTATTTCCACGACGCAGAGTTCCTCACCGGCGTCGCGCTGTTCCACCTCGGCCTCTATCAATCGAGCTACCTCTACTTCGAGAAGGTCCTCGACGCCGAGCCTCAGTCGGCGCGTTATCCCGACGTGCTCCCGTGGCTCGTCGCGGTGCACGAGAAGGTCCCCGGTGAGCAGGCGACGCTCGAGCGCATGGCGGACTTCGATCCCGCGAACTACCCAGCGGACATCAAGGACCGGATCTACTTCTACGTCGGGCAGTTCCACTACTATCAGGGCACGCTGAAGAAGGCGCTCGAGTCGCTCTCGAAGGTGGGCCCGTCGTCGGAAGAGACCTACGTCCGCGCCCGCTACCTCGAAGGTGTGGTCCACGTCCGCAACAACAACGCCAAGGCTGCGTCGGACGCCTTCAAGGACGTGCTCCGCTTCAAGGAAGAGGTCGGGCTCAAGAGCGAGCTCGGGCTGAAGGTGTATCGGATGAGCCTGCTCGCGCTGGCTCGAATCTTCTACACCATCCAGAAGTTCGACA
>JADMJS010000741.1 GCA_018780435.1 Myxococcales bacterium
AGGTCGAAGTAGACCTGCGCGTCGATGAGCCGCTTCTCGATCGGGTAGTAGGTGCTCTCGGCGACGGGGTTCGAGGCCTCACGTTCGAGCTGCTGAACTCGTGCTTCGACGTTGGCGAGTAGGGTCGACGCGCCGTCGACATCGAGCCGCTCGGGTGGTGCCGCAAAAGCGAGGCCGGGAAGGACGATCAGTGACGCGGCGAGTCGCCCCGACCATGCCCGAACGGTCGCGGCCAACGACGCAAAGCCGTGCGTACGACGCTTGGGGACGAGCGTAACGGCGCGGGTAAGCCTCCTGTCGAGTGAAGGGCGCAGAAACTACTCCCCCACCGGCAAGATGTCGGTGTCTTCCGGGGCGTCGCCGAGGCTGCCGTCGGTGGCTTTGCGCTGGTTCTCCCGGCTGTACTTGAACTGCTGGGTCTCGAAGCGCACGAAGGGCTTCTGGTCGAGGCGCGTCGTCATGCCACCGCGCTCGTAACCGATGGCGCGGATGCGGAGGATGCGCCCTTTGGCGGCCACGAAGCTGTAAGTCGAGCGGACCTTGAACTGGTAGCCGTCGATGTAGGAGAAGAGCGTCCCGTCGCCGCGAAAGGTCATCTCGACACCCAGGATGTGGTCGCCCGGAGGCAAGATCCCGTTGAAGATGGGGATGGACTTCTGGTCGTCGAGGCCGCCGTCGCGGTTGTCCTGAAAGAAGATGCGATCGCCATCGAGCGTGTAGAGGACCTGCTCGAGGGTGAACGACACGCCCATGTCGTTCTCGTGGATAATGACGGCGCCGGCCTCGGCGATGGCGTTGTGGAGGAGCTGCTCCCTCAGGAGCATGAGGCGGGTCTTCGATTTGAAGACCTTCTCCTTCAGGTCGACCACGCGCTCTTCGAGCTCGCGGAGCTTGATGTCGTAGCTGCCGGACTCGTTGACGGGAGGCGGGGTTGGGGTCGTGACGGGTGGGTCGGCAGGTGGCGGCGTCTCGGCGATACCCGCGCCGGCGAGCGACGTCATCAGCAGAGTCGCCATCCAGAATCGAGTCGCGTGCCGCTGCATGATGCTTCCCTCGGGGCCTTCGGTGTCCTTGGCCATCACTGCAGGGATGCACACCTGTCGTGACGTGGGGAAAGTCCCCGGGCCATCCGGCCTAATCGGTTCGGTTCACCGAACGCAATAGCCCGTAGTTTCGAGGCCGGCATCTTCGAAGCCAGAACCTCGAACCCCGACGGTATATCGTCCGCCCCCCGGGCAAGTCAAAACTACTGGCGATGTCATCGGATTAGGCAGCGTTCTCCAGGCTCCCGATCTCCCCAGGAGGACTGGCTTTCGATGGCCCACGTGGGGCCCTCATGAGCCTCAGGGAGCCGTCGCGTTTGCTCGACCCGCCGCCGCGTCGAGCGTCTCTTTTGCGAGCGCCAGGTCCGAGCGCCCGGCGACGATCAGGATCATTTTGGCCAACCGATGTGCCAACAGCGGCCCCTGGAAGGGGTCGAGCCCGGCGAGCGTCCCGTCACCGGATGAGACCTCCGTGAGTCCCGCGCCGAGCGCGCTCCATGCCGCGTCGAGCTTCCGAGGGACCGCGACGACGAGCTCGGCGCCGTCCGGCAGGCGCTGAACCGCCACGAGCCCGAGCGCCGCGCGGCCACCCCACTCACCGACTCGGAGTTCGACCTCGGCGTCGCTCGCGAATGCGCGGAGGGCCGGGAGGGCCCCCTCGCCGAGCCTCGCACGCTCGGCGCCCAAGAGCGCCTCGGCGTTGTCGCCCGCCGCGAGGAGCGCGCTCTTTTCGGCGAGCCCGGCTACGACAGGGCTTCGGGCGGATTCGCGCGAGAAGGACCAGCCGACGGGCCCAACTCGGGTCGCCGATTCGGGGCGCGTCGCCTGAAGGAAGGCCGCGGCATGCGACGTGCTGGGGAAGGTCGCGACGGTGACCCCTTCGACGGTAAGGACCACTCGCACCGGTCCAAAGACCAGCTCGAAGTGGGCTGGCGCACCAAAATCGACGAGCTGCCCGGTGGCTTCCGCGGGCAGTACCGGCGAGGCCGAGGACGACGCGGCGTCCGGCACCGGGTTCGCGGCGGCCGGCTTGGCCGCGGCGGGCGAAACGTCGGGGAGGGCCTCCGGTGAGGCGACGGCCGGGGATGGGGGGGCGGCGCCAGTAGGCCGCCCCAGCGCGACCAGAATCGCCTGCGCGAGTGCTGCGTCGGCTGCCGACGGCTCGGCCGAGCTGACGACCACGCGCGCGTAGACCGCTCCGACGAGGACCTCCCCACCGCCACGCCACGTGACGGCGCGCCTCCCCGCCTCCAGGGCGGGCGACGACGGATCGCGTTCGACTTTGCTCCAAAGGCCTTCCGCGCGACCGTCGTCGGTCATTTCGAAGACCTGGACCTCGAACTCGGTCGGAGCTCCCGCAGCCGGGACCTCTTGGCTTACGGCCGTCACCATCGCGGCGCGGACGAGGCCGTTCTTGGTGTAAAGCTCGGCGCCGCCGTCGATTCGATTCCACAATGTGGCGGTCGTGTAGCGCTCGGCCGCGCCGAGCACAGTGACGCCAGTGACATTGGCGACACGCGCGATGACCGTGTCGGCCAACGCTGCCCCTGATGCGGCGGGCTCGGCGCCATGCGCGCCGCCGACGACCGGTGCGGCCCCGACCGGCCCCGCCCCGGTGGCGTGACTCTGGCCAGCGACGTGTTGACCGTCGCCAAAGAACGTCGCTTTGGAATCGACGTCCGTCGCCTCCTCGCGATCACGCCTGCCCGTCCAGACCAGCGTTCCCGCGACGGCGGCCAGGGGCAGGAGAGTCACGAGCGCGAGGATGCGGCTACGCCATTGCCGGAACGCGATGAGCGCGTAGACGGTGATGGCGCTGGTCAGCGCCAGAGTCGTCCCCGTGGGGGTGAGGTTCACGAGGCGATTAGCCGCCCAGTTCCCGGAGCTGCTCGAAGAGCGCTCGGGTCCGGTCGTCAAGTTCCGCAGGCACGGTCGGAATCAGGTGGGCGTAGAGATCGCCGCGGTCTCCAGTCGTGCCGCGCTCGGGATCGCGACGTACCGCGCCGAGACCGGGGAGGCGCTGCTGCGCCCCGGACTGGGTGCCGGGCTTCACGCGGATCTTCTTGTCGCCATCGAGTGTGGGAATGACGGCGGTCCCGCCGAGCACGAGGGTCGAGAGTGGGAGAGCCACATTGGCGTGCAAGTCGGCGCCTTCGCGCGTGAGCAACGGGTGAGCGGCGACTTTCAGCCGGAGGATGAGATCGCCGGCCGGACCACCGGAAGGGCTGGGATTACCTTCGCTGCGTACCCGGACCTTCCCCCCGTCTTCGATGCCTGCGGGGACGCGTACCGTCAGCTCGCGGGGGCCGTCGCTTCGCATGATACGTAGTCGCCGTTCACCGCCGAGCGCCGCTTCGGCGAAGGCGACCTCGACCTCGACTTCGAGATCCTGGCCCTTCTGCGGCCCTCGTCGCTGCCCGCCAAAGCCGGCGCCGCCGAAGCCGCCGCGACCGCCCCCACGGCCTCCGAAGAGCGCCTCGAGGATGTCGGCGCCAAAGCCAGTCCCTTCGAAGGCGCTAGAGAAGTCGGTGCCTCGGAAGATGTCCTCCGAGCTAAACTTCTCGTGGAAACGCTGATGGCCAAAGGAGTCGTATTGCTTACGCTTACCCTCGTCACTCAAGACGGCGTAAGCCTCGTTCAGCTCTTTGAACTGCTCCTCCGCCTTCGGATTGTCCGGGTTCTTGTCCGGGTGAAGCTCTTTGGCCTTAGCGCGGAAGGCCTTCTTCAGGGCCTGCGCGTCCGAGTCGCGGCTCACGCCCAAAACGTCGTAGTAGTCTCTGGCCACGATTCATCTCCTTGCCGGACCCGCCCGACTCGACCCTTCGGGGCGTTCGTGTCGAGCGTCACGTCATGCCAACCGCATTCACCGTCGTGCCGAAGGCGGCGCCGCGGGAGAGATAAGCACCGGGCTCGAATGAGGCAAGGAGGGGCGCCGATTCAAAGGCACGAAGGACGGACGGCCGAGAGCGACACCACGGTCCGACAGCCGTTGGACGACGGGTCTACTTGGGAGCGTCCACCTTCTTCAGGTTCTCAAGCTCTTGCTTGGCGGTCGCCACGAACTTCTTCTCCTCGGGGCGCTGCTCCGCGATCTCCACGTACTTCGTCCACCACACGATGGCGTTGGCGCTGTCCTTCTTGTCCTTGTAGGCGAGACCCAAGTTGAAGAGCGCCTGCGGGTAATCGGGCTTGACCTCGATCGCCTTCAGGTAGGCTGCGATCTCATTGTCGACCTCTTTGAGGCGATTGTGGGCGATCGCCAGGTTGTACCAAGCCTTGTGGTACTTCGAGTTCTTCTCGACGGCGGTCTTGTACGCCTTGATGGCTTCTTGGTGAAACTGGGTGCGCTGCGCCGGGTCGTCCTTCTTTTCGGCCAGCTTGGAGTAAGCGATCCCGAGGTTGAAGTGGGCGTCCGCGACCTCTTTGTCGAGCTCGATGGCCTTCTGGTAAGCCTTGATGGCGTCGTCGAGGCGCCCCTTCCGGGCATAGAGGATGCCGAGGTTGATACGCGCATCGACAGCGCCGTCCTGCTCGGTGTTGATAACCTTCTCGTAGTACTCGATGGCCTTGTCATCGTCGCCCTTGTCTTCATAGGCAATAGCGAGATTGTAGAGCGCCTTCGTGTACTTGGCGTCGGCAGCGATGGCCTTCTCGTACGCGGCGATCTCCTCGTCGAACTGCTTCTTACGGCCGTAGGCGATGCCCAGGTTGTACCAAGCCTCTTTGAACTCGGCTCGCTTCTCTACGCACAGCTTATATGCGGTGATGGCGTCGTCGATCTTGCCGTTCGTGAAGGCCTCGTTGCCCTTCTTGAAGGCATCTTCCGGTGTCTCTTCCTGAGCCGACGCCGCGAAGGGCGCAAGCAAGAGCGCCGCTACGAGGGGGAGAGCGAAACGCGACTTGATGAACATCGTTGGACTCCGACGGTGCGGGCAGACCAGGCAGAACGGGCGGAGCCGCCTCTGGAGACGGACCCGGATCACGAGCGCAGGAAGATCGGGGACGGAACGCGACCTGTCAAGCTCGACCGACGTTGTCGGTCAGGGGTCCTCGTGCCGAATGCACGCCTGCGGGCTACGATCGCGCCTCAAAGGGAGTCGAGCAGGTTACACTCCCGGGGCCATGGCTCTCCCTCTTCAGGACTTCTTCTGGTACCTCGAAACGCAGCGTCAGGCGTCGCCCCATACGTTGCGCGCCTATGCAAATGATCTCAACGAGTTCGATGCCTTCACAATCGAACTTGGGACGCCGTGGCAGCTCCTGACCCGAGACCATCTCAAGCGATGGGTTCACACTCTCCACACGCGCAACACGGGCACGGCCGGGCGACTGAACCCGACGACGCTGGCGCGCAAGATGTCGGCGCTGCGATCCTTCTTTCGCTGGGCAATCACCGCCGGGTTGCTCGCCAAGGACCCCAGCGAGGGGGTCAAGACACCGCGCCCGAAGCGGCGGGCGCCGGAGGTCGCCGAGACCGCGTCCATCGTGAGGCTCATCGAGGTGGAGGAGCCGCGCGAAGCGGTGTTCGTCGCACGTAACGCCGCGCTCATCGAGCTGCTCTATGCGGGCGGGCTCCGGGTCTCAGAGGTCGTCGGCTTCGACCTCCGGGATCTCGACCTGGCCCAAGGCCTGCTCCACGTCCGGCGCGGCAAAGGCAAGAAGGATCGCATGGTACCTATCGGTGGGCCGGCGATCGCGGCGACGCGCGACTACCTGGACTCACGGCTCGAACTTCTACTCTCACTCGGCATCGCGGCGGAGTCTCAACCGGCCGTGTTCCTGAACCCCCGAGGGGGGCGGCTCACGACTCGCAGCGTCGCGCGTATGCTCGAAGACCGGCAATTGCGGTCAGGGGTCTTCGGCGTTCACCCCCACGTCCTGCGTCACTCGGCCGCGACGCACCTGCTCGACAGCGGCGCCGAACTTCGCCACATTCAGGAGTTCCTGGGGCACGCGCGCCTGGCGACGACGCAGCGATACACCCAGGTCAGCCTCGACAAGCTGATGCGGACCTACGACGCCTCCCATCCCCGCGCCCGCACGAGTGGGGGGGCGCCTCGCGAGCCTAAATCGGAGACCTGACGCCATGGACTCTATCGATCTCATCGTCCTCGACTTCGACGGGACCTTCACCGACGTGCCACCGAGCGTCGAGCCGTACCTCGCCGCTTACGGCGGTCTGCTCTCGCAATGGCTCTATGCGATGGGTACGGGCGAGCACGCCAAAGAAGGCATCAGCGGTAGTGAGTGGCGCAGTACTTGCGCGCGGCTGGCACGGCGGTCGCCCGAGGTCGGCTGGGCGCTGACCACGACACCATCGGCGCCGATCGCAGCCGATCCCTATATCCTCGCAGGGGAGGCGGCCGCGTTCGTGGCCCGCCAACGCGGGATCGCGGCCCCGGTCCCGGGCGACCTCTATACCCACGCGTACACCTACGCGCCGGCCGAGTGGCGCCCCGAAGCGGCCGACGTGCTCAGGCGGCTCATGGCGTCCGGGAAAGAGGTCGCGTTCGTGTCGAACGCCAGCTCGGCCAAGATCGAGTCGCGGCTCTCCGAGCTCCTCGGCGACGCGTGGCGCGGTACGATCACGGTCCGGGGCGGCGCGAACAAGTTCAAGATCGATGAGCTCCCCCACGAGGCCGACGCGGGCGACGCCTCGGGGCTCACCCCCGACATCCGCGCTGCGTTCGGAAACCTGCCCGCGGGCGCGCCCGGTCCGGGACGGCCGATCTACCTGCGACGCGGCAGCTACTTCGCGACCCTCGCGAAGCTCTGGAAGGGCGATCCCAGCCGCATCGGCCGCACCATCGTCTGCGGGGACATCTGGGAGCTCGACCTCTCGATGCCGTCGGCGCTCGGCGCGCAGGTCCACCTGATCGAACGCGCTGAGCCTTTCGGCGCCTACGAGTACGAGCGTGACGCCGCCGACGCCCGCGGCTCTCGGAGCCCGGATCTACACGGCCTCTTGGCACGCCTCGGGCTCTGAAGTTCGAGCGCCATCACAACCGAGAGAGTCGGAGGAGCGCCCATGCGAACCGCTTTACTTAGTCACTCCTTCGTGCTGTTCTCGTGCGGCCTCACGGCGTCGTTCCTTGCGGGTTGCGGCGACGGCGACACCTCCCCGAACAGCGTCGCTCCTGACGTAGCGACTCCCGACGGGGCGACTCCCGACGGGGCGACTCCCGACGGGGCGACTCCCGACGGGGCGACTCCCGACGGTACCGCCTCGGACACCACGACGCCGTCGGCGCCACGCCCCTTCCCGAGCGACTTTCTGTTCGGTACGGCGGTGGCCGGCTTTCAAGTGGACATGGGCTGCCCAACGTTGCCCGCCTCGGAGTGCGAAGACCCCAATTCGGACTGGTACGTCTTCGTCACCAGCCCGGAGACGCTCCAGTCCGCTGGTGCCCACCTCGCCGGCGATCCGCCATCCAGCGGCCCCGGCTTCTGGGAGCTGTATCCGGAGGACATGACCCGGGCGAAGGAAGAGCTCGGAAACAACGCGCTCCGCATCAGCTTCGAGTGGAGCCGGATCTTCCCGAGCGCGACCGACGCCGCGGGCTCGTTCGCCGAACTGAAGGCGCTCGCCAGCCCGAAGGCGCTCGCCGGCTACCACGCCCAGCTCGCCAAGCTGAAGGCGCTCGGCATGACGCCGCTGGTGACCCTGAACCACTACACGCTGCCGACGTGGATTCACGACGGTGTCGCCTGCCACCTCGATCTCGCGTCATGTTCGCCACGCGGGTGGGTCGACCAGGCCCGGACCGTCAAGGAGATCGCGAAGTACGCCGGCTTCGTCGCCCAAGAGTTCGGAGCTGAGGTCGATCTCTGGGCGACCGAGAACGAGCCCTTCGCAGTCATCCTGCCTGGCTATCTTCTACCGAGCGCCGAACGTACGAACCCGCCCGCCCGGAGCTTAGCGACCGCCGAAGCCAAGACCGTTTTCGCTGCACTGATCGAAGCCCACGCCCGCATGTACGACGCCATCAAGGCGGGAGACACGGTCGACCTCGATGGCGACGGAGAGCCCGCCGAAGTCGGACTCGTGTACGCGATGGCCCCGGTGAAGGCGATGGATCCGCAGAATCCCCTCGACGTGGAAGCCGCCAAGAACGTCTTCTATCTCTGGAACATGGCCTTCCTGAACGCCGTCGTGAAGGGCGACTTCGACGCCGAACTCGACGGTAGCGCCGTGCGCCGCGAGGACCTCGCGGGCCGCATGGATTGGCTCGGTATCAACTTCTACACGCGCATCACGGTCGAAGGGCTCGAGACGGCGCTGCTGCCCGACCTGTCGCCACTCACGACCTTCAACGCGCTGACCCTCGTACCTTGGGAGGACTACACGCGCGGCATCTACGAGATGGCCATGATCGTGAAAGGCTTCGGGATCCCGGCCTACATCACCGAGACCGGCACCGCCGACCCCGACGACTCGGGCAAACAGTCGAAGTGGCTGGTCGAGACACTGACGTGGATCCATGAGGCGATCGGCGACGGGGCCGACGTTCGCGGCTACTTCTACTGGACGCTCATCGACAACTACGAGTGGAACCACGGCATGGAGATCCGCATGGGCCTCTACGCGGTCGACACGGGTAGCGTGGAGAAGCCTCGTTCGCCCCGAAGCGGCGTCGCGACGTATCGCGAGATCACGAGCGCGGGCGGGATCACGGCCGCGCTCATGTCAGCCTGGCCCGTTGCGGCGGAGTAGGGTCGCACCAGGTAGCACCAAGCGGGGCGACTCGCCCCGCCCGTATCCGCTCCGCCCACACCGTCGGGAACGCCCTTCGCCCCGGGCCATTACGACCCGTCAATCCGGCCATTTCGCCCCGCTCCGATGGCCATAACGCTACGATCGCGTCGCTACCGTGTCGGCCCGTTCCTTGCCTAGGATCTCGACACGGCGTTCACTGCCCCGCTCCCGAACTGGGGGCGGGTCAGTCGTCCGCCGAATCGCTGGCACTAAAGCACCCCGTGCGTATTCCCGAGCCGACGAAGAACGTCCGCTCGGGCAGTCCGTCACGGCAAGGAGGGAGCGGACGTGGAGACGCATGACGACATCGCCGAATTGGTCGGCATACTAGAAGGAAAGCGGCGTGATCTGCAGGATCGTGTGCGTCGCATCGCTCATCACCTCGAGAACCAGGGCGCGGCGGACGGCGTCATTGAAGATCCGGGGTCCATACACCAGGGCGATCAGGTCCTCGAGCACCTCTACGGTGAGGAAGTTCACGACCTTGAGCGGATCGACGCTGCACTCGCTCGCGTACATGACGGGACCTACGGAATGTGCCTCGTGTGCGACGAGCCCATCGCTCAGCCACGGCTGAAGGCACTTCCATGGGCGCTACGCTGCCTCTCGTGCGAACGAGCACGCGAACAGGTGAAGCACTGATTTGGAAGGGCACGCCCTGACCAATGGAAGGCCAGCGTGGCTGTCCTTCCCATAACCTCACTACACCAAGCACGAAGGGAAAGTTTCGATGATCCATGAAGTTTCTGGCGATATCCTCCTCTCGAGCGCGAAGGTCATCGCCCATGGCGTCGCACCGAATGACCACATGGACTCCGGGCTAGCGCTAGCCCTCCGCGAGCGCTGGCCGGCCATGTACAAGGACTTCCGTCACTTCTTTCACGGCCACCATCCCGAAGTCGGAGACCTTTGGACCTGGGCTGGCGCCGATGGCCACCGCATCGTGAGCCTATTCACCCAGGAGCCCGCTCCTCAGGGTGGCGGTCACCCGGGCAAGGCCACCCTGGCTGCGGTCGGACACGCGCTGAAGCAGCTCGCCAAGATCGCTCAGAAGGAGAAGTTCGAATCGATCGCTCTCCCGCGGCTGGCAACGGGGGTCGGTGGGCTCGACTGGTCCGACGTGAAGCCGCTCGTGGCCCGATATCTCGGGGAGCTTGAGATCCCGATCTACCTCTACGCCGAGTATCACGCCGGCGTTCGAGCGAAGGAATAAGCCGCTCTTGGGTTCGCGATCGCGGACCGGCAGGCATCGATCAACTGCTGCCGATTGAATGGCTTGCTGACGTAGCCGTCGCACCCGGCTTCCATGCACCGCGCTTCATCGCCCCCCATCGCGTGGGCGGTCAGAGCGACGATCGGGCGAGTCCACCCACGGGCTCTCAGTGATGACGCCAGCGTGTACCCGTCCATCTCGGGCATCTGCATGTCGGTGAGCACGAGCTCGCATGGCGCGTCTCCGCCTTGGGCGATGGCTCCAGTCAACGTGCCGTCGACCGTCATGGCGCTCAAACACTGTGCGCCATTGCCGAAGACGGTCACGGTGGCGCCGCCGCGAGTCAGGTGGAAGCGCAACAATCGCTGATTGTCTAGGCCATCCTCGGCGACGAAGATCCGGAGCCCCATGAGGGGGGGCCTTTCGGCCGCGGCGACACCTGACCCGGGCGACGCATCAGCGACCTCAGCCATGACCGACGCGGCGGAGTCGGTCCCCACGCGCGGCTCGCCCGTTGCGGGCTTCTCTTCAGCCACCTGCGGTGACCCGAGTGCTTCTCGAACCGGAGCGTCGTGTCTCGGCGCCCTTTCGGATGTCTCCATAGGGGCCGGCGACAGTAGGCCCGCGGCGGAGGTAGCGACCGTGACCGTGAAGACGCTGCCTTCGCCGAGTCGACTCCGGACGGTAATGTCGCCCCCCAGCATCCGCGTCAGAGCCTGACTGATGTGCAGACCGAGGCCAGTACCTCCGTAGCGCCGAGTCGTGGTGCTGTCGGCCTGCGAGAACGCTTCAAAGATGTGCTCGAGGTGGTCGGCACCGAGGCCCACACCCGTGTCGATGACCTCCACTTGAAGCAATGGCTCATGGGCAGACGACACAGTCGTCGTCGCGACGATGCGGACCTGCCCGGTGGAGGTGAACTTCACCGCGTTCGACACGAGGTTCAGGATGATCTGCTTGAGCCGAAGGGGGTCGCTGTAGATCTGCGTCGGGATGGGCCCTGGGCATTCGACGACGAGCCGAATGCCCTTCTCGGACGCCCTGATCGCCATGAGCCGTTCGACATCCCGGAGGGTCTCGTTCGGGTCCATCGCAATGCGTTCAATGGTCATTTTACCAGCTTCGATCTTTGATATATCCAGAATATCATTAATTATCGAAAGCAGGTGCTCGCCATTTCGCCGAATGGTCCCGATGTAGCCGATACGTTGTGGAGGTGCGCGCGTCATGTCGCCGTCTTCAACGAGCAGCTCTGCGTACCCAAGAATCGCCGTCATCGGCGTTCGGATCTCGTGGCTCATGTTAGCGAGGAACTCGCTCTTCGTGCGGTTCGCCGCTTCCGCGCGTTCACGAGCCACCTGCCCGAGGGTCGCCGCTCGCTCATGAAGGACGGCCGTCGCAAAGAGGTCGCCGATCTCCCGAAGCGCCGACAGGCGCGCTTCCGTCGACACCGGATCGCAGTCCGTGTACAGAAACAGAACGCCGATGCACAACTTATCGGCGCTGACCCGATTCATTAGCGGCACGATATAGTGACCGTGGGGCGTCATCCCCTCCCACCGATTCTCGTGTCGGTGGTCTGAAAAGCAGTTGTCGCTCACGAGGATCTCTCCTGAGAGCGCGGCGCGGCCGCACAGACATTGGCCGAACTTCACCTGCGCCTCATCCCGAAGGAACGGCTCGGAGAAGTCTCCGCTGTGAACCTCCATACGCAGAAGGCGCTCGCCGGGGGTGATGAGAAAGATGCCGCCCTTTCGCTGAATCCCGAGGCCTCGCATGCCGAGGGTCTGGTCGAGCGCCGCCTTCAGGCGATCATTGAAATCGCCGGTTCCGCCAAGCGCCTTCGCGACGCCGAGCCGTGCCTCCGCTCCTTCAAGGCGAAGACGCTCCTGCTCTTCGAGCGCCACCTGTTCGGTGACATCACGCTGCATCGCGACGAAGCCCTCGACCTCGCCATCCGGCTTCAGGAGCGGCGTAATTGACGCTTCGGCCCAGAAGGGGTCGGGTTCTCGATTGCCCGGGCGTCCGAAGACCGGCAACCTGGACTTTGCCGCGGCGCCCTTGCGCCGAATCCGGAGACGGCCGCTCCACGGCTCACCCGCGTTCAGGGCCGCCTGCAGCTCGGCGCGTACTGGAATTGGTCCCTGGTCGCCTTCGAGATCGCTCAGCTCGCAGCCTACGACCTCCTCCACGCTGAATCCGCTCATCCGCTCGAAAGCTTTGTTGACCCGCGTGATCCGGCCGGTAGCGTCGGTGAGGAAGACGGCGTCGACGTGGGCGTCGATGGCGGCAGTGAGACGTCGTGCATCGGCCGTCGTTTCAGCGAAGGCGGCTGCCGCTAGCCGTTCTGCCGTAACGTCACGAATCGCCCCGAAGAGCCGGATGGCGCGGCCACCACGGATCTCCGTCTGGCCGACGATGCGAACCCAGATACGGCGGCCCTTGGCGGTGATGAAGGGGAGCTCGAGGTCGATGGCGGCGCCTGTGGTGATCGAGCGATCCAGCGCCGCACGGAGGGGCGGGCGGGCTTCTGGAGCGTAGAACTCGATGGCGGCATCGAGTTCGAGCGGCTGCCCCTCGGGGAGCTCGTGGATCTTCCGAGTGACGTCGGTGATGTCCATCCGGCCGGTCGAGAGGTCGAGCGACCATCCGCCCACGTCGGCAACGTGGCCCATTTCCCATAGCAGCGACTCGCTCGTCTCGACTGCGAGTTGGTCTCGCAACCGACGTCGCTGCATCAAGCCGACGAGCAATGCGATCGCCACGCTGGCGAAGCCGCCCACCAAGAGAGACCACCGGGCGGCCACATCGATACGTTCGAGCCGGGCGACGTACGAATTCACGGTGGAGTCCACGCCGACGATACATTCGAGCGTGCCATCCGGCCGAAACACGGGGGCAAACGCGGAGACGAAGGTCCCCCAGCGGTCGGTGAAGGGCTCGGGACTGACCGCGACGGTGTGTTCCCGAAGGGCCTGCAACATCGCCGCGTCCGGCGATTCGTAGAGCTCTCCGAGGGTCGCTTGGTCGATGACACCGTCCCCGTCCCCATCCTTGGGTTCGGCGGCATCCACACCGAAGCGGGGCCCCTCGGTCGATGGGCGGACGGTATAGATGTACTTGAAGCTCGGATTGACCCGAAGCATCGCCCGAAACGGCGCCACGACCCGCGCGTAGTCGGGGCTGTTTTGCTGTTCTGGTCGAATGAGTTTGGAGTGCGCCACCACGTCAAGCTGCAGCGCCGAGATGCGTGCGAGCGCGGCCAACTCGTCGTCAAGGGTCTCCTTGACGACCTTCTTGGCGACGCTGTGGGCGAGCCAGACGCACAGCGCGATCACGCCCACGAGAAGCATCGCCGTGCTCAAAGCGGCGCTGAACGGCGTGAGCCTTCTCCACTCCGGGCGGGATGTGGGGCGGTTCGCTTCAGCCTCAGCGACGTTGGACCCGCCGGGTGCCACCGGCCTTGCCCGCTCTTCCTGTTCCGTCACGGGACCACTCGCCCCCCTTCAAGACCCGGCTCCAGCGTCATCGACATCACCCCGCACGACTTGGTGGAGACTCTGTCGCCCGTGGGCGACGCGGCGCGACCCACGGTCGTCGACCGGAGCACGGTGCCTGATCTTCGCGGTCACCGCCACTCCACTTCACCGTTCCAAGTCTGGAAGAGCGCGAGGGCCTCGCATCAGGATGCCTCTTCACCGCGTGATTCGACCTTACTGATCTTTACGATACCTGCACCGCCATCCTTGATTCGAGCGAGTCGACGCTGCTACTGTCCGCGACGCGGTAGGAGCGTTGCGCGACGTGAACGTGCGGCTCCGGAAGGTGTTCGGCGCTGAATGGAGTTGAGTAGCGACATAGTGGGGCCCACTGGCCGCCCGGGCAATACGTTGCACCCGATCGCCAACCCAGGGCGGACGTCGGACTCCCCTACCCTGCTCCTCGTCGACGACGATGCTGACATTCACGTTCTCGTCAGCGTCATGCTCCAATCCCTCGGCGGGACCATCCACTACGCGGCGACGGCGGCTGCGGGGCTGGAAATGGCGGAGCGCCTCCAGCCGGACCTCATTCTCCTGGACGTCGACCTGGTCGAGTCCACGGGCGTCGAACTCCTGAAGACGATGAGGGAAACGCCGACGCTCGCGGACATCCCTGTGGTGTTCGTCACGGGGAATGACAGCAACGAGGTGCTCACGGCGTGCTTCGACGCGGGTGCTGCGGACTACGTTCGCAAGCCCTTTCGGTCTGCTGAGCTGCGCGCCCGTGTTCGATCGGTGCTGGAGAACCGACGACTGGTCGTCCAACTCCAACGTGTGGCCTCCCACGACTCGCTTACCGGCCTTCCCAACCGATCCCAGCTCATCGACCGGTTGCAGCAGGCCATGGCGCGTTCGACCCGGAACCCGAACTACCACTTTGCGCTCCTCTTCATCGACTTCGACCGCTTCAAGGTCGTCAACGACAGCCTCGGCCACGAAGTCGGTGACATGCTGCTGCGCGAGATCGCGGTGCGGTTGCGTCGGACACTCAGGGCGAGCGACACCGTCATTCGAGACTGCGACTTCTCGCTCGCGGCACGCCTCGGTGGCGACGAGTTCGTCGTGCTGCTCGACGAGGTCCGAAACGAGCGAGACGCCTATGACGTGGCGGATCGACTGCTGAGTGTCTTGAAGGAGCCCTATCGCCTGGGCGCGGTCGAGATCGTGTCGACGGCGAGTATTGGGATCGTGACCAGCCATCCGTCCTACACGAACCCCGAGGAGATGATTCGCGACGCTGACACGGCGATGTATGAGGCCAAAGCAGCCGGGAAGGGGCGGCACATGCTCTTCCAGTCTGCGATGCGAACGGTGGCGGAGGACCGGCTGGTGCTCGAGAACGACCTCCGGCACGCTATCAGTCGCGGCGAACTCTACCTCGTCTATCAGCCGATCGTGTCGCTCGCCGACGGCTCCTTGGAGAGCGCCGAAGCGCTCGTTCGCTGGAATCACCCGACCCGAGGGCTGACATCCCCCGACCAGTTCATTCCGCTTGCGGAAGAGACCGGTCTCATCGTCGCCATCGGCCATTGGGTCCTCGAAGAGGCGCTACGGACCTTCGCCGGGTGGCTCGAAGCGGGCCGCGGCCCGCGCTCCATCAGCGTGAACTTGTCGCGACGTCAGCTCTCGCATCCAAACCTCGTGAACGACGTCGACGAGCTTCTGCGTCGCTACGAGATCTCGCCCGATCGCCTACACCTCGAGCTGACCGAGAATCAGATCATGTTCGACCCGACCACGTCGCTGCACGCCCTCGCGCGCCTTCGCGACCTCGGCGTCCAGCTCGACATGGACGACTTCGGAACGGGTCACTCGTCTCTCGCGTGCCTCCTGCAGTTCCCCATCCACATCCTGAAGATCGACCGGTCCTTCGTCGCCAGCATGTGTTCGGGCCGTGACGCGATGGCGCTCGTGGAGGCGGTGACGCGGCTCGCCCAGAACCTCCAGATTCGAGTCATCGCCGAAGGCATCGAGACCATCGAGCAGCTCGACATCCTGAAGGACCTCGGCTGCACCTTCGGGCAAGGGTACCTGCTCAGTCGGCCGGTCGACGCCTCCCGTGTGCTCGACTACCGACTCCCCGACGAGTGTGGGACGGTTCTCAAGTGCCGGGAGCCAGAATCGCCGGCGTATTGATCCGTGACGACGTCAGACCGGGTCTGAAACGCTGACCCGTTCGCCCTCTCGACGTACTTTCCCTTGCGATTCGAGCAGATCGAGCACGTCCTCGCAGCGCTCGAGCAAGCGTCGGCCGCGTGTCCCGTAGCCCAGGTCTTGAAGTGCCAGCCGCACGAGCTGGGGCTCGGCCAGGGAGAGGTGCGCCGACAAACGACGGGTGAGCGCGGCCGCGAGCTCTTCGGCCGGGAGGTGTTCGGGGTCTCTGGGTTCGTCACCAGGGGCGGTTCGGCGGGCGCGATCCCAGGCCGCTGGATCCTGGTTTTGTCGCCACACGATCCAGGCTGTGGGGTCGCTCTCGTCGTCGCCGACGGGCGGGCGACGTCGTATCAAGGCGCCGGTGGCCACGAGGCGCTCGTAGGGGGTGGCGATGGCCTGGCGAACGCGCTCGGTGAGGCGCTCGACGCCCCATGCGGCCGCGACTCGGCGGAAGAGCAGCTCCTCGTGGATGGGTGACTCGACGCGGGCGACGTATTGCAGTTGCGACGTGATGGTGACGGTCATCGCAGGGTCGAGGAGCGCGTCGCGGCTCGCACCGGCGGGTGATTCGACGTCCGCAGCGACGTAGGCTGAGAGCGGCATCAGGCCGCCGCCCTGCGGGCTCGCCGGTGCGAGGTCCAGGGCGGGCGCCACGTTTGGGGCCGGTGTCTCCGCTGGCGGTGCTTCGGGTTTGGGCTGCCCCTCTCGGGCCGCGCTCAAGGCGGCGAGGAGGCGCTCGCGTTCGCGGCGCCGGCTTTGGCGCCAGTCGGTCGACCAGATTCGGTGCAGTCGCCACCCGAGGTTCTCAAGCACCTCCTGACGCAGCCGGTCGCGGTCGCGGGCCGTCTTGGCGGAGCGGTACGCCGGGCCGTCGAGCTCGAGCCCGAGGAGGTAGCGGCCCGGTCGGTCCGGATCGACCACGCCGATGTCGACGCGATAACCGCCGCAGCCGACCTCCGAGACCGCGTCGTAACCCGCGCGCCGAAGTTCGGCGAGGACGTCGCGCTCGAGGGGCCCGGACGTGCCGGCGGTGCTTCGGTCGGAGCCGGCCGCGAGGCTGCGTGGGCCCTCCTCCGCGTAGCGCAGGAAGTCCTTCAGATGGCGCACGCCGATGGCGGCGGTGCGGGTCAGATCGATCTGATCGGATCGCAGCAGCGACACGATCTCGAGTCGCCGACGCGCACGCGTGATGGCGACGTTCAAGCGCCGCTCGCCGCCCTTCTTATTCAGCGGTCCGAAGTTCATCAGGACGCGGCCCTTCTCGTCCGGGCCGTAGCCGATGGAGAAGTAAATGACGTCGCGCTCGTCGCCCTGCACGTTCTCGAGGTTCTTCACGAATACAGGCTCGACGGCGGCGCTGATGTGGGCGTCGAGAGCCGGATCGGCGCGGCGCGCCGCGTCGAGGAGGTCTTCGATGAGCGCCTGTTGATGTACTGAGAATGTCACAACACCGTAGCTGAGCCGCTCCGGGTTGGACTTCAGCGCGGCAGTGAGCGATTGCACGAGCGCCTCGGCCTCCGAGCGGGTCGTGCCGGTGCGGCCGCGATCGTAGAAGCCAGTCCGGATGGCACGGTGGACGACGCCCGAGGTAGGCGCCGTGAAGGACGCCCCCGTGACGCCGACCTCGTTTCGCCGCTCGGCACCAGGGAAGGTGTGGAGCCGGTTCTGATAGTAGTGGTGGTTCGAAAACGCGATCAGGCTCTCGTCGCGGCTGCGGTAGTGCCAGTCGAGGGTGCGCTCGGGGAGCCCGCTCGCGATGACCTCGTCGAGGATGGACTCGAGCTCGGTGACGAGCGGCTCGGCGCTCGCGTCCACGAGGTCTGTCGCCGCGTCGTCGCCGTCGCCGATCGCGGTGTCGAAGAAGCTCGTGGGCGGTAGCTGTTTCGAGTCGCCGACGACGATGACCTGCTTGCCGCGCGCGAGGACGCCGATGGCGTCGTGGGTGCAGATCTGCGAGGCCTCGTCGAAGATCACGAGGTCGAAGAGCGTGCGCCCCGGTGGGAGATACTGCGCAACCGAGAGCGGGCTCATGAGCAGGCAGGGCTTGAGGCGCGGCAAGACGTTCGGAAGCTGCGAAATGAGCCGACGTAGCGGCGCCTGACGCGTCTTCTTCTTGGCTTCGCGGAGAAGGAGGCCGAGCTCGCTCGTAGGCGCGTCGGACGCGAGCGCCATGTCAGGGAGGCGCTTCTCGAGGCGCGCTCGAATCTCGGTTCGGGCCAGCCCGAGGTGGGCCCGGTCGCGCTGGCGGAAGTCCTGGACGCGGCGGTGATGCCGAAGGCCGTCAAATCCGGCGAGGCGAGGGTCGAGGTCCAACGTGGCACCGAGCCACGCCTCGAATACGGAGCGCTGAAGTCCGGAGAGCACGCCGCCTTTCGTGTCGCTCGGGAGGGAACCGTCGTGGAACGCCGCGGTGAGGGGGCCGAGCCCAAGCGAGACGGCGCCCGAGACGGCATCGCGGTAAGCGACTTGATCGCGCAGATCCTCCAGGTTCTCGAGAATCGACGCCGCGACCCGGAGGACACCGCTCGGGTGCTGGTCGGACAACTCCGGCGGCAGGTTACGAAGCTCAAGGGCCGTCTTCAGGGCGAGCTCGGCGGCAGCGAAGGCGTCGAGCGCTCGCGCGAGACTAGGCGCCTTTCCGGTTGGCAAGGCGCTCGAACCATCGAGGGTCCAGGGTCGGAAGTGGTCGGAGGTGACGCCGTGCGCCACCGCGAGGCGTGCGAGCGCGTCCTTGAGCGGCCCGAGGAGCCCGACCTCGCCGTGGAGGCCCGCACCGCTCCGGGTCGCACGCTCCAGCCACTCGCGCGGGACCCGATGGTCGAGGGCCAGTCGCTCGGCGAGCTCGTTCAGGGCCGTCGTCTCCGCGCCCGTGGTGGACGCCAGCTCAAGGTCGGTGGCGACTTGGGCGTCGAGTGGGAGCGGGCCGCTCGTGAGCAACGCCCTCACCCGTCGGCGCGCGAAGAAGAGCCAGAGCCAGGCGAAGGTCGAGCCGGCGAAGCGTCGGAATCGTGCTTTTAGGCGGTCGAGGGCCGTGGACGGCAGGTAGATGGCGTCCGAGTACCGCGCGGCGAGGGTCGTGCGGCGCTCCTCGTTCGCCGTGTGGCGGCGTTCGAACTCGCCGAGGACGGGGGCGGCGCTCCGGAACGCGCCGTCATCGAGGACGAACGCGGGTGGCCTGTGGCTGAGCCCTTCGAGGACGAAGGCGAGATCGCGAGCGACGGCGGTCGTGACGGGGCGCGCGTCGAGCCCGAGCAGGCCTTGCGTCTCCAGAACGGCGCCCTCGACGGCCGCGGCGAGGACGGGGAGCTCGAGCGCGTGGCGTCGGGCGAGGACCGGCAAGTTCGACGACCACGTCGTCACGCCCACGCCGGCGAGCGGGTGAGCGGCGGGTGCGCCGCCCTTCGGGGTGATCGGCGCGGCGGCGTCTTCGAGGCGAATGGCGGCGGCCTCCATCGCCGAGAGTTCGGCGTCTGGAAGTGACGACCACGCGGCTGGAGCGCGCGGCGTCGTCGCGACCACCGCGGCTGCATTCTCGAGCTCGGTCAGCCGGCTGGCCACCTCCCACACGCTGAGGCCAATCGGGCGACGATCGTGGAGGGCCTCGACGTAGTCGTTGAGACCGGCGCGGTTCTCGGCGAGCACGGCGGAGGCGCCCGCCCAGTCCGGCGCCTTCACCCGGGCGGAGGAGAGTGACGCAACGAGCGACTCAATCACCACGGATTTCCGGGACTTGCTCGAGTGCAGTTCGAGGCAGAAGTCCCCCAACCCGACCTTCTCGAGGCGGCTCTGGACGACCGTGAGGGCGGCGAGCTTCTCGGCCGCGAAGAGGACCGTCTTGCCTGCACCGATCGCGGCGGCGATGAGGTTGGCGATGGTCTGTGACTTGCCGGTGCCGGGAGGCCCCTGCACAGCGAAGCTGGCGCCGGACGCGAGCGCGCTGGCGACGATGGCTGCCTGGCTGGAGTCGGCGTCGAGCACGAGCGGCAGGTCGGCGGGGCCGAGGACGCGATCGAGGGACTCCGGGCTGACCTGATCACTGGGCGGCGGCAGTCGCGCGGCACCGACGAGGCTTGCGACCAGAGGGCTCTGGAGCAGCGCCTCCTTGTGCGCGTGAAGATCGCGCCACATCACGAACTTCGCGAAGCGGAAGAGGCCGAGGTGTACGTCACCGCTGACGCTCCAGCGCGTGAAGGGTGCAATGGCCTTCCGTACGGCAGTGAAGATGGCGTCGAGATCGAGCCCGCTCGCGTCGCCGGGGAGCGCGGTCACTGCAGAGAGGTCGAGCCCAAATTGAAGTCGAAGCAGCTCAAGCAAGGTCTCGTTGAAGGCGGGCTCTTCGTCCGAGCGGACGAGCTGGAAGCGGCTACGGGCGGACTGACGTTCGAGGCGCACGGGCCAGAGCACGATGGGGGCCCGGCGGGGCGTGTCGGTAACATCCGCTTCGAACCAGTTCAGAGTACCGACGGCCAAGTAGAGCGTCGATGACCCGCCGTCTTCGAGATCCGTGCGGGCGGTGCGGAAGACCTCGAGGAGTCGGCGATCGAGCTCGGCTTCGGGGAGCGGGCACGTGAGGCGGCCGGCGGCGAGGTCGGCACGCGCGCGGCGTTCGCGGGCGGCCTCGCGGCTGACCCCAGCGGGGGCGACGTCCGCACCGTCATAACTTCGAAGCTCGAAGCCCGAGCCGGCCGCGAGCAGATCTTCGAGGGCGGCCGCGAGAGTGGCGTTCGGCGACGGCTCGTGGATGAGCTCCGGTGCCACGATTGGGATGACCTGACGGCTGTCCGGGTTGAGGTTCAGCAGTCGATTGCGGAGTGACAGGTCGAGCAGCTGCCGCATCCAGCGTTCGATGCGCGGGTGGGCTCGCTCCGGTGCGCCGGCGCCCTCCTGGCGGGCCCGAGCGGCGAGCGCGGCGTCGGCGGCGAGGCCGGAGGAGGTCGCGGCGTCGCGTTCGAGAACGAGCGGCCCGGGCGCGATGACGCGGACGGGTTGTGCGTTGGGATCCGAATCGAGCGCGGGCAGCGGCAACACCTGTGCGCGGCGGGCCGCGACGATGTCGACGGCGCCGAGGAACACGTCGGCCGGCGCCCGCGCGTCGGTGCTCGCGAGTCGCGATCGGACGTGGGCCTCGGCGTCGCGGAGCGGATGAGCGGGCCGGGCGACCATGAGAGTAGATTCGAAGAGGAAGAGGTCGCCGAGCTGAACGGCGCTGTGGAGCGCGCCAGCGTCGTCGTGCCACGGGTCGAGGCCGGGCACGCCCGCTGGGCCGCGGCCGATGGTCTCGGCACCCGGGGGCGTCAGCCATAGCCCGGGGAGCGCGTGGCCGGCGTAGAGCACGATGACGGGCGCGAGCCCACTTTGTTCGAGGCACGCGGCGACGAGCACGCTGAGATCGAGGCACGTTCCAAGGCCGGTGCTGAGCACCTGCCCGGCCAAGCGGATCTTCTGGCCTACGGACTGAAAACTCGCGGGTGGGTTCGAATAGACGATGCCTGCGGCCTGAATCGCGGCGTAGACAGCGTCGGCCTGGGCCAGCACGCGACGACGGTCACCGGACTGGTAGCCGTCGATGGCGGGGCTGCCCGTGTTCACCTGGAGTCGCATCGAGGCGTCGAGGAGGAGGCGCTGAACGGCGTCGTCCGAGGGCTGGACGAACGCGGCGAGCAGGTAGGGGATCGGTTCGAGGCCGGGCCACTCGTTCGGCGCGAGGAGGTCGATGGGCGCTTCGCCGTCGGTGACGACCACGGCGCCGCTCGTGAGCGCCCACACGAGTCGCCCGCGGACGCGCTCTTTCTGCGCGAGCAGGCGTTCGACCGCCACGGAGGGCTGCACATCGTCGAGCGTCCAGGTCTCGCCGGGATCGAGGCGGTCGCGCGTGAAGACACGAGGACTGCCGCCGAACGGCTCTAGCGAGACTCGCAGGCGCAGGTCCGAGATCGGGGCGACGCCGTCGTGTCGCACACGTACTTGGCGGATGAGCGCAATAGACGCCTCGTGGAGCGCCAGATTGAACGAAGGAAACGCATCGATCTCGACCTGCATGACGGCGGTTGTAGCACTCCCAGCCGCCCATGGCCCGACGAGCGCGAAATGCCGAGTTGACACCCCGACCGGGCCACGGCAGTAGTTCCGGGTGAGCCTCGATCTCATTCAGACCCTCGCCTTCGCCGGCCTTGTCCTGTACCTGGGCAGTGGCATGCGCGCGCTCATCCCGGTACTCGGGCGGTGGAACCTGCCAGCGCCGGTGCTCGGAGGGCTCCTCGTCGCAGGGTTCATCGCGCTCGCGCCGAAGCTCGGCGTAACGGCGCCCTCCTTCGACACGGGGCTGCAGAAGCCGCTGATGGTGGCCTTCTTCACGGCCATCGGCTTTGGCGCGAGCCTCCGGACGCTCAAGATCGGCGGTCCGCTCGTAGCGCGCTTCCTCGCGATCGCCTTTGCGTTCGCGATCTTGCAGAACGTCATCGGGATCCTAGTCTCGCTCGTCTTCGGCCTCCACCCGCTCTTCGGTGTGCTGTGTGGGGCCGTGACCCTCACCGGCGGGCCCGCGACCGGGCTCGCGTTCGCGCCGCAGTTCGAGGCCGCCGGGGTTCAAGGGGCCGCCATCATCGCGGTTGCCGCGGCCATGGCGGGCATCGTCTCGGGTGGCGTCCTCGGTGGGCCGCTCGGGACCTGGCTGATGAACCGCCACCAGCTCGATCCAAAGCAAGCCGCGCGCGCTTCGGCGCTCGATGAAGGCACACCCCTGCCCGTCGACGACGACTTCGGACCGGCGCTTCTGAAGCACGTCGTCGCGATCCTGGCCTGCCTCTGGCTCGGTGGCTACATCAGCAAGGCCTTCACCCAGATCGGGTGGACGCTCCCCGAATACATCGGCGCCATGCTCGTGGCGGCCGTTCTACGCAACCTCGACGACGCCACGAAGTTTCTTCGCCTCTCGCACCGCCTCATCGAAGAGCTGGGCGAGGTCGCCCTGTCGCTGTTCCTGGCGATGGCGATCATGACGCTTCCGCTGGCCAAGCTCGCTGGGCTCGTGGGGCCGCTCGTGGCCATCTTGGTCGTCCAAGTCCTCGCCGTCCTTTGGTTTTCGGGGACCTGGGTCTTCCGGTGGATGGGCAAGGACTACGACTCTGCGGTGATGAGCTCCGGCTTCCTCGGCTTCATGCTCGGCACCACGGCGAACGCCATGGCCAACATGCGCTCCCTCACCGAGCGTTACGGCCGGTCGCCCCGCGCCTTCCTCATCGTGCCGCTGGTCGGGGCCTTCTTCATCGACTTCCTGAACGCGGCGCTCACGACCTTCGCTCTAAACGTCCTGCAGTGACGCGGCTCGTCTGTTCCTTCGCCGCCCTGCTCCTTCTACTCGGCTGCGCATCGACGCCGCTGGTGAGCGACGACGGCTATCAGCACCCGACCTTCCCGTACCGTATCGCCTGGAAAGACAAGGCGAAGCGGCGGCTCCTGTCGCCGGAATGGCGGGTCCGGAACATCACGAAGGGCCCCGACGGCGGCGAGCCGACGCTGAAGACGGGGCGGGAATGGGAGTCCACCTACACGCGCCAGAGTGCGCCGGATGAGGCGGCCGAGAGCATCGTCCTGCCGAGCGTCGATCTGGCCTTCACGCCGACTGGCTCGGCAAAGGCGCCAGTCGCCGCTGTCGTCACCATCCGCACTTTCCCCATCGACCCGTCGCCCGGCGGTGGCGACGAGGATCTGGCGGCGGCGGCGGTCCAGCACGTGGCGCGGCTCGAACGCGAACGGGCGCTCGGGCCCTGGGTGCGGCCAGGGACGAAGGACGACTCGGACGCCTTGCCGATCACGGTCACGGTGCGCTCAAGTCGCGTCCGCAAGGTCTCGGGTCGGCCCGCCGTGCAGATCGAGATGTCCCTTCATGAGGCGCGGGGTGGCATCACCGTGGTCCGAAATGCGACTGCGGTCATCGTGTTCACCCAGTACCGCTACGACCCTGATGGCCCCGTCGACCGAACGCGCCGGCCTCGTGGGCGCCTCTACCCGGTGCTCCTGTCCGTCGTCTGGGTCGGTTCGCCCGAGTCCGCCCCAGACTCCTGGCATCCCGAGCTCGATGAGCTGCTTGCCCGATTCCGCTTTGGTCCCCAGGAGATCGGAGAGGCGCCCAAGGCCCGTGCCGGAACGGTGAACCCAATGGGCGGCGACAGCGACGGGTTCGACTGGCCGTGAACGTCGGGGACTACTGAGGCACGGGAGGCGCCGGCTCGCCGAGCAGGATGGCTTCGCTGGCGTCCTCGAACGTGACGTGGATCACGACGCGCCCGCCCGAGGCGCAACGGCGGCCGACGCGGACGTCGGCGACCTTCTTACCGCTGAGGGTGGTATTTCGGTCGAGGAGGCGCGTCACGTCGCCACCGGGGAAGACGCGGTAGAGGCCGACCTGAGTGACGACGCCGCTCGCGACGCCCGTCCCGCGGAAATAGATGACGGCGCCGTCGGCGCAGAGGTGGTTTCCGGAGAGCCCATCCGGCGCTTCGGCGGCGAAGGTCTCTACCGCGCCCGGCATGGGCGTCGTGGTGTCGACGAGAGCTTCGGGGGTGCCGCCTTCGAGCGGGAGGCTGTAGAGCGCCTTGTAGGTGACGGGCCCGAGCGGCTTCTGGGGCCCGGGCGCGCCGCTGCCGACGAAGATGACGTTGCCCGCCGAGAGGACCGGGCCCGCGAACGCGCTGAAGGTGTCACCCGGGACGCCGGGGACGGCCGCCGTGCGGTCGATGAGCGCCACTGGCGCCCCGCCCGTGAGGGCTTGGCGGTAGATGCCGCGTTGGATGTCGCCGTAGGACGCGCCGATGGGGGCCTTGCCGAAGCCGACGAGGACGGCGTAGGTCGAGTCGAGATCGAAGACCGAGACCCCGGAGAAAGCGGAGGCGCCGTTCGGCATGGCCGTCCCGTTGTCGGCGAGGCGGGCGGCGCCGGACAGGTCGAAGGGAGCCGTGTAGGCGCCGCTGATGTTGCCGAAGTCATTGCCATTGAAGGCGATTCGGTCGAAGGAGACGATGGGATCGCCAAGGCCGACGAACGAGCCCGCGGCACCCGGGATGAGCGTGTCTCGGTTTACGAGCGCGACGAGGCCGAGCCCGCCTTGGCTGTAGACGCCGCGGTGGGAGTCGGTCCCAGAGCCGACGAAGACGACTCGCAACGCGTCGACGCGGGGTCCGTTGGTCCCGACCGCTTCGAAGGTGCTGAAAGTCGAGGCCGGCGCGTCCGGGAGGGGTTCGCCGGCGCGGGCGACCACGTTCAGGGTCTCGGTGCCCGTCTCGTAGGTGTAGACGGCGTCGGTGAGCGTCGAGGTGACTGGGACCGCGGGCGCCGCAGTGGACGCCCGGAAGACGACGCGGTCGCCGAAGAACGAGGGCAGACGGTCGAACACCGTGAAGGCCGCGCCCGCCGGGTTGGTCGTGCCGGCGTCGGCGATGACGGAGAACTTCAGGTCACCGACGATCTCCCCGGTGCAACGCGGAGGCGGCCCGTCGGAACAGGCGCCTCCGGGCGTAGCGCCGCAATCGAGGACGTCGCGCGTCGTGAGGCAGCCGTCCTCGTCCTCACGGCACTCGCGGAGGATCGCCCCGTCGCAGTAGAGCTTCTCCTCGGCGCAGAGCGTCTTCCCGAAGCAGGGATCGGTGCTGCAGACCCCTTCGAGGCAAGAGCCGCCTGCGGTCTCAGCGCAATCCCGGCGCACGATGACCTTGCAGCCCGTAGCGTCGGGCTCACACGTTACGGCCGTGGCGCCTTCGCAGATGCCGATGTCGCCCGTACAGCGATCGACGCGTTGATCACACGGGTCGGGGGCCTCGACACACGTGCCCGCGACGCACGTTGTCTCGCCTGGACAGACCACGCGAGACTCGAGGAGGCAACCGGACGGATCGAGGGCGCAGATGAGGACCTCGGTAGCCGGCACGGCGTCGCCACCTAGACCGTCTTCAGGCAGGCCATCGGCGCCGACGGTGGGCACGCACAGGGAGCCCGCTTCCTGGCACACCGTGGCGGGGCACTCCGGCGCGGCGTCTGCGTGCGCGTCGTCCGCTGTGTCCTCGGTCGCGACGTCGGCCTCCTGCACGTCCGCGACGCCTGGGAAACGGAAGGTGCTCTCGCAACCCGAGGACAGCGCGATCAGGACGGCCAGCGTGCGAGACGTCATCCGCCGGCACCGCCGAGCTCGACGACGACGAGCCGGTGGACGTCGACGGTGACGTCGAAGACCACCTCGTCGCCGACCTTCCGGAAGTCGACGCTGCCGTCGCCGCCGCGTGCGGACGTCGTCGTGACGGCCGTGACGGCGCGACTACCCACGTTCAGACGCACCTCGAAGGTCTTGGACTCGACGGCGAAGGTGCCGTCGGCGCCGGAGAAGTTCACGAACTGGACCACCTGGCGATCGCCGAGCTCCTTGGCCTCGGCGTACACCGTAGGCGGTGCGGTGGTGGTGAGCAGTGGGTCGGCACGGCGCGCGAAGGCGTCGACCTCATCGAGGGCTGCCGCGTCGCCGTCGCGCATGATCTGCCTACCCAGCTTTGCCGGGCAGAAACGAACGGTGCCTTTGCCGAGGGGCTTCTCGCTACAGGGCTGAGCCACCGGCTCCACCGGCTCGAGGGGGGCCTCGCCCTCGACGGTCGGTTCCGGCAGAGGCGGGAGCACGTCGGCGAACGCGCCAGTGGGCCGTATCGAGCCGTCTTCTTTCGCCAATCCAGGCCAGGCGTGGGTGAACAGGATCTCGCCGCCCGCCTCGGCGAAGTTGCGGAGCACGGCGGCTTCGGCGTCAGAGACGGCTTCGAGGGCCGGAGCGATGATGACGTCGTAACGCGCCGCATCGGCCGTCGTGATGAGCCGCGACGGGAGCAGGTCGAAGGGCACGTGGCGCTGGACGAGCGCTTTCACCATGCCGCGGTACTCGGCCATGTAGAAGGACTCTCGGACGCTGTCCCCTTCGGCGGTCGTCCACCACGGCTTGCCCGCGTCAGGGTTTGTCCAGGTGGTGAAGAGTGACACACCGCAGGTGTCGGTGAACATACAGCTATCGACGACGGCCCGCGAAGCCGACGAGTGGAGGAGCGCCACTCGGGCCTTGGACTCGGAACGGAAGACGAGATCCTCGTTTGCTTCCAGCCACTTGAACATCCGCGTGCGGTAGTCGACGCCGACCGTCGACGTCATCTCGGGCACCTTCAGCTCGTAAGGGTTCACGCCGGCCGTGAAACACGAGGCCATGACGACCTCGGCGTCATCGGGGTTCTGGCCATAGGAGAACGCCCACGCGCCGCGTCCTTGGTCGGCGCCGCGGCCGAACTTGTACATGGCGATGAGGTTGTAGAAGTCGTCCGCTTGGCCGCGCGCCATCGCGGAGTCGTCGCTGAGGACGTCGACCTCCCAGACGTGGTGAAAGTTCTCGAGCGGCCCCTGCATCGCTCCGTCGAGGCCTTCGAGGATGGCGGCGTTGTAGTCCATCGTCACGGTCTCGACGATGAGCTTGAAGTTCGGATTTACGGCGAGGACGCGCTCGCGCGCCTCCTTCAGGAAGCGGTCGATCTCGACGTGGCGCCACCAGATCCAAGCCCGCGCGATGGGGTCGGCTGGGTCGAAGCGCCCCTGGTCGTCGGGCTTCGGCATGAGGAGGCCGGTGTCGGTCTCGAACTGCGCGATGTCGGCTGGGTTGTAGGAGGCCCAGCGCCCAACGACGTCGTTGTAGAGCGGCACGTCGAGCCAGAAGCCGTCGATGCCCGACGCCGCGATCGCCTCGAGGCGGGAGAAGAAGTACTCGCGATAGCCGGAACGCGGGCTCATCCACGCGCTCTCGTCGCCCGGCTCGATCCAGAAGACTTTGCTGCCGTAGAAGACGTTGGGCGTGCCGTTCCAGCTGAGCTGCACCCAATCCGGGTGGTCCTTTGACATCGACCGACCGATCTCGCCGCCGATGCTCACGACTTCGAGGCTCGTGCCATACCAAACGACCTTGAGGTTCCGCTCGCGTGCGAGCCCAGCAACGCTGGACATGAGGCGCACTTCGCTCTCGAATTCCTCGTCCGTTAGGTACTCACTCAGGCGGGAGTCCGCTTCGACGACCGTGACGCCCTGTTCGACGAGCTCGTTCAGGAGCTCGCCGATCTCGTCCGCTCCCTGCCCGGCGTAGACCGGCAAGCCCGCTAACCGAGCGACCGTGGGCCAATCCGTTGGCGGAGTCGGCGCCTTCAGGACGATGCCGGATCCCTCGTCAAAGGGCAGGACGTCGATGCAGCCCGTGGACGACAGGGCGGCGACGGCGGAGGTGATGACGCGAAGGGCCTGGCGGCGCATGACGGCTCCCAAGATCGAGACGAGCGGCGCTGATCACGCACGATGCCGCAGTCCGGCCGTCCGATTCATCGCCAACCCGCGACTTTGCGCCTTCCCGGTTATAACGGTCAACGCTCGAGTAACCGACGAACGTCGAGGAGCCCTGCATGCATGCCCTTTTGGAGAACGCCGAAGCGCTGAAAGCGCTCGCTCGAAGCTACCCCGAAGCGACCGAAGACTTCCCGTGGGGCGAGAGCGCCTTCAAGGTGAAGAACAAGGTCTTCGTCTTCATGCACGTGACCCCGACGGCTGGCGCCGAGCGGGTGTCGATGTCGTTCAAGCTCCCGACGTCACGCCACCAGGCGCTCAGCCTTCCCTTCGCGAGCCCGACCGGCTACGGCCTCGGGAAGCACGGATGGGTGACGGCGGTCTTCGACCATGAGGCCGCGTTGCCCATGCCGCTGATCACGGCGTGGATCGACGAGAGCTATCGGGCCGTGGCGCCGAAGAAGCTGGTGGCGGCGCTCGACGCTCGTTGACGGCTGTGCGCACGTCGTGCGCACAACGGGGAACGACGTACCCGAGAGCGACCGCTGGCGAAAAGCGTCCTGATTTCAGGGCTATGTATCCCAACACCGTCGGGTATGGGTGGTGCACCAGGGGGCATCGGCGCTGTCGTGCGCCGCATCGTCCTGGAGGACCCCATGCTCCCCATCGTCTCACGCTCAGTGTTCCGTCTTGCTGTCGCCGCGTCCGCAGGCAACGCCCTCATGGCGCCCGTCGCTCGCGCGGAGGAGTTCTCGATCGCCGACATGGTCGACCACGACCAACGTCGCATGTGGATCCCAGGCGAGGGGTCGATGTACTGCGGTCCGACCAGCATGTACGACCTCATCAACTACGTGGCCGAACGCGGGTATCCGGGCGTGCTTCTGACGCCGGACGACCCGGGCAACGCCATGCTCGATCAGGACCCCTACATTGGCCACACCATCCGGCTCGCCGCGCTGGGCGAGGCGTGTGGCACCGACCCCGAGAAGGGCGGCGGGAGCTGCCGAGACGCCGCGCAGGCCAAGTTCGACGTGTTCGAGCCCGACGCCGAGGTGGTCATCTTCAAGCCATGGTCGAACGTGGAGTTTCGGGCGATGGTCGCCGAACTGTACATGCGCGCCGGTGGCCTCGTTCAGATCATCTACGGCCACTACAAAACGATGGCGCGAATCTGGAAGCTCGAGCCGGATGACCTCGCCTTCGACCTCGTCAGCGACCAGTACACGCGCGACGGCGGCCATTTCGTGGTCCTGGACGGCTTCCACGTCTACGAGAGTTCGGGCTCGCTCGTGCACCACATTACCTATCGAGACCCGGCGCGGGACGACAAAGACTCCGGCAATCCGTTCTGGCTGCTCGTTCAGTCGATGTGGGCCACGACGAAGAGGCGCGTCTGGACCGATGAGAGTTACGAGTTCTTCAATGCCGCGAACCCGCTCGAAGGGACGCACAAGGTCGTGGCGACGATCGGCGACAAGACCACCGACTGGAAGAAGACCGTCCGAATCTGGGAGGGTATGAACGTCATGCTGTCGCAGGCCGGCCTGACCGAGCTGGTCGGCTCGTCGAGCGACGCCCTGGTCTTCGACGTCCCCCTCGACTTTGGCCTCGAGCTCGTCATCGATGGCGAGCCGTCCAAGCAGGGCGCCCAGTTGCCGGACCCAGGAGTACTGGGCGTCGGCTCTATCACGGACGCACGCTTCGACCAGAACACCGGCGCCGTCAAAGTCCTCGTCGAGGGCCAACGATGCCTCATGTCCCGAGCCCTCGATGGCGGCGAGGCGTCATGCGCCATCGACCTCGGCGTCACCCCGACCGCGTTCTCACTCGCGCTCGGCCTCGGCGCTACGCTGCTCCTGACGGACGACGGCTACCTCACGAAGGTCGGGAGCGAAGGCGAGGTCGCCGCCCGCGCCGGGTCGCTCGGCGCCACCAGCATCACCTTCGACGAGGCCCGGAAGGAGGTGATCCTCGCGAGCGAATCGGAGGTGCAGTGGCTGAACGCCGACCTACGGGTGATCCGAACGGTGCGGCTGCCAGAGCCACCGCGCGAGGCACGCGGCGTCGAAGTGGCCGTCGACCCGCGAACGAGCGTCGTTTGGGTGCTCCGTAAAGGCACGAGCCAGATCGTGCAGGTCACGGCCGGCGAACCCGCCACACGCGTCGTGACCCTCGATGGCGCCGCCGCACCCTCGGGCCTCGAGATCCTCCGCAGCGGCCGAATTCTGATCGTCGATGGCAGTGCGACGGCAGTCTTCGACGCGAACGGCCGGCGCGTCTCGTCGATGTGGGCCGGGCGCCCGGCCCGCGGCTTCTATCGCCTTCTTCGGGCCTACGGCGACGAGCCGACCTACGAGACGCCCGAGGAGGGGCGCTCGCTGTCGCCGGACGAGATCATCGCCGAAGAAGACTGAACGGGGCGCCTCCGCGGTGGGGACGTTCTCCTCACTATGTAGAGGTTCTCCACGCTGACCAGCCAATGGTCGGAGGCACAGCAGGCGTCAGGGTTGCTGGAAGCGCCAAGACCGGAGCTGCGTCAGTCACCTTCACCGATTTGGCCCGGCCCCGCCGTTCGAGCCCACGCGTGCAGGCGCTGACGCGGCCACCCGAGGGATCGAGTCCTTCGACATGGCCTTTGCGGCAGACCATGCGGCCGTTGTAGCGTGGCCCCATGGTCCTCCGTCGCATCGCCCCGATTCTGCTCGCCCTTCTCCTGACCTCGCCCATCGCGAGCGCCCGCCCCCCCAACAAAGCCACGCCCAAAGAAGCCGCGGCCTTCGTGAAGAAGGCGGACGCCGAGCTGCGTCGGCTCTGGGTGGCGCAGTCCAAGGCGGATTGGGCCAAACAGACCAACATCACGCCCGAGACCGAAGCGGCGGCGGCCGCGGCCGGGTCGGCGGCGATGACGTGGATCACGAGCGCCATCAAGGACGCGCGCCGCTTCGAGCCGCTACTCAAGACTGGGAAGCTCGCTCCCGACGTCGAGCGTCAGCTCGTCTTGTTACGGGTGGCGGGTCAGCCGGCGCCGGACGACGCCCAGAAGACGAAGGCGCTGGCCGAGGTGATGGCCGGGATGGACGCCGAGTTCGGCAAGGCCAAGGCCTGTGACGCCGAAGGGACCTGCCGCGACCTGGGCGAGCTCGACGAGATCCTGTCGACGGTCGCGAGCCCGGGCGCCGATCCCGCGGCGCTCGAAGCCGCTTGGCGACAGTGGCACGATACCATTGGGCGCACGCTGGCGCCCATGTACCCGCGCTTCGTCGCGCTGGCCAACGAGGGCTCTCGCGCCATCGGCTACCGCGACGTTGGGGAGATGTGGCGTTCGGGCTACGACATGACGCCGGCGGAGTTCGAGACGACGTACCGCGCGCTCTGGGAGCAGGTGAAGCCGCTCTACGCGTCGCTTCATTGCTACGTTCGGCGTCGGCTCTCCGAGCGTTTCGGCGACGCCGTGGTGCCGAAGGGCGGCCCCATCCCGGCGCATCTCCTCGGAAATATGTGGGCGCAGGACTGGACTTACCTCTTCCCGCTGCTCGAGCCCTTCCCGGGCCGCCCCCGTGTCGACGCGACGCCCGCACTCGTCGCCCAGGGCTACGACGCCGTCCGGATGGTCAAGCTCGCGGAGACGTTCTTCACGTCACTCGGGATGGACCCGCTGCCAGCGACCTTCTGGGAGCGGTCGATGTTCGTGAAGCCCGAGGGGCGGGAAGTGGTGTGTCACGCGAGCGCATGGGACGTCGAATATGCCAATGATCTCCGCATCAAGATGTGCATCGAGCCGAACCACTCGGACCTCATCACCATCCACCACGAGCTCGGGCACGACTACTACTACAACCATTACTACACGGCGCCGGTGCTCTTTCAGACCGGCGCGAACGACGGCTTCCACGAGGCCATCGGCGACACGCTGGCGCTCTCGGTCACCCCCGCCTACCTGAAGCAGGTTGGGCTCCTCGACTCCGTCCCGGTGGACGACGAAGGCGCCCTGAACCAGCTCATGTACCTCGCGCTCGACAAGGTCGCGTTCCTCCCCTGGGGCCTCCTCGTCGACCAATGGCGCTGGGACGTCTTCAGCGGCCGAACCGGACCGGCTGACTACACGGCCCGCTGGTGGGAGCTGCGGCGCGAGCTCCAGGGGGTCGCTCCCTCAGGGGATCGCACCGCCGCGGGCCTCTTCGACCCGGGCGCCAAGTACCACGTCGCCAGCAACACCCCGTACGCACGGTACTTTCTGGCCACCATTCTCCAGTTCCAGTTCCACCGCGCGCTCTGCAAGGCCCGAGGGCACACGGGCCCGCTCCACACCTGTTCCATTTACGGAAGCCCAGAAGCCGGGAAGCCGCTCCGAGACATGCTCCGGCTCGGTGCGAGCCGGCCCTGGCAGGACGCGCTCTCCGTCGTCGCCCCCGGCGAACGCGCCATGGACCCGAGCGCGCTTCTCGCCTACTTCGCGCCGCTGAAGGCGTGGCTCGACACGCAGAACGAGGGCCAGCGCTGCGGGTGGTGACTACGCTCTGGGCTCCCCATGCCATTGGCTTGCCACTGAGACGGGGGTAGAACTGGGCCTGCCGATGCGCGACGTCCGCCATCGCGCCTCATCGACCCAGGAGCCCCATGCCGACTCTCGAGCTCACCTACTTCGACTCACCGGGCCGCGCGGAGCCCATTCGCGTCGCCCTCTTCATGAGCGGCCTCGCCTTCAACGACCACCGTCTGAAGTTCCCCGAGTTCGCCGAAGCGCGAGCCCGAGGAGACTTCCCCCTCGGCGCCGTGCCGCTGCTCGACGTCGACGGCGTCAAGATCGTGCAGACGGCTGCGATCCTCCGTTACGTCGCCCGGATCGGCGACCAGACCCTGTACCCGACCGATCCGTGGGCGGCGCTCCTCGTCGACAGCGCGCTCGATTCCTTCAACGACACGCTATCACAGGCCCTGATGCCGAGCCTCTTCGAGCGCGACGCGACCAAGAAGCTCGCGATGCGCGCCGAGTTCGTGGCCGGTCCCATGACGCGCGTCATGACGTACTGCGAGGGCCTCGTCGGTCGGTCCGGCGGGCCCTTCGTGAGCGGCGCCACGCTGTCGATCGCCGACATCGTCATCGCGCTGCAGGTCCTTCAGATCCGCAACGGGATCCTCGACGGTATCACCGGCGCGATGCTCGAACCCTACCCACGCCTGAATGTGCTGGCCGACGCCTATTCGGCGGACGCGCGGGTCGTCGCCTACAAGGCGCGGTAAGCCCAGGCCAACCAACCGGATCATTCAGCAAGCTCGGCGCTGAATGATCCCCTACAAACGTCAAACTCAGGCGCGCAACGTCGCCGTTGGGCGACGGGGTCGCTTCAGATCCACAGCGGCTCGGCAGCGATCCCGTCGCGTTGACCCCGGCAGAGCAGGCGTCCTGTGTCGCCGATGGCGTCGAGGCGCGCGACGCAGTCCGTCAGCCCGACGGCCCAGGTCGCGAGCGCCGGGTTCGTCGCGGCGCGTCGGCAGAGGTCGAGCGCGCGGGCGAGCTCGTCTCGGGCCTCCGGGAGGGCGCTCTCGTTCGCGTCGAGCGTCACCGACACGGGGATCTCGAAGCGGATCGCCGGGGCCACCTCGAGCGGGCCGGCGAGGAGGAGGGCCACGATGACGTGACCACCGCGCTCGACGGCCTCGGCGTGGAGGTTGACCCAGCCCGTTGGCACGGCGAGGTCGCGCACACACCGGTCGAGCGCCGCTGTAGAGAGCGTGATGGGGGCAGAGAGCGGAGGGACGGCCACCGGTTATTCCTGGTAGGGGCTTAAACGAAAAAAGGGTGGCCGCACGATGCGACCACCCCCCGAAGCACCGCGGGCGGCTCA
>JADMJS010000126.1 GCA_018780435.1 Myxococcales bacterium
AGCGGCTGCATGGAGAAGTTCTACTGCTCGCACGAGTGCCAGCTCGCGCAGTGGCCACAGCACAAGGCCGAGTGCAAGGCGAAGCAGGCGAAGCTGAAGGAGCAGAAGAAGAAGTGAACGCAACAAAACACGCGAGCCAACGATGAAAAAACGTGCTGCAAACAACGCCAACAACGAGGCACGAGCCAGAGCGCACATTCAGCGAGCCTCAGTGCTTGACTCTGAAAAGCGACACAGGGAGGCGCTGGTCGAGTTGCGCGCGGCGGCGGCGCTCGGGCACTGCGAAGCGATGTGTAGCATCGGGTACATGTACATGGTCGGCGAGGGTGTCGCCAAGAACGTCGCCGAGGCGCACGAGTGGTACAAGCGAGCGGTCGCTGCGGGCAGCCTCAACGGCATGTTCAACCTGGCGGTCGACTTGAACAACGGCGTGCCCGAGGCTGGCATCGCGCCGAATCGTGCTGAAGCGGTGCGGCTTGTGCGCAAGGCTGCTGAGAGCGGTCACGTGGGCGCCATGCACAACTTGGGCATCTGGCTGGGCGAGGACAACAAGGACGACCTGGAGCAGGTCGTCTGGCTCAGGCGTGCGGCCAAGCATGGTGTCGAAGAGGCGATGTTCGCCTTGGGCAAGTGTATCCTCAACGGTATGGGCGATCTTGAGGAGAGCGCGGCGACTGCCGCATCGTGGTTCTGCAAAGCGGCCGAAAAAGGCAGCGCCAACGCGATGTACTGTTTGGGCATCTGCTACGAGGACGGCGTCGGCGTGGAGAAGAACTTGGTGACGGCGGCCGAGTGGCTCGAGCGCGCCTGCAAGATGGGTCTCATGGACGTGCAAGCCGACCTCGAGCGCGTCAAGAAGCTCATCGCCGAGCAGCAGGCGGCCAAGAAGCAGACCAGCAGCAGCTCTTCGACAGCGGTCACGAAGTCGCCGTGCAGCGCGTGCGGCGAGCTGACGCTCATCCGCTGCAGCGGCTGCTTGGAGAAGTTTTACTGCTCGCACGAGTGCCAGCACGCGCAGTGGGCAGAGCACAAGGCCGAGTGCAAGACCAAGCAGGCAAAACTGAAGGAACAGACAAAGTGAAAAAAAAAGGCGCGAAACGATGAAAAATCGCACCGCGAAAAACAGCACGGAGGCGCGAGCTAAGGCGCTCTGCGACCGCGGTTGGGATCTGTACAAGTTGAAGAAATTCAAGGAGGCGCTGGTCGAGTGGCGCGCGGCGGCGGCGCTCGGG
>JADMJS010000438.1 GCA_018780435.1 Myxococcales bacterium
CTGAACCGGTTCAGGCGGGGGTGTCGTTGACGGCGATGATCGCGGATGGACTCGGGTTTGGGCGCATCCGCTATCGACGCGTCCGGCCTCCTGTCGCCGCCAGAGTCCATCCGCGCGACCTGTCCATGTGAACCGGTTCACCAGGAATGCTCCGGACGATGGGCATGGCCACGAGGCCCCGGTCGGCGCAAATTTCTGAAAGAAAATGAGAGGTTGCCCTTGACGGCTTTTGGCATCGACAGAGAGGCCCCGCGGCGCCCCGAAACGACGTCGAGACATCGAAACACAACGGGACGGTCACGAGAGGGGTCGAGCGGCGACGGGAGGGGCGCTCTCGCTGAACGTTCGGGCTGGGGTCCGGCAGGCGACAAACCCGACATGAAAACAGCGTGTTACACTTCGTTTCGTAGCCAAGCTGGAGGTTTCCATGAGTGTTCAGCCGTCGCGCCCTTCCCCCTTCGTCCGCCTCATCGCCCGAGAGGACCTCTCGGACGCCGAAGTGACCGCCCTCCTGGCCGCGATGGTGCGGCGGGAGCGCGTCACCTTGGCCGCGATGCTGGGCTACCTCGGGCTGGTCGTCGAGCGGAAGCTATATGCCCCGGCCGGCTACGACTGCGTCAGCGCCTACCTCGTGGACCGTTTCGGCTGGAGCCTGCCGAGCGCGCAGAAGCGCCTTCAGGCGGCTGGATTGTGTCGCCGCTTCCCCGTAGTGCTCGACCTCGTCGCATCGGGGGCCTTCCACCTCACGGCGCTGTGCGTCCTCGCGCCGGTGGTCACGGAGCTGAACGTCGAGCGCGTGTGCGCCGAGGCTCAAGGGCTCACCCGCGTGCAGCTCTCCGAGTACGTTCGCGGCCTTCGGGCGGAGACCGAGCCCGACGCGACGACACGGCCAGCACGCCCAATCCCGACGCAGATGGGTCTGCCGCTGGAGAGCGTGGCCAAGGTCCCAGTTCCTGTCGTTTCGATACAGCCGCCGGAGATGGGGGTCAGCTCCAGCTCGACTGACGCGGCGCAGTCGATGGCCATCGCGCGCGCCCCTGCGCCAATCGCAGCTCCGCTCTCGCCCTCGTGGACGTCCCGACTCACGGTCCACGCTACCCAGGCCCTACGCGCCAAGCTGCGGCAGGCGCAGGCTCTCCTGTCGCACGTCCGAGGCACCCGAAACGTGGCCGTGGTCCTTGACCGCGCTCTCGACCTCCTGATCGCGTCCGAGCTGAAGCGGCGCTA
>JADMJS010000452.1 GCA_018780435.1 Myxococcales bacterium
CGTGGCTCGGCGAGGTCACCTCGAACGGCAACGGCGGCTACGTCTTCGTGCACGAGGACTACGCGTACGTCGGCGAGTCGGACTTCGCGGCCATCTACGACGTCAGTGATCTGTCTATGATTACCGAAGTGGCTCGCATGGACCTCGTCGGCGACCTCGACACCGTCACGCCTATCGGCAACCTCGCCGTCTTGAGCGTCGACGACAAAGCCGAGCTCGACAAGGCGACCGCCATCGCGCCGGCCCGGACGACGCCCGACGAGAACCCGCCGGTCGCGCTCTGGTCCTGGCCGCGGGACGGGGCCACGGGGCTCGCCGTCACCTCGCGATTTGGCATCTCGATGAACGAGATGGTCGACGTGAAGAGCGCCTTCGACGGCTCTGTGCGACTCTACGAGACGGACGTCGCGCCCGAGTTTGGGCGGGTGGACGGCGTCTTCTCGGTGCAGGAGAACATCGTGAACTTTTGGCCCGAAGCGCCGCTGAAGCCGGGCACGTCCTATACGCTCGAGCTGCCCGCGGGCGGCCTCCTCGACTACAGCGGCAACGCCCTGGCGGTCCCCTTCAAGGCCACCTTCAAGACGGCGGGGGCGGCGCAATGAGGCCCGCACGCCGCGCGCTCGCGCTCGCCTTCACGGCCGCCTGTGCCTCGGAGGGGCAGCCTGTCGTCGCCACGGACGACCTCGTCCCGAGTGACGTCGCCGATGCGGAGAGTCCCGATATCACTGGTGATCTGGGCGACCCAGTCGACACCGCTAAGGGCGACGTCGATGAAGGGCCCGACATCCCTGACAGTGGATTTCCCCTGGGCGACGACATTCAGCCGCCGGACCCCGACACGAACTCCACCCTCCCGCTCGCCGCCGATGGTGGCTCCGACCGCTACGCCGTGGTGGGCGCGGAGGTCCTCTTCGACGGGGCCGCGAGCGACGGCGCCGCCGAATACCAGTGGTTCTTCGGCGCGGGCGTTGGTAGCTCCGAGTGGAGCGCGTCACCGACGGCCAACGTGACCTACGTCGCTCCGGGCCGGTATCAGGCCGTTCTGAGCGTCCGCGACGCGGGCGGCAGCGTCCGTACCGACGGCGTCGTCGTCACGGTCACCTGGCCGCTGACCTTTACGCCGACGCAGTCGTCCACGATCGCCTCGCTCGGCCAGGAGCGCGCCGCCGTCGTGGTCGCCGATAGCGACGAGGTCGTCGGCATCGACGGCGCCGTCGGCGCGGGCACCGTACTCTGGCGCACCGCGGTCCCCGGCCACCCGCGCACGGTCACACCCCACGAAGGCCACCTCTACGTGCCCTGCGACGAGTCCGACCAGCTCGCCCGCATCCCCTACGACGCCGAGACCGGGCTCGTGACCGCGGCCGCTACATTCACGGCGTTACCACGCGCCAGCAAGGCTTATGGCGTGGTCGCGGTCGGTGACGACCTCTACGTGTCCTTGCGCTCGCGCGGCGTCCTCGCGCGAATCGCCCAGGACGCCCCGGACGTCGTTGCGGAGCTGCTCCCGGCCCTCCCGGACGCCCGCGACCTCGCTGCGCTCCCAGACGGCCGCATCGCCGTGACGCGCTGGCGCTCCGACCCCGCCGTGGGTGGCGCCATCGCGCTCGTCGACCCGACCGCGCCCGGCGACGTCGACCTTGTGACGCTCGCGATCGACACGCAGAGCCCATCGGACACGGAGATCGGCGGTCTGCCGACGCTGCTCGGCGTCCTGGCGGTGTCGCCGACGGCCCGCGAGGCGGTCGTGCCGTCGATGCAGTCGAGCATCTACGAGGGCGCCTTCTTGACCGGCAAGCCGCTCGCCTTCGACACGACGATGCGCGCGGTCCTCTCGTCGCTCGACCTCGCCGCGACGGGTGAGGTCACCGAAGCCGACGGCGCGCGGGCGCAGTTCGATGGGCGTGGGCTCGCCAACGCCGCCGCATGGTCGCCGCACGGGGACTTCGTCTATGTCGCGATGCGCGGCTCGCGAGCGATCAGCCGGCGCGACATGCTCTCCGGGTCGGACTCCGGCTCCGCGCAGGACGTCGGCCTCGCCAAGGGCGGCCTCGCGGTTGACCCTGGCTCGGGCCTCGTGTTCGTGGACGCCAGCCTCTCCCGGCAAGTCGTCGTGCTCGACTGGTCGGGCGCGCTCCCGGCCGAGCGCTACCGAGTCGGGACCGTGCTCGCGGAGCCGCTGACGGACGAGCTCTTCCGAGGCAAGCAGCTCTTCAATGACGGCTACGACCCGCGCATCAGCCGCGACACCTACATCGCCTGCGCGCACTGCCACCCCGACGGCGAGTCCGACCACCTCGTCTGGGACTTCACCGACCGCGGCGAGGGCCTTCGTAACACCACGACACTGCTCGGGAAGACCTACGACGGCCCCATCCACTGGACCGGCAACTTCGACGAGTTCCACGACTTCGAACACGACATCCGCGGCCCTTTCGGCGGCACGGGCCTCCTCCCCGACGAGGTCTTCTTCTCGGGCGGTCACGACCAGACCCTCGGCACCCCGAAGGCGGGCCTCTCGGACGACCTCGACGCGCTCTCGGCCTACGTCGCGAGCCTCGTCACCGAGCTGAAGAGCCCCTACCGCCAGCCGGACGGCGCCTTCACCCCGGAGGCGCTGGCCGGCAGAGCCCTCTTCGAGTCGGCGGAGACCGGGTGCACCACCTGCCACGCGGGCCCGCGCCTCACGGACAGCGCCTTTCTGCCGCAGGGGCCGGGCAGCCCCAAGATGCCGCTCCTCCACGACGTCGGCACGCTGAAGCCCAGCTCCGGCCAGCGCCTCGGCGGCCCGCTCCCCGGCATCGACACCCCGACGCTCCTCGGCGTCTGGGCCACCGCGCCCTACCTCCACGACGGCTCCTCCCCGACCCTCAAGGCGGTCCTCACGACCGCCAACCCCTCGGACCAACACGGGAAGACGAGCCACCTGACGCCCAGCGAGATCGCGGCGGTCGTCGCCTACTTGCAGCAGCTCGAGGCGGGGCTGTAGGAACGCGGGTGCGGCGCCATGAGCTAGACTAGACGGCTCACGTGGGGGTACAGGTGTCAGCGTGAGTGACTGATGCGGACTTGACCATGCAGGGACCGCAGGCTGATATGGAGATCCCAATGCTGACGCTGACCGTCGAGAACCATCGTGCGTTCCGGGCACCCGCGACCTTGTCCTTGCCTGGGCTCACGTTGCTCTACGGTCAGAATCAGGCGGGCAAGAGCAGCCTCGCGCGTCTCCTCCCACTCCTCTCGGATTCCCATGAGCGCGACCAGGGTCCTCTGGCGCTCGGAAGCGCATCAACGCGCGGTGCCACATTCTCCGAGTTGTGTTGGCGCGGTGCCGAGCTGCCTGCCCACAGCTTTGCCGTCCGGGTCTCCGACCGAAAGCGGTGGGCCGAATGGACGTGGGCCCGTGAAGAGCGCTTGGTCGTCCGTCGCTTTCGCTGTGAGCTCGGGGCGCATCGAGCGGACATCTCCTACGCAGGCGTAATCGAAGGTGTGCCGCAGCACGCGGGAGAACTCGCGGGTGTAGCTTGGCAGGGGCCTGTGGACTTCTACACGCTCTCACCGAGCGGCGTGTACCCGGCGCTGCGGTCGATCGCACGTGCCACCGATTTGCTACTTCGTCCGATATCTCGCGTGCAGTGGCTCTCCGCTCGCCGAGAACCGCAGTCGCCCGCCCCGCCACGTGCCCGAGCGATCGGGCGGTGTTCGCCGAATGGTGAGGACGTGGCCCATCTCCTCATCGATCGCCCCCAGCTGCTCGATGCGGTGGCTCGGTGGTTCGAAGTGCACTTGGGGGAGCGGCTCGAACTGTTCATGAACGAACGTCGCGAGCTCGAACTCGCGTTCCGTCGGCCTGGCGTAGAGCGGCTTCCACTGCGATTGGCAGGCGAAGGCGTCGCAGAGCTCTTGCCCATCGTGGTCGTGGCTTTCTGGGCGCAGACCGGAGAGGCCACTGCGCCGACAACGCTCGTCGTGGAGGAGCCGGAGAGCAACCTTCACCCGAACCTCACCGTCCCGTTGTTTCAATTGCTTCTGCACACGGCCAAACTAGGGGTCCTGGTGGTTGTCGAAACGCACGCCGTTCATCTGCTCCGGGCCGCTCAATTGGCGGTCCTCAGACACGAGTGCCCGCCTTCACTCATCGAGCTCGACTGGGTGGTGCGAGAGCCTGGAGCGGCGGGGTCGAGCGTTCGTCGCGCCACCGTCCGCAGTGACGGGAGTTTGTCGGGATGGCCGCCAGATGCCTTTGGCGAGGAGTACGGCATGGCTCGGGAGATCCTGGATCTCCAAATCACCCACGGAGCCGACGTCGATGTTCCTTCGCCTCGATGACGCACTATTCGCCGGCCCTGCGGACGAAGACCTCCTCGACTTGGCGGTAATCGCTCGAGCGACGCGTCGATGTGGTCACGCCTTGGAAGTCGGCGTCTGGAAAGGCAAAGCCTTCGACGTGACTCAACGTTCCCGTTTCAATGCATGGGCATCGCAGAGTGGTCGACTTGGCGCTTTGTGGTCGCGCCTGACGAAGCTGCCCCCGAGTCCAGGCGCCGTGACTTTCGGCACGGTGGCACTCTCAATCGAACCGAGCGTCGCAACACGACGCCCTTGCCACACAGTGACATTGCAGACGGCTGCTGTGCTTCTGAGTGGTCCACTCGTTCTGGGCCTCGAGAATGCGCGAACTGATGGCGCGTTTCTACGTGAGTGCTTCTCGCAACCATGGAAGCAGCAGCTGGATAGATGGCTCGGCGAGGGACTTCTGGCGTTGAGCTATACCGGAGGTATCACGGAGCTGAAGGTCACCCTCGGTTCGCGTTCCACGGCGGTCGAAGAATGGCTACGCCGGCTGTTTCTAGTCGACCACGACGGTTCGACGGCGAAACGGCCCAGCAAGGATTCCGAGGCTGTCCTAAGCACAGCGCTCCGAGCCGGGTGGCCTGATCATGCCCGACGCTTTAGGCGTCGTTGCCAGGAGAGCTACATCCCGGAGTTGACGCTCCAGCGATGGTCGCGAGGTTTGGCACCAGGGGACGTCGGGAAGGAATATGCGAACAAACCTGTACCGGCGCGGCATCACGCGAAGCCGCCCGCTGCGCTCAAGAACTACTTCCAGCGGTACAGCTCGACTCCATTGGCCCCAAACGCCAGTGAGTTAGCGTCAGATTCGGATGCCTCCGCGGAGTTCAACGAAATCGCCGAGTGGATCCAAAGGCACATCTAGGAGGACCGATGCCATTTTATGAGCGTCAGCCGTTCGTGCAGTCACTGATCGAGCTCATGCGAGAGCTGCTCAGTGGTGAGATTCGGGTCCCGCGGTTCCAACGACCCGGCACACAGGACACCTGGAGTCCGAAGCAGCGTGCCGAACTATTGGACAGCATTCATAAGGGATTTCCAGTAGGGACGATTCTCGTATGGGCTTCCGACCTAGAGATCCCATCACTCGACGTAGTGGGTGGATATCGAGTGCCCGCACAAAAACCAGGTGTACGTCAACGATACCTCCTGGATGGCCATCAACGACTATCCACGGTCGCATGGGTACTCGGCGCCGGTGTGAAGTTGTCTGGCCTGCAACCAGACGTCATTTCCGACGAGATTTGGTTCTACGACTTCGGCGATGTCTCAGAGGACGTCGAACCCGGATTCGTCTGGCGCGCGAGCAACTCTCCGACGCCCACGCCCTCGGACCGGTACATCCCCCTTGCGAACATCTTGGATCGTGTCTGGTTCAATTCCTGGGTCCGAAGCAGCGCCATCAATGACGAGACGGCCGCGACGGCGGAACGTCTTCGAGACCAGCTTCGCGAGTACCAGATGCCCGTTGCTGTTCTGGCAGCAGAGACCCTGGAACAGGCAACAGAGAGCTTCAAGCGGGTCAATTCGAGCGGCACCCCGATGAGCGACTTCCACATGGTTACGGCCCTGACGTACACATCTGGTTTCCACCTCAACGACGTCGTCGAGACCTGCAAAGACGAAGTTCTGGCGGGTTCGAATTGGGCTGGTGTGGACAACGAGCTGATCCTTGCCGTCTGCCGGTTGCGTCTCGGACTCAACCCTGCGAAACGCGACGCGGCGGACACGGCACGCAAGCTTGGCCAGAGCCGGGACATCGTGCGGCAGGCAGTGGTTGGAATCCTTCACGCGTCACGCGCTTTCGCGACGGTCGGTGTGCTTGGTCCGAAGGCTGTGCCCTATGATCCCCAGGTCATCCTCGCGGCGGCGGTCGCTGTGGATCGACAGGACGATCCGGATTTCATGACTTCGTTCGAAGGGTGGTTCTGGGCGACGACCTACGGCGAGTTCTTCGCCGTCTCCAACTCTGCAGTGATGAGCGCGGGACGTCGCGCACTCGAGACCGGTTCCCGCGAACCACTTGAGAGGTATCTACCCAACGCAATCGGTCCTATTGATCGCTTCGACTTTCGCGCTGCCAGATCCAAGGCTCTGGCGCTGCTGCTCGCACGCGCGTGGGACCGAGACAACGAGCTAGGCGGAAGCGCTTCGGCGCTGGCCAACGAGGGGTCGGAGGCGGTAGTTACGCTGCGGCCTCGACTACCGCGCGTCCCAGAGAACCTCATGGTCGTTCCACGCAACGTAGTCCCGGAGGTCCGGGCCGCACTGACCGGGGAGTCGTTCGGGTTGCTTTTGGGTCCCGAGAGCCTACCCGAGAATTGGCGCAAACGTCTGTTCATTGGCGGTGGGCCAGACGACGAACGAGAACGCCGTGCCGTGCTCCGAAAAGCCGAAGGTGAGTTCGTCCAGAAGCAGGGGCTCACGTGGCGCGAGAGGCCCTGAGCTTCGGCCCGGTCGGAACTAGACCGTCTCGGTTGGCGAGCGCGAATCGCCCAGGACGCCCCGGACGTCGTTGCGGAGCTGCTCCCGGCCCTCC
>JADMJS010000758.1 GCA_018780435.1 Myxococcales bacterium
ATGCGGCGTCGAGGATGTCGACGAGCAGGAGGGCGGGGAGGTCGAGGTCCTGGAGAGCGGTGAGGATGACGATGGCGGGGTCTCGGATCATGGCGAGCGCGGTGGTGGCAGCAAACAGCTCAGGCAGCTTGTCGCGCGAGTCGGAGGGAGGGAAGGCGTTTGCGGGGCCGACGTCGATCGGGAGCGGGTTGCCGTTGAGCTACACGGATAGTCGTCAGTCGATGTGAACGCAGGCAGTCGGCGCGGCCGGCAACCCACGTAGAGCTCGGTCGTCGGCGGCAATCGATCCAACTCCAGAGGCAGCCACGTTAGCCGATTGTTGTGGAGCTGAGAGCGCGTCAGGCACGAAAGAAAATGGGGTGACGTACAAAGAGAGAGAACAGCGACGACAGCCAACCAAGCTCCGGCGGCACTGCCGTCAACGCGTTGTGGCTCAGCTGCAGCGCGGGCGGTGAGACGGCGGAACGACGGTCCAACGATGCTCACCCCCAACTGTGTGAGTGCTGTGAGCCGTCCGATCTCGCGAGGCACGGTCACTAGCGCGTTTTGGCCGAGCTGGCAAAAAAAAAAAGAGGTCAGCTTTGGCGAAAGCACAAGGCTGCAGCTCACATAAAGCTCCAATAACGCCGTCAAGAGACCGATCTCTGGCGGGACCGCGACCAAGCGGTTGTGCGACAGCTGCGCAGGAACGAGTGAGCAAAACGGGCGCTGGTGGTGGCGGCGACGCACGTTCAGCTCCACTAACGGCGTCATGGCGAACACGCCCGTAGGGATTGCGGTCAAGGCGTTGTCGTGGAGCTGCAGCGACGGCGTCAGCACAAAACAAAAAAAGAAACGGCTGCTCACCAACAACGTGGTAACGCGCGTCAGCTCGGCGATGTTGTCGGAGATGTCGACCAGTCGCTGGCTGAACAACTGCGGCGAAGCCAATGAACGTGTCAGCCGCGGCGAAAAAAAGAAGGAGAACAAATCGCACCGACAACTTGGTGCTGGCGTGCGGCTCGGGGTGCTGCTCGACAGAGCCGTCGTCTTTCGTCAACTGGAGAACGACCTCGTCCGACATTTGAGGCCAAACTAAAAGAAGTCAAAGTTTCGACGAGTCTGAGCAGTGAGGGGCGGGGCGGCGGTGGTCAGCGTTCAATGCCACGGCGTTGGTGAAAGTGCTTGACAGCCACCACGAGGTCCCACTTCTTGTGCATCGGGATCGAGTTGGGGAACGCCTCGT
>JADMJS010000236.1 GCA_018780435.1 Myxococcales bacterium
GGCTCGTAAGCGGTTTGCGTCGCCCAGCGCTGGCATGCTGATCGTGGCGGCGCAGGTCGTAAGTTGGGCGGTTCGCGCTCGCTTTCACGCTGACACACGCACGTGCGCGCTGGGACCTCGTTCTAGTGGGTAAGATTTTCCTGCTGTCCTCGAATTCGCTCACCGCTCGTCGCAGGTACGTCAAACGCGCCGGATTTGCCGCGCCGCTGACCGCATTCTCGACCGCCAGATTGTGAGGGCGCCGGCAATCCTCGGTTCGCCAAGCTCACTGGCTGTCGACGTTGGGCGCAGGCTGTAGGTTGGCTGTGGCAAGCCAAGCTTGAGCAACGGCGCTAACCTCGCGCCGCGCGCGGCGCCTCGCGTGGCTTTCAGGCAGTAGGCGTGCAGTCAGATTGCTGACGCAGGCTCACCACATTTGCTGCACAGACTGTACGTTGCGAGCGCGCCGGCTGTTGCGGCCGCAGCTGATTTCGCGCCGGCGCAGGCGGTGCGTGGCCTCGGCCATGCGGTGCGCGTCTCTGACTCGACGGCAGGACGTAAGGGCAGCGCTATGGCCTGTGCGCGTCTCACGGTGGCCCCCAGCGAGTACGGCAGCCGCCGGTTTGTCGTCGCCCGCTGCTGACCGCCCCGCCCTTCAGCGAGTAAGTCGCGCCGGCGCCTCAATCGTGAGCTCACGGCGGCTTTGTTGGTGCAGCTTGTACGTTGCCGCCGCCGTTGGCTTGTCGTTAATCGCGCTTAACGCGGTGCATTCAGCAACATGTGCGCTCAAATTTGAGTTGAGGATCCTCGGCGGCTCAATCGCGTTTGTGCAGCTCGTAACCGAACCGCAGCGCTCTCTGGCGGCTCGTCTAACTGCAGCTCGGGCGCGCCAGCGGGTGAGGACTCGCCGCCGATTTTGTTGCGCCGCTGACCATTTGGCCCAATCCACGTGCCGTGCGGCGAACACAGCTTGTATGGTTGGCGCCCGAGAATCGAGCCTGTCGTCTGAAATTGGCGTGGTTTTGTGTAGCATGTGCGTGACTGCTCGACTTTTTTTTTTTTTTTTTTTTTTTTTTTTTTTTTTTTTTTTTTTTTTTCCCTGCGCAGTGGTCTCAGGCTGACGTTGACGCACGCCGATGCGCCTGCTGCAGCCGGTACGTCACTGCTCGATCCTCTGAAATTCTCACCGTCGCCGCAGCACGTAAGTTTGAGCTCTTTTTTTGGTCGGCAGCCGCTCACCGGCC
>JADMJS010000099.1 GCA_018780435.1 Myxococcales bacterium
TACTACCAGCAGGCCGAGACCGGGCGCGTCTCGATCAAGCTCGGCGGCGACTGACGGCCGCAAGGTGGCGACCGGACTCGACTTCGAAGTCACGCTCGCGCCGCGGGCGTGGCGCAGCCCGGACCCGGGGAACCCCGAGTGCGGCGAGGTCTTCGGCCGTCGCAAGCGCCTGTTCTGGCACCGAAATCTCAGTTGGGGCAAGGACCTCGTCCGAGCCGAAAAGGCCCGTGACCCGGTGCCGCTGAGCCACGCCGTCGCTAAACGCACGGCGGCCTTGCCGACCATGAGCGTGCCGCACCGCGAGGGCGATCCCGACAAGGAGTACGACGTCGCGATCCTCGCGACGATGGAGGAGAAGACCCCCCAGTTCAATCTGCGGAACGTGCCGAGGTTCGTCATCGAGGGCGACCACGACGAGATCCAGTGGTCGCGTTCGGAGCTCCCCGACCGCAATGCCTACGAGAAGGACCTCGCCGAGGTTCGGGCCGCCAGGCACGAGCCGCCGGTCCTCACGATGGCCGACTACGCGGGCGACGTCTCCAGGGACATGCGCGACCGCAACAACGAGGTCTTCTACGAGCTCGATTGGGAGCAGTGGCTGGGTACCGAACACAAGAAGGACGCGGGCGGCAAGCTCTGGACCCACCGGCCCGACGACGGCGGCAAGCGAACACGGCCGTGGCCGGCGCTCCGAATCACGGAGCACAAGTTCTGGAAGGGACGGCTCATCACGGAGAAATTCTGAGCTTCAGCCCCGGATGGCCAGCTCACACAACGACCCCTTTCTCGCGTCGAGGGTCGCGACGTGGAGCGGGCCCGGGACCAGGACCGGAGCCAGGGCGTCGTTCCCTACGAGCGGGACGGGGGTTCCTCCCACGTCGAGGGCGGCAACGTAACGAACGGGTGAGGGCCACAGGAGCTCGATCGGGTGGACATAGGGGCCGGGGCTGTTGCCGGCAGGGCTCTCCGTCCATCGCACCCGCGCGGGCCCAGTGGCTACGTGCGGCTTCCAGAGCGCTCGACGGAGCGCCAGCACGAGCGACAAAGCCGCGAGGACGCTCGGGATCCCAATGTGAAGCGCGGGGCCCTCGAGGGGTGGGACGGCGTCGAAGATGGGCGCTGCGGCCTCCGGGGCGAAGTAGGCCATCGCCCAGGGGACGGCCGCCAATAGGGCGAAGAGCCCTGCGGCGATAGCTGCTCCCCAGCCTGGACGTGAGGCGCGCTGATGCGCTCTGAGGAGGGCCGCGTACGTCTCGCGATGGGCGGGCGTTGGGGCGAAGCGGTCCCCTTGGGGCGCGTCGACCCCCACGACGGCGCGACAGTTCGGCAGCACATACAGGACATAACGGCCCGGCATGGCGGTTCCGAACACGGGCACGGGCTCCGGCTCATCATCGAGGTAGGCCACGTAGGTGGCGCGCGTGACCCACACCGGCATCCCCGGGTCGGCCGGTTTCACCCAGGCGATACGCCCCGTGACGGTGGCGACGGAGGTGCCCGCGAGGTCGGCGACGAGGCGTTCGACGAAGCGGCTGGCGACGGTGTCTCCGAGCCCCGCCCGTGGGGGGCGCCGAGCTGGCGTGAGCAGGTGTCCGAGCAGGCGTTCCTGGTGCGGAGACAGCACCCCTCGCCGGTTGGCGGTGAGATCGTCGACGTTGCCAGGGACCAGCGCTTCGAACTCGGTCGTCATGGCGCTGACCATAGCTCAGCCGGACGGCCCGAGCCATGAGTCGCCGCGTTTCAGGCGGCGGCGAGTGCGCTCATGAGGACGTTTGGGTCCTGGGCGCCGTTCAGCGTTCGCGAGCCGATCTTGAAGTAGGGCACGCCGCTGATGCCGCTTCGAGAGGCGCCCTCGGCGGCGGTGCGGACGGCGGCGCGACGCGTCGGGTCGGCGACGGCGGCCATCGCGGCGGCGACGTCGAGCCCGGCCGTCTCGGCGATCCGCGTGAGGACCGCGACGTCGCCGAGGTTCTCGCCGCGATCGAAGTAGGCGGCGTGGATGGCCTCGATGACCGCGCGCTTGCGGTCCGGCGGCGCGACGTCGATGAGGACGTGTGAGCGGCTCGTTTCGGGGGTGATCGTCACCCGGCTGAAGTCGAAGGTCACGCCGTGACGGGCGCCAGCGGCGACGACGCGCGCGAACATCGGCTCCGGGTCGCTGCCGTACTTCTGCTTCAGGCGCTCCCGTAGGTTGCTCCCGCCCTCGGGGGTGTCCGGATCGAGCAGGAAGGGGTGGTAGACGACGTTCACAGGGCGCGTCGTGTAGCGCGCGATGGCCGCGTGTAAATTGTGGCAGCCGATGCGGCACCACGGGCAGATGGTGTCGTGCCAGATCTCGACTGTCAGCGCGGCGACGGCGGGCGTGGGGTCCGGGGCGCGTGGCTCTGGGACCGGTGCGGCGGCGGCCGGCGGTGGCGCGGCCGGGGGCGCTGCGGCGGGTGCGGGTCCCGCGGCTGGCGGTGCGGGAGACGCCCCAGGCTCCGCGTTGCGTGAACAGGCCGTCGCCAGCGCCGCGGCGCCGATCAGAAGCACCCCTCGGCGGCTCGTCGTTGGATCCATGCGAGCGGCCATCGGTCAGGCCATCATCGTGGTGCCGCTCGGCGTCGGGAAGTCGCCGATGACCTCGACCACGTCTTCGTAGACCACGCCGTGTTTCTCGCAGGCCGCTCTCAGCGCGGCCCCTTCGAGGATCTTCACCGCTTCGAAGTGCATGAGATCCTTGCTCTTCGAGTACCAGCCGCCCCAATAGAGGCCGAAGTCGGCGCAGAAGTCGGCGAGCTCCCGCACGCTCCCCTTGGCGCCACGGTCAGCCCCCTTGGTGCCGTACGCATTCTCGGGCGCATTGATGTCGATGGCCGTTCCGAGTGCATGATTGGAGCGCACCGTGTCTTTGTTCGTGATCGTGCGCTTCGTGAACGCGCCGGCATAACTCGTCACGTTCCCGGTCAGCCCCTTCTTCACGATGGCCTTGAAGAAGGCCTTGAACTGCGGGACGACACGTTTGTGGAGCTTGACCGACGTCAGGTTCGGGATGCCCTCGACGGCGAGCGCCTTGATGTAGGTCGCCTCCCACTTCGCGGTCGTGATTGTGATGTGTTTCTGCGTACATGCGGTGTTGAAGCACCCGCCCGCAGTCCAATCGTAGTCGAACTCCGCGCCGTAGGTCGGGTCCTTGTCGAGCGTCTTGTACTCGATGCCCGACGGCTTGGCCGGGTCGTCCGTCGGGACGTCGGGCTTGACCACCTCCCGCTGGGCGTCGCCGGTGCCTTGTTTGGTGGTCTTGTGCTTCTTCTTCTTGGTACGGGCCGTATCGGTCATGGTCTCTCCGCGAGATGGCGAGCGTCGTTGCCCGTGACGTGGCGATCAGTCGTGGCAGGGCATCCCGAGGAGCTCACACTCGAGCTTCTCGGGTTTGTCCGTGAAAATGAGGGCGGTCCGGCCCTTCTCGTCGGTCGTGCCGCGGTGCTCTTCGCCCGACTCCCGATAGATGACGTAGTCCCATCCGACGAGTGGCTTCCCGTCGTCGTCGAGGCAGACGAAGCCCCCCTCGAAGGTGCCGATAGGCTTCACTGGCTTCCCGCTGCCTTGGAAGTTGCCGATGAAGACGTTCCCGCTCCCCTCAATGAGCTTGCCGTTGCCGCCGCAGTGGGCCGAAGGGTCGTCCTTGCGGTAAGCCGCTTTGCCATTGATGAAGACCGTCGGCGCGCCCTTGGCGGCCTTCCACGTGTTGGGACCGCAACACGACGAGTGGACGCCCGGATCGCCGACCCGCAGCGAGGGCTTGGAGTTCGTCTTTACGTTCGGGGAGCCAGCGACCGCGGGCCCAACGCACGAGTGGGCGCAAGCGGGGCAGCCGTGCCCGTCGGATGGCACATGTGCTTTGTCACCGAGCCTGCCAGCGGCCTGCGCCATGGGAAGTCCCTCCAAGCCGCACCGTAACCAGCCGGCTTCGGCGTGGTCAAGGCCCTTTGGAGATCCAACTTACATTCGTGGTCGAACCGTCCGCTGTTCAATGGTGTTCACGTAATCGCGGCCGACGACGATGCGCTGCACGAACACGCCGGGCAGGTGGATGTCGTCCGCGTCGAGCGCACCGAGCGGGACCAGCTCTTCCACTTCGACGATCGTGGTGCGGCCCGCCATCGCCATCAGCGGGCTGAAGTTCCGAGAGGTCCGGTAGAAGCGCAGGTTGCCGAGGGGGTCGGCTTTGTGGGCGCGCAGAATGGCGAAGTCGGCAGTGAGGCCGGTCTCCAGGATCATGCGCTTGCCGCCAAAGGTCCGTTCGTCCTTGCCCTCTGCGACCGCGGTCCCGACGCCAGTCGGCGTGTAGAAGCCGCCGATGCCGGCGCCCCCGGCTCGAATGCGCTCGGCGAGCGTGCCTTGGGGGTTCAGCTCGACCTCGATCTCCCCCGCTAGGAGCTGTTCCTGCAGGTCGGGGTTACCGCCGATGTAGCTGCAGATGCACTTCCGGATCTGACGCTGCTTCAGGAGGACCGCGAGGCCCTTGCCTTGATTGCCGCAGTTGTTCGAGATGACCGTGAGGTCCTTCACCCCGCGCCGCGCGAGCTCGGTGATGCAGTTCTCGGCGATGCCGGACAGGCCGAAGCCGCCCGACATGATGCTGGCGCCGTCACCGACGTCGGCGAGGGCGTCCTGAACGGAGTCGTAGAGCTTCTTCGAGCGAAGCGCGGGGGCGGTCATGGGGTCATCCTGGTTCGCGTTGCTTCAGAACGTCTTGAAGGGTCTGGAAGAATCGGTCGAGGTCGCGGCCGTCGATGGTGAGCGGCGGCGCGAAGACGAAGCGGTCCGGGAGGAGTCGTTCGATGTGCAGGTCGGCCAGCGCGAGGCGCTTCTCAAGCAGGTCGAGCCGAGCCGGCGCGAGATGAACGACGCGGTAGAGGCCTTGGCCGCGCGCGTCGAGGCCGAGGCGGTCCATCGCGGCGTCGACCTGCGCGATCCGGGCCGCGAGGTCGCCGCGAGCCGCATGCTCCCGAACGGCCGCGATCTGCCACAGCAGCCGCGTGGCGCTGAGCTCGTCGCCATCCCACGTCGAGATAAAGGCCAACGGTTTCTTTTCGAAGGTGCGGTCGCCCATGAAGAGGTGGCCGTGTTGGCCGCCCGCCCAGAGGTGCACGACGTCGGCGGCGCCTGCCTGCTCGTCGGCCCAGAAGAAGCCCTTGCCGCTGCGACCGAGCGCCGTCGTGTGCTCGGACAGCACGAGCGGGACACCGGTGCGGTCCCGAAACTCGCAGAGCGCCTGCCAGTAGTCGGGCGAGAGGACCGCGCCCGTGCGCGCCTGCACCGCTTCGACGAAGACGCCGATCAGCGTGTCGGCGCCGTGCTTCTGGACCAGGGCGTCGAGGGCGGCGACGGTGCGACTCACGTCGCCGTCCGCCGGATGAGGCACTCGCGGCCAGCCGAAGAAACCCTCGGCGTCGGCATCGAGCGGTCGTCCGCCGGGCCCCGGGAAGGTGGAGAAGTCGGTGAGCGACCGGCACGCGGCCGTCGTGTGCCCGAAATAGCCGCCCGTGAGGCCCACGGCGAGCTGGCCCGCGCGCCGATTGTGCTTCAGGACGCGGACGGTCTTGTCGGTGAGCTCGTCGAGGGCGCTCGTCGTGTAGAGGTGGGTCATGCCCTTCGGCAGGAGCGTGCGCCACGCCTCCGCCCACCGCGCCATCGGCCGGGTGATGAAGTTCGAGAGCGTGAGTTTGGTGAGCGCCGGCTCGTCGAAGACCCCGGTCGCGAGGGCGTGTTCGAGGAGCGGGTGGCTGACTCCCGTCGGCTGCGCGATCCCGTGGCTGAGGCCGGTCACCCGCGACCGGGGTGACACGGGGGCGCCGCGGCGATCGTGGCGGCGGAGCGGCATCCGGTAGTAGCGGGCGCGCCCGCCGAGCTCGCCGTACTGATCGTGGTAGATGGCGACCGTGTAAGCCCGGAACTCGCGGTTGATGGCCCACATGGCGTCCGCCGAGCCGACGCGGTTGCGGCCGCTGATGTAGTCGTAGCGGGGCTTCCCGTCCCTGCGCATGCGCACGGCTTCCGTGAGCTGGGCGAGGCGCAGCCGCCAGCCGATGCCGCGCCCTCGGGCGTCCGGCGAGACCGTGATGTCGGCGCTGTAGAGGGTGTTCCCGCGGCCGAGGTTCGGATCCTGGCGTGGGCCGTCGGTGCCCCAGAAGAGCTCGAGCGGGCCGGCGAAGCTCATGCCGACCATGCCCTGCGGGTCCTCCGCGAGTACGACCACGGCGTCCTTCGATTCGGCGACAAGCTTTAAGTAAGCCGTTCGGTCGCGCCGCGCGGGCTCGTAGCTGATGTGCTCGAGGTCCGTGATGGCCCGCAGGTACGCGTCGACCTCCGTCGGGGCGATGACGCGCACGCGCGACCCGAGGAGGTCCGCGGCCACGCGCTGCAGCGGAATCCCGGTGCGCGCTTCGAAGGCGGCGGGGTCGGCCTTTCGTAGCGCCGGGATGGCCGAGGCGCCGCGCGCGTCTCCAGGGAGTCCCAGCTCCGCGAGGCAGGCGGCGCGATCCGACGTCTCTAGCTGCCCGAGCCGTCGCAGGATCTTGTCGGCCAGATCGCGTGAACCGGTGTCGAGGAGCGCGTCGACCGTCGGCAAGGCGCGCGGGGCGTGACGCGGCGGGGCGATCCACTTCGGGGCCTTTTGGGCCGAGAGGGCGGCGAGGTGCGTGTCGTCGAAATCGCCCGTGGGCGAGAGCCCGGCTTGGTCGAGGAGCGCGGCGAGCGACCGGTCGATGCCGTCGATGATCCGGTCGACGTCCCTGGCCCCCATCGCGCGGTTCAGGCGATAACGCAGCGTCTTCTCGCCCGCGATGTAGACCATCAGGCCGCGGTAGAAACGCTGTTCGATCA
>JADMJS010000418.1 GCA_018780435.1 Myxococcales bacterium
CGTAGCTCGCGAGGTTCTTCACCTGCCAGTCGATGTAGCGCTTCCCTTCGAGCTCATACTCCGGCTTGCCGAGGCGAAAGACGTCGCCGAGCTCGAGCGGGTGCGTGAGGTGGAGGGACGCGCTGCGCCAACGGATGAAGGGCGTGCGTTCGACGTCGAACTCGGCCTCCGGCCAGAGCGGGACCGGCGGATACCACTCCTCTTCCGGGTGGAAGAAACGTGCGCCAATGCGGTGGAGGAAGTCGTACGCCGCGTACTGGCGCCCGAGGAGACCGCCGCCTTCGAGGGTCACGAGCCGGCCGCCCTCCTCACACCGCTCTTCGGCGATGCGCCAGCTCTGGTCGGTCGGCAGGCCGGGGTCGGCGCTGGCGGACGGGGCAACGAAGCGGACGAGCCCGAGCTTCTTCGTGCACGGCCTCGATGTGAGGTCGACCCGAGTGGCCTTGCGTCCCATTTGAGTGAGGGCGAAGACGACGTCGTCTGTGGCCCAGAGGGCGGCGGGCTCGGCGGCGGCGGTGACTTCGACTTGCCAGATGACCGGGATGGGCGCGGGCTCTGAAGTGACGACGTCGACCGCATCCGGCGAGTGGGTATCAGCGGCGACGACATCGGCGACATCGGCCACGCCGGACCCGGCCGAGTCGCCGCAGCCGTGCAGGGTCGAAGAGCTGGAGGACAGGGCCAGGGCAGCGAGGAGGAGTGCTCGTTGCGAGCGCGGATTCGGCATGGGTCACCTCGGGCCGAGAGTCTAGCCGAGGCGACGCATCCGCGCTCATTCACGCGATCGAGTCACGACGGGGACGACGCGGACGTCGATGCTCTCCCCCTCGATCATGTTCAAATACGGCGCGGTCCCGAGGTCCCGAGCGAGGGCCGCCATCGCCTCGTAGCAGTCATGGCGTGAGCGCCATCGGATGATCTCAAGATAGCGCCCGTCGGCGTCGGGGCCGACGAGCGCGCGCGACTCGAAGCCGGGCTCTCGCGCGTAGAGGGCGTCCATGGCGTCGGAGGCGGCGACGAGCCCCGCGTCGGAGACGACGCGAAAGCCGGTCAAGGACATGACTTCAGTCTCGTGACGGTGCCGGTCAGGCACGTCGTCATCAACGTCAGTCCGGCGTACTTGGCCTATCTTCGCGAGCACTTCCGACACCCACACGCGCGCTTTGAGGAGCCTGATGGGATCACATCCCAAATCGTCGGCGTCCGGTGCGCGAAATCGCTC
>JADMJS010000367.1 GCA_018780435.1 Myxococcales bacterium
TTCGAGGTCCTTGTTGCGTTCTTCTTCGCGCCAGCGGGTCTCTAGGGTGGGCTCGGTGGCGAGGATCTCGTCGAAACGTTTGAAGATTCGTTTGTCCGAGAGGGTGGCCGTCAGCTCCTTTCGGAACTGGGGGTCGCAGAGTGAGCCGGCGAACTGCATTCGCTGTTCGATGGCGTCGAGTGGGCTCTTCAGCGGGAGCGGGGCGAGGCGGTCCTTGGCGTCGTCGGGGCTCTCGAGGCCCTCGGCGGCGGGGCAGGTGAGGTGGCCGGACTCGAGGTGGAGGCACGGCTGGGTGGCCGGGTCCTGGACGACGTACCAGCGGTAGGCGCCCTTGAGGTCGGACCACTCGACCGGGAGGCGCCGTCGCGGGGTGGCGGTAAGCGTCATGGGGTGAGCCGGATCATGCGGGGTTCATCCGAGCGGCGACGGGCATCTTGCGGCCGCTGCCGAAGCCTTTGGTGGAGACGCGGAGGACGATCGGGTTCTGGCGGCGCTTGTACTCGGCGCCCGCGACCATGGCGGCGACTCGGGCGACGAGCGCGGGGTCCTGGGCGAGGCGGGCGGCCGTCGCGGCGACGGACTCGGCGTCTTCGATGAGCCCGTGTAAGGCGTCGTCGAGGATGCCTCAAGGCGGCAGCGGCGTCATGTCGACAACCACCGCGTCCTCGTCGCCGTCGAGTTCGTAGGCGGCGTTCCAGAGGCCACCCAGCCTTGTGGCGCTTGGTGTTCGTCAGGTACCCTCACCGCCTGTGATAGACGGCATGACATGGATGGAATTGAGGCTTCCGGCTTCCAGTCTCGCCGAGTTGGAACACCTCATCGACGGTGCGCCGTGACTCTCCACCGCCAATTCAGCGCAGTACTTGTCGCTGTGGCTGTCCTTTCCGCGTGCTCGGGGACTACGCAAGTTCCGCAGCTCGACGGCAAGGAGGATGGAAGGAGCGGCTCTATCAAGGACGTGTCGTCTCCCAGTGACGACGACATTGATGTCTCCTCTGCCTCGGACGTCCCGCCGACACTGCCCGAGGTCTCACATGATCACGAAACGTTCGACGGCGTTTCGGAAGCTGGCGATGGGTCCGATGCCTGGCTCCTGGAAGTTGACGTAGAGAGCAACGAGGATGCCCTCTCTGGAGAAGTTGATTCGTGGGGGCCCCCGAGCTGCGAGACAGGGGATTCGCCACTAGTGGAACCAAGCTTCCGCGTGGTGAGACCCGGTGG
>JADMJS010000503.1:0-2922 GCA_018780435.1 Myxococcales bacterium
GAGACCTTGTCGAGGAAGTAGCGGTCGTGGGTCACGACGATGACGCAGCCGGGGAACTCGACGAGCGCGGCTTCGAGGAGGTTCAGGGTGTCGAGGTCGAGGTCGTTGGTCGGCTCGTCGAGGAGCAGCAAGTTCGCCTTCTCGAGCAGGAAACGCGCGATCGCGAGGCGGTTTCGTTCACCGCCCGAGAGCGAGGCGACCTTCATGAGGTGCGTCTTGCTCGGGAAGCCGAAGCGGTCGAGCCAGCTCGCGACGTGGATCTTCTCCTCGCCGAAGAACACGGTGTCGCCGCCTTCGGGGACGACGGTCGCGCGGACGGTCTTGGTCAGATCGAGGTGCCGCAGGCGGTACTGGTCGAGCCACGCGATCTCGGTGTTCGAGCCGCGCGTGACGGTGCCGCGGTCCGGCGCGATGTCGCCCGCCATCATGCGGAGGAGCGTGGACTTGCCGCAGCCGTTGCGGCCGACGATGCCGATGCGCTCGCCGCGCCGGAGGGTGAGCGAGAGCCCGTGGATGAGGTCGCGTTCACCGTAGGCTTTGAAAATCGAGACCGTCTCGAGGATGGTTTTGCCGAGGCGAGGCGGGTCGCCGAAGGAGAAGCCGATGGCGGCGCGATCGGGGACGATCTTGAGTGACGCTTCGAGCTCCCCGACGCGGTCCATGCGGAAGCGGCTCTTCGTCGTGCGTGCCTTCGGCATGCGGCGCGCCCAGTCGAGCTCGGCGAGGAAGAGACGTTCTCGGCGGTCGCGCGCCCTCCCTTCGAGCGCGTCTTCGATGGCGCGGGCTTCGAGGTAGTCGCTGTAGTTCCCGTCGTAGGCCTTCATCTCGCCGCGGCGGAGCGAGAGCATGCGATCGGCCACGCGGTCGAGGAAGTAGCGGTCGTGCGTCACGAGCAGGACGGTCTTGGACGAGCCCGACAGCGTCTCTTCGAGCCACTCGGTCGTCTCGGCGTCGAGGTGGTTCGTCGGTTCGTCGAGCAGCCAGAAGTCGGCGCCGGAGACGAGCATTTGCGCGAGCGCGACGCGTTTCTTCTCGCCGCCGCTCATGCCGGCGACGGTGCGGTCGAGCGGGAGGCCGACCTCGGAGGCGGCGCGTTCGAGGCGATGTTCGTAGTCCCAGCCGCCGAGGCGCTCGATCTCCTCGAGGACGGCGTCCGCGCGCGAATCCCCTTTGACGACGAGCTCTTCGTAGCGTGCGATCGCGGCACGCAGCGGGGTGATACACGCGAGCAGCAGCTCTCGCGGCGTGGCGTCATCGGGGAAACGTGGCTCTTGTTCGAGGAAGAAGAGGCGCGCGTCGTTTCGGATGGCGACGGTGCCTTCGTCGAGCACCTCCGTTCGCTCCGGCGTCGGCCCAACGACCGTGCCGGCGCCAGCGATGAGGCGCATGAGGGTCGATTTGCCGGTGCCGTTGGGGCCGATGAGCCCGACCTTCTCCCCGCGATCGATCCCGATGGTGACGTTGTCGAGGACGGTCAGATCGCCGAACCGCTTCGAAGCGCCCACGAGACTGAGGATGTTGTCGGACACGGGGACTCCAGGGCGAGGTAGGTCGCTCGAACGCTCGGGCGTGGTTGCGCGCGTCCGGGGCTCAGTAGTCGGAGGGGTCGAAACCTTGCGTGCGGCCGCCAAAGGACGGTCTGCGGAAGCGCCCCTGAGGCGACTTCGGCGCGTCGTCGAGGTCGTCTTTCGGCGCCGGGCGGTTCCGGGTCTCCGGGAGGTAGTACATCGGCTCGCCGGCCCGCCGCTCGGGCCGCGGGCCCGCGTGTTCGGGGGTGTACCACCGTTCGCCGGCGCGTGCACCGAGCGCGTCCCGGTCGCCCGCCGAGGGGCGAGCGGCTTCGGGCTGTCGACTCTCGCCGAGGCGGCTGGCATCGGCGCGCCGCGAGCTCGGGACCGGCTCGGGCTGTCGGCCGATGGTCAGGTCGGGCGCCTCGTTTCGGACGCGGGGGTCGCCGCCGGACCCGGTAGGCCCGCGGAACTCGGGTGGGCCAGCCGGGGATGGGCGCCGAATGATGGGGCGCCGTGGCTCGGGCACGGGCTCCGGTTCGTCGTAGTGGCCGCGCGCCGGGGCAGGGGATGGCGCGTCCCATTTTGCCGTCGGCGGCTCCGGTGGGAGCGCGTCGCCTCGCGGCCGGATGATGGGGCGCGGTGATTCAGCCGGAGCGCCACGGCTCCCTTGGGGGAGGTACCAGAGCCCGGAGCCGCGCTCGCGTGAGACCTCGTTGCCGACGTGGCTGATCCGCGTCGAGACGTCGTCGAAGCCGCGCGCGGCGGGGGCGTTCTTGGCCGGGTCGCCCCAGCCGGGGCGGGGTTCGAAGTGAGGGAGGGCCTCGGGCTCGCGTCGACCGGCTCGCGGTACCGGCGCGGGGGCCTCGGGCGCCGGACGCGGCGCGGCCTCCGGGTCGCGGGACCGGAGGCGCCTCGCGAGGGAGGGATCGACGATGCCGGTGGCGACGCCACTTCGGAGGTCGACGCTCCCGCGACGCCGCACGTCGAGCTCGCGGCTGCCGGCATTTCCGCTGGGTGGAAGAGACACTTCGGACGGATAACGCTGATAGGGGTTGCGCGGGATGACCTTCCCGGCGTCGCCGCGGGGCGGGGCGTCCGGATCGCCGCGGTCTCGCAGGGCGGCGACCCGGTCCTGGGCGGCGGCCGAGCTGAGGGCCGACGGGGCGTGTACGGCGTTCTTCACGCCGACGACGACGCGGATGTTGCCGATTTGAATGACGTCTCCGACCTTCAGCAGGTGCCGGGTGTCGATGGCGACCCCGTTCAGCGCCGTGCCGCGTTCGCTGCGGGCGTCGAGCAGGAACTGCCCGCCTTCACAGTAGTTTTCGATGACGCAGTGGACGCGGGAGAGGAGCGGATCGTCGAGGATGAGGTCGCCGCGCTCCCGGCCGATGGTGACGGTCGACTTGGC
>JADMJS010000503.1:3022-6849 GCA_018780435.1 Myxococcales bacterium
GATCGTCGAGGATGAGGTCGCCGCGCTCCCGGCCGATGGTGACGGTCGACTTGGCGGTCCAAAAGCCGACGGGGACGTCGCCCGGTCGTTCGACGACGAGCTCAAGGCACACGGGTGAGAGCTTCTCCTCGCGGACGAAGAGGATCTCGGTGTCGCCGATGCCGATACGTTCGCCGGCCACCAGTTCGTGTGGCCCCTCGATGCGGACGCCGTCGACGCGGACCTCGCTGCGGTCGATGCGCCGGAGCGTGAAGGTCGTGCCCGACATCGCGATCTGCGCGTGTTGAGGGAGGACCTGACTGTCTCGGATGATGATGTCGGCGTCGGAGGCGCTGCCGATGAGCGTCAGGTCTTTGGTGAACTGACACCGGTAGACGCGTCGGTCCGCTTCGAGGAAGAGATACGCGCGTCCACTCATGGTCCCGACAGTAACGGCTTGAGAAGTGGAATGGAAGGGCTTCTCAGCCTCGCGCTGAACGAGCTTCCTCGGCTAGGAAGGTGCCCCGAAGATGGGGGCGCTCTTCGAGGAAGGTCGTGAGCGTGCGCAAGAAGCTGCCGACCCCGCCGCGTTGCACGAACGGCGCGAAGTCCGTCGGCGTCGCGTCGGTGAGTCGAACGCCGCGCGACGCGAGGTTCGCCTTCAGGCCGGCGTAGCCTTGGAGGTCACACGCGTCGAGTGCGACGAGCACGGGATGGAAGTTGAAGACGCGGAGGCCCGCGGGCGCGCTGGTGAGCAGATGCGGGCCAGGCGGACGGCCTCGCTGGAGCGCGACGTCGTCTTCGAACCAGATCGGGAGGTCGACGACGCCCGTCCAGCTCACGAAGGGCTCAAGGCCGGCGACGTCGTCCCGGAGCGACGCGGCGTCGTAGAGCAGCCCTCGGGCGGCGTAGGCCTGCAAGGTGGGAGTCCCCTGAACGAGGTAGTGGGCGCGCGCGCCGACCGCCTCAGGGACCAACGACATGAGGCTGCCCACCACCTCGGCCGGAGTGTTGCCGTGGGAGCTGCCGGGCAAGAAGTTCGGGTGGATGCCGAGCTCGAAACGTCCCGACCGCCGCAGCCGGTCGAGCACGGGTGAGCCGTGGGTGACGAAGAAGGTCCCGGTGAGCCCCTGCCGGTCGAGCAGTTCGATGAGATCGTCGACGGCCCAGTCGGGCGCCCAGTCCTGGTCGAAGGTCAGGTGGTAGCGGGGTGGGATCATGGAGAGCTCCGTTCGGCGCTGATTCGTCGTCCGAGGAGGCCTCTGAGGCCCGCCAGGACGGGTCTCAGGGTCTCGACGAGGAGGACGAGGGTGGCACAGAGCCCCGCTTGCGTCGCCCCCACCGGGAGCTCGAAGACGAAGGCCAGGTAGTAACCGAAGAAGGCGCCGAACGCGCCGAGGGCGCCTGCGAGGACCAGGGCCAAGGCGATGTTCGGCGCGAGGCGCAGCGCGACCATCGCGGGTAAGACGCTGTAAGCGAAGGTGGGCAGGGCGCCGAGGACGCGGGACGTCGCCGAGACGGCCACGGCGAGCGACGCCCAGAGCGCAACGTCGAGCAGGATCGTCGGAAGGCCGCGGACACGCGCCCCCTCTGGATCGACGCTGACGGCGACGAAGCCGCGCCACCACCACGCGTGGAGGCCCAGGAGCACGACCGCGACCTGTACCAGCGAATCGCGATCGGCGGGGAGCACCGCTACCGCCGAGCCGAAGAGCGTGCTCGTGATGATCTCCTGCGACTCCCCGGGGACCTTGGCGCCTACGACGAGGACGCCGGCGGCGCCGATGAGGTAGGCGAGGCCGAGGACGCTGTCGCGCGGCAATCGCGTCGAGCGGCCCCGTTCGGAGGCGATGACGAGGACCAGCAGCGCGGTCGCGACGAGCGCGCCCGCTTGGGGGCCTAAGGCCCACACGGAGCCCGCTGTGACCGACGTGAGGTACAGGGCGACCATGGAGCCGAGGCCCGCGATCTGCGACAGCGCGGCGCTCAGAAAGACGAGCCGCCTCAAGACGACGTAGACGCCGAGTACGCCGAGGAGCGCGCCGGCCGCTGTCGACGCGACGACGGCGTCTTCGAAGAGCTCGAACGCGCTGAAGAATTCGCTGTCGCGTTCAGCCCAGAGCCATGCGACGAAGGCGACTTGCCCGAGTGCGAGGAGCCCGAGCAGCGTCACCGACTCCACGGTCGAGTGGTCGCGACCGAGCGGACGCAGGTGGGGGGACACGGGCGACGCGGCGTGGGCCGGGCCGGCGAGTGGGGTCACCGGCGTCACGGTGTGGCGCCGTGGGCGTTCGCGGGCGGCCGACCACTCCGGCCGTAGTGGCGCGCAAAGGCCGCCGACGACGAGAGCTCGCTGGCGACGCCCGCTTCGAGTGTCCGCGTGTCTTTGTCGACGAGGAGCGCGTGGGTCGCGAAGCGGTCCAAGAAGTGGAGCTGGTGAGTGGCGACGAGCAGCGTCATGTGGTGGTCGCGTCTCAGGTGCTCGAGGAGCTCGAAGATCGCGTCTTCACTCACGATGTCCATGGCGCTCGTCGGCTCATCGAGGACGATGAGCCGGGGTGACGAGACTAGCGCCCTTGCGATGAGTGCGCGTTGTTTCTGCCCTTCGGAGAGCTCCGAGAAGCGCCGGTAGCGCACGCTGTCGAGCGCCGTCTCGGCGATGGCCTCGGCCACCGCATCGTGCTCGTCGACCGCCTCTCGCCCCGAGGGCGCATCGCCGCCACACCCTCCCTGGGGCTGATGGCGCCGGGCCGCTATGAGGTGGACGAGGTCGCGCAGCGCGCCCGGGACCAGGAAGGACCAGCCGCTGTCGCGCCCGGCAGTGACGACGTCGATGACGCGCGCCGGGAGGAACGCGTCCGTCGAGTGGCGTTGCGGGACATACGAGAGCGCGGTGCCGTAGCGATGGACGGCGCCTCGGACGGGGCGTTGGCTGCCGACCAGCGTGCGAAGCAGCGTCGACTTGCCGCCGCCGTTCCGACCGAGGACCGCCCAGGTTTGGCCGGCGTCGATGCGGAGATCGAGGGTGGGCAAGAGCGCTCGCCCGCCGTAGCCGACGTCGAGGGCGCGCGCTTCGAGCAGCGCCGGAGCGGGGCCGCTCACGGCCGCGGTTCCTTGGGAGAGTACGGGCTCACTGGGCCTCGTCGTCCTCGTGTTCACCGGTGAGGATCACGAGGCCGGCCTCGGCCCCGGTCAGGTCGAATGACAGGGTGACGGTGCCGATGCCGAGGGACACGTGGTAGGCGGTCTCGATGCCATCGCAGGCCGTGACGGCGGTTTCGTCGTCGATGGTGATCGCGGTGCCGGTCGCGTCCGTCAGGGTGAGACCGCCGACCCCGGCGGCGCCGATGACGTGTTCACCGGCATCGCTCACGCTCAGCTTGATGTACTGACGCCCCGGGGAACCGGAACCCGTCACCGTGAGGAAGGTGTGGGAGAAATAGGCTTCGGGCGCGCTAGCCGCGTCCACGCTGGCCGTGAGGGCCTTGAAGGGGCCTTCGGTCGCGTGTTCGCAGAGGTCCGCCGCGATGAGCGCCGGCTCATCCACAGCCGCGTCGACGGCGTTGGCCGTCGCGTCAGCAACGGCATCGCTCGCAGGTTCGGCACAGGCCGCCACGAGGAGCGCGCCGAGCAGCCCGACGATCGGGTTGCGACGTGTGGAGACGACGAGTGACGATGCAAGGGCCCGGCACAGAGCCGACCGCACAGACGACGCCGAGCGGGAGGGCACCGTCGACGGCGCGATCGTCAGATCTTGGTCTCTTTGAACCAGACGTGCTTCTTGAGCTTCGGGTCGTACTTGCGGAAGCGCAGGCGGTTCGGCGTGGTCTTCTTGTTCTTGCTCGTGG
>JADMJS010000649.1 GCA_018780435.1 Myxococcales bacterium
ACGAGCCGAAGAACGCGCTGACGCGCCAGTACAAGCGCCTCTTCGACATGGACGGTGTCAAGCTCACCTTCACGGAGTCGAGCCTGCGGCAGGTGGCCCGGAAGGCACTTGAACGGAAGACGGGCGCGCGTGGCCTCCGCGCCATCCTTGAGTCCGTCATGCTCGACGTGATGTACGACGTGCCGTCGGATCCGAACATCCGCGAAGTCGTGGTCAGCGACGAGTGCGTGACTGAGAACAAGCGCCCGATGCTCGTCTACGAAGCGAAGGCCGAGTCGGCCTGAGAGTGGGGCCGAGGCCGAGACGGCCCAGCCACGAAGCGGAGGTCGGGTCGGCCTGACCGCCTGGCGGGGGCCGAGTAAACCTGAGACCGCCGCCGCGCGTGTGGGGACGTCCGGTCCCCCTGGCGCCGCTTCGCTGGCGAGCCGTGCCGGCGATACTGGGAGGTTCCGTTGTTCTTCGGTGACAAGCGCGATCCCGGCGTGAGCGTGCTCCCGCTGCTCCCGCTCCGGGACATCATCGTCTTTCCGTTCATGGTAGTGCCTCTCTTCGTGGGCCGACCGCGGAGCATCTCCGCGCTCGAAGACGCGATGGCGTCGGGGCGCGAGGTCCTGCTCGCGGCGCAGAAGAAGGCCAAGACAGACACGCCGACGGCCGACGAGATCTACCGCGTCGGCACCGTCGGTTACGTCATTCAATTGCTCCGGCTCCCAGACGGCACCGTGAAGGTGCTCATCGAGGGGAAGCGTCGCGCTCGCATTCGGCGCTTCTTACCGTCCGATCAGCACCTTGCGTGTGAGGTCGAGACCATCGCGGAGAGAGCGGCCCCGGTGTCCGAGACCGAGCCGCTCATGAAGTCGCTGCAGTCGGCCTTTGACGACTACGTGAAGCTGAACAAGCGGGTCCCGCCCGAGATGCTTCAGTCGATCGCGGCCATCGACGATCCGGTGCGGCTCTCCGACACCATCGTGGCTCACCTCACGCTGAAGCTGACGGACAAGCAGGAGATCCTCGAGACCGCCGAGCCGAAGCGTCGCCTCGAGCGCCTGCTCGACCTCATCCAGTCCGAGATCGAGGTCCTGCTCGTCGAGAAGAAGATCCGTTCGCGGGTCAAGAAGCAGATGGAGAAGTCGAAGGAGTTCGGCGTCAACGAGCAGATGCAGGCCATGCAGAAGGAGCTCGGTGACCGCGACGAATTCAAGAACGAGATCCAGGAGCTCGAGTCGCGGATCGCCAAGAAGGAGATGAGCGAGGAGGCGAAGGGGAAGCTCAAGCGCGAGCTGAAGAAGCTCAAGATGATGAGCCCGATGAGCGCGGAGGCGACGGTCGTCCGCAACTACATCGACTGGGTCATCGCGCTCCCGTGGAAGGACATCACCACCGACAACCTCGATATCGAGCGGGCGGAGGAGATCCTCGACTCGGACCATCACGGGCTCACCAAGGCCAAGGAGCGCATCCTCGAGTATCTGGCCGTGCACTCGCTCGTGAAGCGGATACGCGGCCCCATCCTCTGCTTTGTGGGCCCGCCCGGCGTCGGCAAGACCTCCCTCGGCCGCTCGATCGCACGGGCCATTGGTCGCAAATTCGTGCGCCTCTCCCTCGGCGGCGTCCGAGATGAGGCGGAGGTCCGCGGGCATCGGCGCACCTATATCGGCGCCATGCCCGGCAAGATCATGCAGTCGCTACGGAAGGCGGAGTCGAACAACCCGGTCTTCTTGCTCGACGAAATCGACAAGATGTCGACCGACTTCCGCGGCGATCCGTCGTCGGCGCTCCTTGAAGTGCTCGATCCCGAGCAGAACAGCACCTTCTCGGACCACTTCATCGATCTCGAATACGACCTGTCCGAGGTCATGTTCATCTGCACGGCTAACAGCCTGCACACCATCCCGCTCCCGCTCCAGGACCGTATGGAGATCATCGAGATCCCGGGCTACACGGAGCTTGAGAAGATCGAGATCGCGCGAAAGCACCTCATCCCGAAGCAGCTCGAAGCCAACGGCCTCGACGGCGTGGACGTCCGCTTCACCGATGACTCGATTCGCGCCGTCATCAGCGGCTACACCAAGGAGTCCGGCGTCCGAAACCTGGAGCGCGAGATGGCAGCGGTGTGCCGCAAGATCGCGCGTGACCTCGTGAAGGTGCGCCAAGCGGCGACCGACGGCTCAACCGTGGTCTTCCGGGTCGACGCCAAAGCGGTGGCCAAGTACCTCGGACCGAAGAAGTTCCGCCAACATCACGCGGAGCTGGTCCCGAAGGTCGGCGTCGTGAACGGGCTCGCGGTGACGATGGTCGGTGGCGACCTGTTGACCGTCGAAGTGACGAAGATGCCCGGCAAGGGCAAGCTGACCATCACGGGCAAGCTCGGCGAGGTGATGAAGGAGGCGGCCCAGGCGGCGCTCTCCTACGTCCGTTCGCGAGCGCCCGAGTTCGGGCTGGACGCTGACTTCTTTTCGGAGCACGACGTCCACATCCACTACCCTGAAGGTGCCATCCCGAAGGACGGCCCGAGCGCCGGCATCACCACGGCGACGGCGCTGGCGAGCGCGCTCACCGGGATCCCCGTGCGGGGCGACGTGGCGATGACGGGCGAGATCACGCTGCGCGGACGGGTGCTCCCCATCGGCGGGCTCAAAGAGAAGTCGATGGCCGCGCACCGCGCCGGCATCCTCACCGTGATCGCGCCGCGCCAAAACAAGAAGGATATCGGAGATATCCCGAAGACGGTCCGCAAGGACGTCCGCTTCGTATTCGTCGAGCACATGGACGAGGTGCTCCACGCGGCGCTCGAAGAGAACGCGTTTGCGCGTTTGTTGGCGCGGAACGTTCAGGGCCCCATATCGACGGCAGTTCACGGCGAGGAGTCGAGCGACGAGCCGGCTCGGCACTGACCGGGTTCGGAGCGCGCCGACCGGAGGCCCCTCGGTTGGGGGTAGGTGGTCATGACGCGACGTCGCGATCAGTCGAGAGAGCCGGACCGCGTCACGCGTGAAGTGACGCCGTTCGTCGAAGTCCATCGGGATCCATCCGCGCACCACCCGCGGATCCTCCGAAGCACCGAGGCGGGTGAAGTCGTGGAGGAGGACGGGCGGGTGGTCTACCGAGTCCGTAACGCCGCCGGGCCGCGCGGCTACGATCGGATCCTCTTGGACTCGGACGGGCCCTTCTACGAGACCTTGATGAAAGGGGAGCCCGACGCCCTCACCCGGCCTTTCGAGATTCACGTCGAGGACGTCTCGACGCTGCCGGCCGGCCCTTTCGGGGCGCCTTTCGCGGGCGCCACGATGGTCGTCGGCGCCGACCACGTCGACGGACTCACGGGCCGAGGCGCGACGATCGCGGTGCGTGCCAGGGAGGGGGTCCCATTCCCGCGTGGCGCCGATGAAGCGCACTTCGAGATCGTCACTCCCGACGACGCCCCCTCGGTCCTCGCGGTGCCGGGGCTCGGTCGTATGGCCTTCGATCACCCGGCGGCCTCCGAACATCTCCCGACGCTGCTCCATGGGATGGGGACTGGGCGTCGTGCGCTTCGAGAGCTGCGGCTGGTCGTCAATCCGGTGGCGTATCAATCCAGGGGGCGTCGGCCGCCTTTCGCGTCCGAGGTGGTCGAAGCCGTGGCGTCGGCCCTCGGCGTCCCGACCGCGCAGCTCACACGGGAGATCGTCTTTCGAGAGAGGCTCTCGGCCCTCGGGCTACGCCGACACCTCATGCCGGATCCGCACTTCCTGACCTTCACCTTTCGCGGGCACCGCACGCGCGGCCTCGTCCCCGCCACCACGCTCTTCTCACTTCCGTCCCGCGGGAGCCGCCGTGAAGTCCTGCGAGGGACACCGGAGGCCGAACACGACCGCCTCCTCGGCTACCTCGCGCTGCTCGAAGACCCACGTTCGCGACTCCAGGCCTTTGAGGAGCGTGCGCTCTTCGCCGTTAGCATTCATTTCCGACCCAACTCGGACGTGCCACTCTTCCCCGACCACGGGGGCATCGTGACCATCCGGGATGGGGCGTTTGTGGCTATCCCAGGGTCGGAGTCGCCGTAGCCTCGAGGGGAGCTCCGCGCGCGCCTGGTTCGATAGGGATGACGCAGCGACGCGCCCTTACCAGGCGCCGGCCACCGCCAGCCCCGCGTTCCACACGACGTCGGTCTCGAGAGCCTCGCGGGCTCGTGAGTCGGTCGAGTACCACGCACCACCATGTGGCTCGATGGCGAATCCGTCCCCGATGTCCCAGCTCAGGGACACTTCACCCCCAATCGCTTGTGGCATCACGTCGTGGACGTCGAACATGTCCGAGTTGTACTTCGCGCTCGCCCAGCCGAACGCCGTCGACAGGGTGGTGCTCAGCACCGAGGTGAGCTTGAACTCGGCTTCGATGCCGACCTCACCGTAGTAGGCGCCGGGCTCAGCGAGCACCTCGACGACGTGCTCGGTCACGACGCTCACCGGGCCGAGCGCATAGGCGAGGGACGCCACCAGCTCCACGTGTTCGTGCGCGTCGACCAGGCCCGGAAAGGTCAGCCCGAAGGCCCCCACTTCCAGGGTCAGGTCGTCGAAGGCGTGGCTCCAGGACAGCCCGACGTCGAACTCCTCGAGCGCCTGAGGCGATTCTTCGTCGAAGCCGAGGTAGGCCGTGAACGAGGCAGTCAGGCCATAAGCCCCGAACTCCACGGTCGGCAGGATGACGCCGCCGGTCGAGCACGGGACGCCACGCCCCACGCAGCGGGTCGATAGGTCGACGGTCGCCCCGGCATGCCACACCGATACGCCCTCACCGTCGACGTCGCTCGCCAGCATGGATTCCGTGGCGTCCTGTGGAGGAGCGGGCGAGTCGTCGGCGAGCGCCGGAGTGGCGAGTGCCGAGTAGCCGAGACAGACGGCCAGGATGTGACTGGAGTTCATCATGTGAGTCCTCATCGGTCACCACGCGCCAGCCACGGTGAGCCCTGTGTTCCACAGGACAGCCGTTTGAAGTGCGTCGCGAGTTCGCTGGTCTGTTGGGTACCAAGCGCCGGCATGCGGCGAGAGTGCGAAGCCGGCGCCTACGGCCCAGCTGAGCGAGAGGTTGCCGCCGATCGATTGGGGCATCGCCGACTCGACGCCGTACCAGTCGCCGGCATACGCGGCGTTCGACCATCCGAAGGCGGACGATATGGACAGGGCCAGTGACGAGACGAGCTCGATGTTCGCCGCCACGTTGACCTCACCGTAGTAGGCGCCGGGCGTCGAGGTGACCTCGATCCCGTGGAGGGTCCCGACCGTGAAGACGCCGCCCGTCCAGCTGGCTGAACCGACGAATTCGAGGTGGTGGTCAAAGGCGTCGATACCCGGGAAGAGATACCCATTGGCGCTCACGTCGAAACGCCAGCCCGCTACGGAAGCGCCCCAGGCCAGCGTCACGTCGAGCTCTTCGAGAACCTGAGGCGATTCCGCGTCGAAGCCCAGGTAGGCGGCCGTGGTGGTGCTGAACCCCCACGCGCCGAGCGTGAAGCTCGGGACCACGGCGCCTCCGACGGTGGTTGCGATGCCGCGCCAGAGAGCACGAGACGTGACGTCGACGCTTGCGCCGATCGTCAGAGGGTTCGCGCTATCCGGCTCGGATTCGAGCGCCACTCGCCCGGGTTCGGACGGCTCAGGCGGGACCACCCCCTGCTCGGCGACAGCGACGGAGGACGTCAGGAAGAGAGTCGCGGCGCAGGCGACCAGCGTCGTGTTCGAACTGAACATGGAGAACCCCACTCGGTGTCGCTGTCTGGCATGGCACGACCTCCGGCCCCCGGAGCGTCGCGGTCCGGCGTCGCCGGTACAGATGCCCTATCGGTCCCGATGTAGGGTGAGTTGCTCTCGAGGCAGACGATTTCGAGTGGACGCGTCGATTATAGGGGGGCGTGCGTCATGACCACCGGCGGGAGGCCACGCGATACGGGCTCCCGAACCCACTCGAAGCGAGTCGCCAACGTTCTGAACTGCGGCCGATCCTTCGTGACGCGGACGAGGCGAGTTGAGGGCGGAGGTCAGTGTCTGAAGTGGCGCTGACCGGTGAAGACCATCGCAAGGCCGAGCTCGTTCGCGGCGGCGATGACTTCGGCGTCTCGAACCGAGCCGCCGGGCTGAACGATCGCCGTCGCCCCCGCTGCGTGCAGAAGCTCGACGCCATCGCGGAAGGGGAAGAAGGCGTCAGACGCGGCGACGGTTCCCTCAAGCGGGCGTCTCGCCTTCATGCGACAGAGCGCGACCGAGTCGACGCGGCTCATCTGGCCGGCGCCGATGGCGACGCTTCGGAGCGCGTGCGAGCTCGGGTCCTGGTCCGCAAAGACAATCGCATTCGACTTCACGTGCTTGACGGCCTCCCATGCGAACTGGAGGGCCCGGTATTCGGCGTCCGTGGGCGCTCGGGTGGTGACGACGTTGCAGCTTCGAAGATCTCGGTAGCCAGTATCATCGCCCTGAACGAGCAGGGCGCCGCGGATGCTCCGGAGCTGGAGCCCGGCCGGGGCCGGCGGGCACTCGAGGACCCGGAGGTTCTTCTTGGCGCTGAGGATAACAAGCGCATCGTCGTCGAAGGCCGGCGCCACCACGACCTCGAGGAAGAGCTCAGTGAGCCGCCGCGCCACGGCGCCCGTGACCCGGCCGTTCAGGGCGACGATGCCGCCGAAGGCGCTCGTGGGGTCGGTGGCGAGCGCCTCCTGCCATGCATCCTCGTGCCCGAGGGGGCTGACCGCGAGGCCGCACGGGTTCATGTGCTTGACGATGGCGACGGCGGGGCCTCCTGTGAGGTCGTTTACGAGGTCGTAGGCTGCCGCCGCGTCGAGCCAGTTGTTGTAGGAGAGCACCTTCCCTTGGTGGATGACCGCGTCCGCGTAGCCTGGCCCCGTGCGGTAGAAGGTCGCGTTTTGATGCGGGTTCTCGCCGTAACGAAGTGGAACGGGCGACGTCCCGGCCACGGTGAAGTCCTCGGCGGACTCCGCGAGCCCTCTCGCAAACCACGCCGCGATCGCCGAATCGTAGCGGGCCGTGTGGGCAAACGCCTTGGCGGCGAGGGCGAACCCGATACCGGGCTCGGGGGACGCGCCCTCAATGTGGGCGAGAATTCGGGGATAATCGGCGGGATCGACGGCGACGAGCACGTCCTGGTGGTTCTTCGCTGCGGCGCGGATGAGCGACGGGCCGCCGATGTCGATCTGTTCGATGATGTCGCCGGAGGTGGCGTTCGGTCGACGTGTCGCCGCTTCGAAGGCGTAGAGGTTCACCACGACGAGGTCGATGAGACCGATTCCGTGTCCAGCGAGCGCGGCGAGGTCGTCCTCGCGGCGTCGTCGCGCGAGGATACCCCCGAAGATCGAGGGGTGTAGCGTCTTCACCCGGCCGTCCATCATCTCCGGGAAGCGTGTCAAGTCCGCGACCCTTGTGACGACCAGGCCCGCGGCCTCGAGCGCCGAGGCCGTCCCGCCGGTGGAGACGAGCTCAACCCCGGCGCGAACGAGGCCCTCTGCGAAGGGGATGAGCCCGGTCTTATCGGTGACGCTGATGAGGGCACGCTTCACGGAGGCCTCCAGGGGGCGAGTAGAGGCCGGCATTATCCACGTTGGAGGGGTACTGGCTACCGCCCTTCGGCGGGTCCTGTGGTACGTTCGGCCCATGACCACGCGCCGAGACCGACAGAATCATGAGCTACGCCCCCTCCACGTCGAGGTGGGTGTTCAACGGCAAGCCGCCGGCAGTTGCCTCATCGCCTTCGGGAACACCCGTGTGCTCTGTGCCGCGACGATCGAGCCCGTCGCCCCGAAGTGGAAGACGGAACCCGGTGGGTGGGTCACGGCCGAGTACGCGATGCTCCCGGGCAGCGGCGACCGGCGTGTCCCGCGGCGCGAGAACGGGCGCGCCACCGAGATCGCCCGGCTGATCGGGCGGTCGCTGCGGGCGGCCGTCGACTTGCCCGCGCTCGGGCCGTGCACCATCACCGTCGATTGCGATGTGCTCGACGCCGACGGCGGCACTCGGACCGCCTCCATCACGGGGGGGTGGATCGCGCTCTGGCTCGCCGCCGAGCGCCTCGTCGCTCAGGGAAAGCTCCAGTCGAACCCCGTCGTGAGGCCTATCGCCGCCGTGAGCGTCGGAATGGTCGCGGGAGAAGCGCGGCTCGATCTCGAGTACATCGAAGACTCGCAAGCCGGCAGCGACATCAACGTCGTCGGCGACGGCGCCGGGGCGCTCATCGAGGTACAGGGTACCGCCGAGACGGCCGCGTTCTCCCGTGCGGAGCTGAATGGGCTCCTCGATCTCGCCGAGGCCGGGATCGGTCAGCTCGTCGCGTTGCAGCGTCGGCACACGAGCGAGCGGCGCCCGGGGTGATTCACCCCAAGCACTAGCCTGTAGCTATCTTGGTGTGGCGTTTTGCCCCAATTGGCCGCCCAGAAGGGGTGGCCTGTCCGTTGCAAGGCGCCTCGACATGCTCGCCTTGCCCGATGCCGACCTCCTCGCCCGTTATGACGGACGCGCGCCGCGCTTCACGTCGTACCCGCCGATCCCCACGTGGTCCGACACGGTTGGCCCGGATGACTACGCTGCGGCGCTCTTGGCGGTCCAAGGCGACCCGGAGCCGGTGTCGCTCTACGTCCATCTCCCCTTCTGCGCTGAGCGCTGCTGGTACTGCGGCTGCAACGTCGTCATCCAGAAGAACCCGTACGCGGCGGACCCGTACCTCGAGGCGCTGGCGGTCGAGGTCGCGCGCGTGTCCGAGCGCATCGGACGTCGCAAAGTCGGGACCCTACACCTCGGCGGGGGCACGCCGAACTTCTTGAGCGGAGACCAGCTCCACTGGCTCTTCAGGGTTCTCCGCGAGTCGAGTTTCGATCTCTCCGGCGCGGCCATCGACGTCGAGATCGATCCTCGCGCCGCGAACGAAGTCACCATCGACACCTTCGCCGAGCTGGGAGCGACGCGGTTCAGCTTCGGCGTTCAGGACCTTGATCCCGACGTCGGCGCCGCGATCGGTCGGGTCATGGACGAGGCGCATGTGGGGCGTTTGATCTCACGCGCGCGTGCCGCGGGAATCCGAGGGGTCAACATCGACCTCATGTTCGGTCTACCGAAACAGACAACAGTGAGCTTGGAGCGGACGGTTACGTCGTTGCTTCGGCATCGACCGGACCGGCTGGCCATCTATGGCTATGCACATGTCCCGTGGATGCGTCCGCAGCAGCGACGGCTCGAACCCTCGGGACTCCCCGGGGCCTTCGAACGAGTCGCCCTCTTCGGGGCGGCCGCGCGCGTCCTCACCGGCGCCGGCTACCTGCCCATTGGGCTCGACCACTTCGCGGTCCCCTCGGACGAGCTGGCTCGGGCGGCCTCCGCAGGCACACTACGTCGCACCTTTCAGGGCTATACGACCGTCTCGCACCGTGATCAGATCGGGCTCGGGGTCAGCGCCATTGGTCGCGTCGGCGGGCCATCGCCGTTATGGGTTCAGAACACGGCCGTCGAAAAGGAATACCGACGACAGGCCGGCCTCGTCACCCTTCGGGGCCTGCAGGCGACCGACGACGACGTCCTCCGAGGCCGTGTGATCGAGTCGATCATGTGCCAGCTCGCCGTGCGACCTCAAAACGTCGCGCATCTCCTCGATGGCGCTGGCTTCTGGGCGCGCTTCCCGGATGCCCGAGCGGCGCTCGAGCCGATGGCGCGCGACGGGCTGCTCCTCTTCGAGGCCGATGGGCTCGAAGTCACCGAGCTTGGTCGCTTCTTCCTTCGACAGATCGCGGCGACCTTCGACGCGCGCAGCCAGATGGTGGCGCTCCCGGCGTCACCCGGTGCGGTCCTGCCTTCCACTCCCGCCGCGCCACGCTACAGCGCGTCGGTCTGAACCGGTCCCATTCACTGCAATGCCAAGGGCAACACGTCCGACAGGAACCTCGGCCAGCCTTCCGGGCTAGTCGCCTCATCGAGATGGACCACCCGCGCTCACGTCCTTCCCGCCGTAATGCGGGGCGACGTGGGACTCTGCTCCATCTCGATGTGACGGCACCGGACCCGTTCTGGCCGAGGTTCCTGTCCGGGTGCTTCGCCGTTTACATGGACAGCGGACCGTCCTCGTGTAGCATCCGCGGCCGAAATGCGTTTTGAAGAATTCGAGCTAGCTCCCGAGATCACGCGTGGCATCGAAGATGCCGGCTTCGTGCAATGCACACCCATCCAAGAGAAGGCCCTTCCGTGGACACTGGACGGCCACGACGTCGCTGCCCAAGCCCAGACGGGCACCGGCAAGACTGCCACCTTCCTGCTGACGGTCTTCTCCCGGCTCCTCGAGAACGGGTTCAAGGCTCGACCTAACCGGCCACGCGCCATCTGCATCGCGCCCACGCGCGAGCTGGCACTGCAGATCGCCTCGGACGCCGCCATCCTCGGCCGTCACACCGGCTTCTCCATCACCACCATCTACGGTGGCGTCGGCTTCGACAAGCAGCGCCATTACCTCGAGAAGGGCCTCGACCTCTGCATCGCGACGCCGGGGCGGCTCATCGACTTCGTCAAACGAGGCGAGTGCAAGCTCGACGACGTCGAGGTCATCGTCGTCGACGAGGCCGACCGCCTCTTCGACATGGGCTTCTACCCGGACCTCCGCTACCTCCTCCGTAAGTGCCCGAGCAAGAACGAGCGCCAGATGCTGGTGTTCTCCGCCACGCTCAGCTTCCGAGTCATCGAGCTGAGCTACGAGTTCATGCTCGACTCGAAAGAGATCACGGTCGAGCCGCAGCAGGTCGTCGTGCGGGACATCGAGGAGCGCATCTACCACGTCGGTGGCAAAGAGAAGATCCCGCTCCTCGTCGGGCTCATCCGCAACCTCGGGGTCGAGCGGACCATCATCTTCTGCAATACCAAAGTGGCGGTAGACGTCGTCGCGCGGTCGCTCGTGAAGAACGGCATTCCCGCCGAGGGGATCAGCGGCGACTTGGCGCAAGCGAGCCGCGTGAAGGTGCTCGACCAGTTCAAGAGCGGCGACCTGAAAGCGCTCGTCGCCTCGGACGTCGCCAGCCGCGGCCTGCACGTCGACGGCATCAGCCACGTGTTCAACTACGACGTCCCGCAGGATCCCGAGGACTACGTCCACCGCATCGGCCGCACGGCGCGCGCCGGCGCGACCGGCGTCGCCGTCACGTTCGCCTGCGAGGAGTACGTACTCAACCTCCCCGCGGTCGAACACTTTATCGGTCACAAGATCCCGGTGTTCCGAATCGAAGCCGAGTCGATCGACGAGGACGCCATTCAGGAACGTCGCAACCGCCCGCGTCGCACCGGTGGCGTGAGCCCCGGTGGACGCCCGCGTCCGGGCTCGCGATCGGGCTCGAGTGGGCCTCGCAACCGGGCTCGCCGCTGATGACGCCGCTGCGCCGTCGCTCCGATGGCCGGAGGGGCGCACCCGGACCGTGCGCCGGTGCTATTCGCCTCGGCGCCACCTTGCTTGGCCTAGCCGCGCTCGCGCTCGGCTGCGGCGCTCAGCCCGTTCAGGTTGTCCGCGACGTCATCCGGCCCGGCACCTCGGTGCCCTTCGGCTACATGGCCTTCGAGGTCGACCTCGGTGACACGCGTGCAGCGCGGCTCCTCATGAAGGCCCCCGGCTTCATCGATCGCGAGATACCCCTCCCAGCGAGCGGCGCCTACACCGTGCGCCTCCAACCCGGCGAGTGGCGGATCCAAGTCGTCGGGCTCCCCGGCAGCGACGACGTCGTCCGCTTCGACACCGCGGCGTCGCCGTCGGGCGCGCCGGCCGACGACGTCGGCTACCCCGAGGTCGCCGTGCCCACGCCCATCGGCGCCAATCGCTTGACCAACGGCGGGCGCATCTGTGCGCACCGCGCCTGCACGGCGGCATGGCGGCCCTTCGACCATCCGAACTTCTCGGACTGGGAGCGCTTCAAGCGTTACCTCGAAGCCACGCCAGCGCCGGAGTCCCCACCGGCCGAGTCGGCGACGCCCGAGTCGGACGCCCCCGCCCCATGAGCGACGCCGCCGCCTCGCCGGCAGCCGGGTCGGCGCTGTCGAACGACGCGCTTCGCCGCCGCCTCGCCGCCGTCGAGTGCCCTGGGGTCACCACCTTTTCGCCACACTGGCCGATCTTCTGGGTACGTGGCGACGGCGCGACCGTCTGGGACGCCGATGGTCGCGACTACATCGACCTCACGGCCGCTTTCGGCGTAGCCGCGCTTGGCCACGCCCACCCGGCCGTCACCGCCGCTGTGTCGGCGCAAGCCGGGACTCTCCTCCACGGTATGGGCGACGTTCATCCGCCGCTGCTGAAGGTGTTGCTACTCGAACGCCTCGCCGAGCTCGCACCCGGCGACCTTCACCTCGGCATGTTGGGGCTCAACGGCGCCGACGCCGTCGAGACCGCGCTGCGGTGCGCTCACCTCGTGACCGGCAAACCCGGTGTGGTCGCCTTCGAAGGCGCCTATCACGGTCTCCTGGGGCGATCCCTCGCGGTCACCGCGCGGCGCGACTTCCGCGACCCCTTCGGCGCGCCCGGCCGGACCACCTTCGTTGAGTTCCCGCACGACGTCGCTTCGGGTGAACGCGCCCTCGCCGAGCTCTCACGGAAGTTCCGCAGCAAGTCCTCGGGGTTACCGCCTATCGGCGCGCTCATCGTCGAGCCGATTCAGGGCCGTGGGGGCATCGTGGTCCCCCCGGACGGCTTCCTCCGCGAAGTCGCCTCCCTCTGTCGACAAGCGGGCGTGATGTTCGTCGTCGACGAGATCCTGACGGGCTTCGGCCGCACCGGCACGCTCTTCGCTATCGAGCGCGAGGGCATCGTTCCGGACCTCCTGTGCCTCGGCAAAGCGCTCGGTGGCGGGATGCCCATCTCGGCGTGCATCGGCCACGACGGCTCGCTCGGTCGCTGGCCGGCGGCGAGCGGCGAGGCGCTCCTCACGGCCACCTTCGCGGGGCACCCCGGCGCGGCTGCGGCGGCGCTCGCGACGCTCGACATCATCACCGGAGACGCGCTCACAGGCCGCGCTGAGCGCCTCGGCAGCGCCGTCCGCGCGCGCATTGAAGCCGCTGGGCTCGTCGCGCGGGGCCGCGGGCTCATGCTCGCCATCGAGGTCGGCCGCGGGCTCACCCCCGATGGGATCCCCGCGGGCGTCGCCGTCATGGAGAAGGCCCTCGAGGCCGGCGTGATCGTGCTCTGCGAAGGCGCCGAAGCCGAGGTCATCGCCATCACCCCGCCGCTGACCATCGACGAGACGCTCCTCGGCGAGGCGCTCGACCGGGTCATCGCGATCGTGAAGCGCGTCCTCCCCGGTCTCGCTCCGGAGGCCCGCGCTCGGTCATGACGCCCCTCGATCGCGCCATCCACGCCCTCATCGACGGCGACGGCGACTTCGACGAGGTGGCCCTGCGGGTCTTCGCCCACCAGCGGGAGCAGAGCGCGATCTACGGCCGTCTGTGTGCGACGCAACCACCGCCGGCGTGCGCTGCCGAGATCCCGGCCGTCCCCATCGAAGCCTTTCGCCGCCTCGAGCTGCGCACCTTCCCGTCGGCGCGAACAGTCGCCGAGTTCCGATCGAGCGGCACCACCGACACGGCCCGCAGTCGGCACGCCTTTGACTCCCTGGAGCTCTATCGCCACGCCGCTCTCGCCGGCTTTCGGGCGGCGCTCTGCCCGAGCGGACGTGCCCGGATCCTGTCTCTCATCCCGGACGCATCGGCGCGGCCCGACTCGAGCCTGTCCCGAATGGTCTCGTGGGTCCTCGCGGCGATCGGTACCGCCGACAGCGCCGTCATCGCGGACAACGAGGCGTCGCCAGCCGAGTGGCTCGGGGCCGAGCTCGCCCGCTCGAATGACCCTCCGCTCGTCCTGGGGACGGCCTTCGGGCTCGTGACGCTCTTCGAGAGCGCGCCGTCACTCCGATTCCCCGTCGGGGCTCGCCTCATGGAGACCGGCGGATTCAAAGGCGTGCGACGCGAGCTGTCCCGCGACGCGTGCTTCGAGCTCTACGCGGGGGCCGGCGTACCCGTGTCCCATGTCGTCGGCGAGTACGGCATGGCTGAGCTCTCAAGCCAGTGGTACGACGCCGTGGTGGGACAGGGGGCGCCCGCCGAGGCGCGCGTCTACGTCCCCCCGCCGTGGGCTCGGACCCGCGTGGTCGACCCGGTCTCCGGCGCGGACGTCGCCCCGGGAACCGATGGGCTCCTGCTCCACCTCGATCCCGTGAACCGCGGGAGCGCCCTCGCCGTCCTCACTCACGACGTCGGGACCCGCGTGGCGGGCGCAGGGCAGGGCCCCACACGCGACGGCTTCGTCTATCGCGGCCGAGCGTCCGAGGCGCTCCTCAAGGGCTGCGGCCTCGTGGACGAGGCGTGAGGAGAGACCTGCTGGCCCTCCGTGTCGACCGCGCCGAGGAAGCGGCACGTTGGCTCTCCGAGCTCCTCCGCTCAGGGAGCGAGTTGAACACCCAAGCCCTCGGGACCAATACCCATTTCGACGCCGAGACCTGGCAAGCGGGGCTTGAGCGCGCCGTCACCCCCTGGGCCGACGCGCAGGCGCTGCTCGGCGCCATGGAAGGCGATCTCCACGGCCACCTGGGTCGGACCGCCGTCCCCCCATCGTCGGCGTTGGTCGTCCTGGGTGGGGTCCTCCCGCCGTCACACCTCCAGGCGGTTCTTCGCCCCTGGCTCCTCGGTGCCGACGTCCTCGTGAAGGCGCCGTCCCAAGACCCGGGCTTTCCGGCGCTTGTCGCCGCAGCGTTCCCCGGGATTCGGCTGACGGGCCGAGCTGACGTCGCGGCATACGCCCGCACCGTCGACGCCGTCGTCGCCGTGGGCGGAGACGAGGCTGTCCGAGCGATCGCGGCGCTGGTGCCGCTGTCGACACCCTTCCTCGGCTACGGGGACCGTCTCTCCATCGGCTTCACGGACGCGACGGCGTCTACGGAGGCCCTCCGCGGCTTCGCCGACGACGTCCGGCTCTACGACCAGCGCGGCTGCTTGTCTCTTCGTGAGCTGTGGGTACGGGGCGAGCCGACAGGCGTCGCCGAACGACTCGTCGAACAGCTCCGAGGCAGCGCGAGTCGGCCGAGCCTCGGCGCGCTCGAGGATCGAATCCGGCGCTTCCACGACCTCGCCGTCATGGCGGGGGCGGTCGTGCACGCGGAGTGGTCGACCGAACCCGAGCGCCGGGTGCTCTCTTGGTGTGTCGCGGTCGAGACGGACGACGCACCATTGCCGCCGGGGCCCGGTGGTCGCGTCGTCGTCGTGCGCCGATGGCGACCGGACGGGATGACCTCGTCATCGCCGCTCTCGAGTGTGTCCGTCGCGGGTACGCCCTCGGCCGAAGAGCGGCATGCGCTCGTTCGGTTGGGCGCGTCCCGCTTGGTGGCGCCCGGCCAATTGCAGGCCGCGCCGCCGTCCTGGTGGCACGATCAACGGCGACCCTTCAGTGGCCTCTGCCGTCACCTCGGCGACGCGTGAGCCTCCTCGCGGCCGCCTTCGTCTGCGGGGTCGCGCTGCTGACGGCGACCCTCTCAGGCGTCTTCGGGATGGCGGGCGGGCTCGTACTCATGGGCGCACTCGCGCTGGTTCAGCCCGTCACCGCCGCATTCGTGACACATGGCGTCTTGCAGCTCGCGGCAAATGGGTGGCGCGCCGTGCTCCACCGCGAGCACGTGCGCTGGCCGATCATCGGCTGGTACGCGCTCGCGTCACTCGTGGCCGGGCTGGTGGTCCTCGCCTTGTCCGTCGTGCCCTCCCGCCCGGTCCTCTACTTGATGCTCGGGCTCGTGCCGCTCTTGGTCTGGCTCCCTGCAAAGGCGATGGCGCTTGACGCCGAGCGCCCGGGCCACGCCTTTCTCGCCGGCGGGCTCGTCACGGGGCTGAACCTGCTCGCGGGCGTCGCCGGGCCCCTCCTCGACGTCTTCTTCGTTCGTACCGCGCTCACTCGGCACGCCATCGTCGCGACGAAGGCGGCGACACAAGTGTTCAGCCATCTCGCGAAGATCGTGGTCTACGGCGGACCCCTCTTGGGTGACGCCACCGCGGCGGGCGAGCTGCCGTCACCATGGCTCTTTGCCGTCGCGATCCCGCTCTCGATGGTGGGGACGGCCCTCGGTGGTCGCATCCTCGATCGCATGACCGACGTCGACTTCAAGCGTTGGACGCGGCTCCTCGTCACGGGGATCGGGGTGGTCTATCTCGTCAAAGCGCTCTCGCTTTGGAGCGCCTGAGACTCACAGCCCGCCGCAGGTACGGACGACCCGGAGGTCGTCGATGAAGACGCCGTCGCCGCCAAAACAGCTCCCGTTCGCGAACGTGCTGCCGACGGCCATCTGGAAGCGGAGCTTGCCCGTGAACGGAGCGTAGGCCGAAAGGTCTACGGTGACGGGGACCCAGGCGCCGAACGCCGAGGCGGGGATAGCAGCTTTGGTCCAGACGACCGTCTCGGTGCCGTCCGCGCGCCGGAGACGGAGGTCGAGCTGATCGACATCCGCGCTGCTGCGGATGTCGAGCCAGACGTCGAAGACAACGAAGGTCGTCAGCGTGGCGTCGAAGGTGATGGTGCCGTTCGGGAAGGCGGGGCTCGCGTCGCCCGGGAGGTCAGCCGCGGCGGTCACCGGCGCGCAATAACCCGTGCTGGCGGCGTTGCCGAAGTACATCGACAGCGGCGCGCTGCGCACGTTCGCCCCGGACTCGCGCCACGACACGCCGAAGCCGCCGCCGCTGGCGGTCCAGCCATCGACCGCGTCCGTAAAGGTGAAGTTCATGAGCTCCGTCGACGACGCCGCGTTCTGGCAGACCCCGGCCGAGCAGGAGTCCGTGGTGCAGTCGCTGCCGTCGTTACAGTCGCTGTCCGCGGCGCAGCCGAGGCCACACGCGCTGACGTCGACCTTCACCTCGTCGATGCGGGGACCGGCGCCCGCGTTGTAACAGCCGCCGTTGCTGCCCGTGGTGACCACATCGAAGCGGAAGCGGAGCTGTATGGCCTGTCCGGCGAAGGCCGAGAGGTCGACCGTCTGCGCCACCCACGTCTCGTAGCTCGCTGCCGGGATCGCCGCCTTCGTCCACACCGTCGTGGCGGCGCCACCCGAGACGACCTCGAGCGAGAGGCGGTCGACGTTCGATTGCGTCCGCATGTCGAGCCACGCGTCGAAGCGCACCGTCGCGGTCGCCCCAGCGGGGATAGCGAGGTTGCCGGAGAGGTAGTTCGCGGAGGCCACCGGGAGGAGCGCGGTGCCCGCGGGCGTGCCGAAAGCGCCGAACTGCGGGCAGTAGTGATCGCCTGCGCCGTTGCCAAAGTAGAGCGCTGCGCCTCCGCCCGTATTCGGCCCAGCCTGCTCGCGGAAGCGGAAGAAGCCGTTATCGGGCTCGGGCTGCCAGCCGTCGATGACGCCGGTCTGAAAGCCGATGTTCAGCAGAGTCATCTTGCCCACCTCGGTACAGCATCCCGCGATGGCCTGATAGACGCAGGCGCCAGCGTCACAGATGTCGGTCGTGCACGCGTCTCCGTTGTCACAGTCCGCGTTCGCGACGCAGCAGCCGGGCGCCACCACCACGGCGCACTGGCCGTCTTCGCCGCAGCTCTCGGACGTGCAGGCGTTCCCGTCGGCGCAGTCCGTGTCGTTCTTACAGCACCCGGGTACCGGGGCCGACGAACACTGATTCTGGAGGCACGCGTCCGCGGTGCAGACGTCCGCGTCGGCGCATTGCGCGTCCGACGTGCAGCACCCCGGGACCGGCGTGCTGTTGCAGCTGCCGCTGTTACACGCGTTCTGCGTACACGGATCGCCGTCATCGCATTCGGCGTTCGACTCACAGCAGTTCGGGACCGGCGTCGTGACGCATTGCCCGCCATTGCAGGCGACCGCCGTACAGTCGCTGGTGTCCTGGCAGTCCGCCGCCGTCTCACAACACCCCGGAATCATGGGGTAGCTGCAGGAGCCCGCCGTGCAGGTGTCGGCCGTACACGCGTCGCCGTCGCCGCAGTCCGTGTTGGTCGTGCAGCAGCCCGCGAGCGGGATGTTCGCGCACGTGTTGTCCGAGAAGCAGACGTCGGACGTACACGCGTCCCCGTCGGCGCACTGGGAATCGGCCACACAACAGCCCGACACCGGGTTATTGCTGCACGTGCCGTCGGCGTTGCAGACGTCGGCCGTACACGGGTTGCTGTCGGCGCAGAGCGCCGCCGTGCAGAAGTTACAGCCGGGGAGGGTGGTGTTGCGACACGCCCCGACGTCGCAGACGTCCACCGTGCAGGGGTTCTGGTCGTTGCATGCGACGTTGGTCGCGCAGCAGCCCGGCAGCGAGCCGTTCGGCGTGAAGGTACACAGGCCGCCGAAGCACGTGTCGGTCGTACACGCGTTGTCGTCGTCGCACTGGGCGTTCGACTCGCAGCACCCCGCGATGGTCGGGTACACGCAGCTCCCGCCTTCGCCGCAGAGCTCTTGGGTGCACAGGCTCGTGTCCGTGCAATCGGCGTCGTCGGTGCAACAACCCGGCACGGCGGTGACGCTGCACTGACCCGCGACACACTCAGCGACGTCGCAAGGGTCAGTCACCGCGCAATCGAGGGGGGTGACGCAGCAGCCCGCGCTGTCGGTGTTCGTGCACTGGTTGTTCGTGCACGCGTCGACGGTGCAGGGGTCGCTGTCGGCGCACTCGGTGGCGGCCTGGCAACAACCGGTGACCGGCGCAAGCGCGCAGACGCCGCCCGCGCCGCACGTGTCCGTGGTGCATGGATTGCCGTCGCTGCACTGCGCGTCGGATTGGCAACAACCGGCGATCGGCGTGTTCGTGCAGGTGCCGTTCGAGCACACGTCAGCCGTACACGCCGAGCCATCGGCGCAGTCGGCGCCGGAGAGGCAGCAGCCGGCCGTCGTCGTGAAGCTGCATTGGTTGCCGTCGCCACACGTCCCGACCTGACACGCGCTCGGTGCGAAGCAATCGTCGTCGGTCGTGCAGCAACCCGGCTGGCCGGGCGACGCGATGCAGACGTTATTCTGACATAGTACCGGCGCGCAGGCCGTGCCGCCCTGGCAGTCCGCGTTCGTCGCGCAGCAACCGGCGATGGCCGTGTTCTGGCACACGCCGCCCGCCCCGCAACCGTCCGTCGTGCATGGGTTTCCGTCGTCGCAGTGGGCCGCCGAGGCGCAGCAGCCGGCGATGCCCGTGATGACGCATTCACCGGCCGAACACGTGTTGGCGGTGCACGCATTGCCGTCGTCGCATTGCACGTCGGCCGCACAGCAGCCCGTCACGGGAGTGCTCGAGCATTCGCCGCCAAGACCGCACACGTCCGCCGTGCACGGGTCGTTGTCGGCGCAGTCCGAGCTCGTCTCGCAGCAGTCGGGGAGGGGCTTCGAGAGGCACTCACCGCCGAAGCAGACGCTCGACGTGCACGCATTGCCGGTGTCGCACTCCGCGTCCGTGGTGCAGCAGCCGAGCTGGGGTAGGTTCGAACAACCGCCCGCCGCGGTGCAGGTGTCGGCGGTGCAGGCGTCGGCATCGTCGCAGTCCGCGTCCGTCGCGCAGCAGTCGGAGGTGGGTACGGTGGCGCATGCGCCCGTGGTGGCGCCGGGGGCCGGCAACGCGCACAGGCCCGTGGCACAGGTAGCGCCCGGGCAGTCCGAGTCGGCCTGGCAGCACTCCGGGATCGCCGTGAAACGACACGCGCCGTCGGGGCCGCAGGTGTCGAGGGTACAGGCGACGCCGTCGCCGCAGTCGGCGTCCTTCGAACAGCAGCCTTCGCCCGCGACGTTCTCACAGACGCCTGCGTTGCAGACGTCGGTGGTGCAGGCGTCCGTGTCGACGCAGTCGGCGTCGCTCTGGCAGCAGCTCCCAATAGGAGATTGGGTACAGGTCCCCGCTGCGCAGGCGCCCGACGTGCAGGGGTCGCCGTCTTCGCAGTCGAGATCGGCGTCGCAACAGCCGGGGATGGAGCTCACGGTGCAAAGACCGCCCGCGGCACAGACGTTGATCGTGCACGCGTCGCCGTCGTCGCAGTCGGCGTCCTCCCCGCAACAGGCGGGGATGGGCGCGCTCACGCACTGCCCCGAGACGCAACTATCCGCCGTGCAGCTCACGCCATCGTCGCAGTCGGCCGCGACGTCGCAGCAGCCGGGCACCGCCGCGTTGGTGCACACGCCGTCCGCTTGGCAGAGGTCGCTCGTGCAGGTGTCACCGTCGTCGCAGGCGCCGTCGGACGTGCAGCAGGTCGGGATCACCGTCGCGGCGCACACGTTGCCCACGCATTGATCCGCCGTGCAGACGGCGCCGTCATCGCAGTCGCCGTCCGCGAGGCAGCAGCCTTCGAGATCGGCGTAGCCGCAGGTGCCGTCAGCGTTGCAGGTGTCCTTCGTGCACGCGTTGGCGTCGTCACACGTCGCGTCACTGAGGCAACAGGACGGCACGTCGGTGTTCTGGCAGACCCCATCCTGACAGGCGTCCGAGGTGCAGAGCTTGCCATCGTCGCAATCGCCGTCGACCGCGCAACAGCCTGGAATGACTTCGAAGTCGCAGATTCCGCAGCCGACCTGGCAGACACCGACCGTACACGCGTCATCGACCACGCAGTCGAGGTCATTCGTGCAGCCGTCGAAGACGGGGGGCGCCTGGCACGCCCCGCCCGGACTCGGGCAGACGTCGGGTGTGCAGGGGTCCTGGTCGTTGCAGTCGGCGTTCGTGACGCAGCAGTCCGGCTTCGTGACGAGGAGGCATTGCCGGGTCGCGGCGTCGCACTCGGGCCGCTGGCACGCGCCGACCTCCGGGAAGACGCCGAGGCAGTCCGCTGCCGTCTGGCACCCTTCCACGGACGCGTCCGGGTCGATCGCATCGCCGTCCAGGCCGTCGGTCCCGGCGTCGTCCGACGCATCGTCGAGTCCGGGACCGGGAGTGCCATCTTGTTCGATCGCCGTGTCGCCGCCCGGGGTGTCGGTGCTGGCATCGGGCGCCACCACGTCGCCGTCGAGCACCACCCCGGGGAGGTCGTCCGAACACGCGGCCCCAACTGCGAGCAAGGTCGCCCAAAGTAGGCCGTGGGCTCGCCTGGACGTCGCGCTGGGAACGTGGATTCGATGTAGCACGGGCAACCTCCGCTCGAAGTCGAGCCAATTACGACGACGTGGGCCCGAGTCGTGACCCCGTTATGGCGCTTCACGCATGACCCTGGCGGCGCGCCGGGATGATAGCGCCACGCCCCCTCGAACGCGACCCCTATCCCGGTTCCTTCTGTTTCGTTACCATCGCATCGTGATCACGGCGCGCATCATCGTGGCGGTTCGAGCTCGGCGACGCGGCTGGCGCACCGCCGCGATCAGCGGAGCCCGCTGATGTACGTCGAGGTCGAGCCCGGCGTGCGCCTGCACGTGAGCCGAGTCGGTGAACAGGGCGCTCCCGTGGTGTTCATCCACGGGGCCTTCGTGGGCAATCAAATGGCCTGGCTCCTCACTACCGCCGCCGCCGTCGGGGCCACCCATCGGGCGTTCACCTACGACCTCCGGGCGCACGGGCTCTCCGACAAGGCCCGCGTCGGGCACGCCGTCCCGAACCAGGTGACGGACCTCGGCAAGGTGCTTGACGCCAGCCACATTAGTGAGCCCTGTGTCCTCGTGGGGCACAGCTTCGGCGCGCTGATCGCGCTCGCTTTCGCGGTGGCGACGCCGGCCCGATGCGCGGGGCTCGTGCTCGTGGACCCGCCGCTGCCGCCCACCGACCCGGAGGCCGTGACCCGCTTCTTGGCGCAGCCACTGGACGCGATCGCGAGCGCGCTCCCGCTGGGGATGGCCGGCGCGACAGAGTCCGGGTCGTCGGGGCGGCGGGCTCGGAAGCTATTGCAATCGCTTCAGTTTTTGGCGTCAGAGACCGACCTGCCGGCAGCCGTACGCGGCTTCGACGTCCCGGACGAGGTGCTACGGACCCTGGCGGTCCCGGTCGACGTCGTCGTCGGTGACGGCTCGCCGTGCCGCGTGGCGGGGGAGCGGCTCCGCGACGTGGTCCCTGGCGCGCGCCTTCACGTCCTCGCGGGAGGGCACTTCCTCCCACTCGAACAGCCGGCTGCGCTCACCGCCATCGTTCAGGAGGCGCTCGACCGTCTTTACCGCTTGAGAGGCGCCGCTGGCCCGGAGCAGAGTCATGGCTGAAGTTCACGCGGGCGGCGTTCGTTTTCACGTGCAGCGCCTCGGGGCCCGGACGGAGGGCCCCATCGTCGTGTTCTTGCACGGCCTCGTCATGGACAACCTCTCGTCCTGGTACTTCACGGTGGCTGGCGCGACGGCGGACGTGGCCGAGGTGCTGCTCTACGATCTCCGTGGTCACGGCAACAGCGAGCGGCCGCGGTCCGGCTATGACGTCGGCACGATGGCCAATGACCTCGGCGCGATCCTCGACGAAGTCGCGCCCGGGCGGCGGGCGGTCCTGGTCGGCAACAGCTTCGGCGGGGCCGTGGCGCTGGCGTTCGCGGCGATTCACCCGGCGCGTGTGGCCGGGCTCTGCCTCGTCGACGCCCACATCTCGGACTCGAGCTTTGGCGCCCAGATGGGGCGGACGCTGCGCCTCGAGGGGGCCGAGCGCGACGCGAAGATTGCGGATTCATTCAAGGACTGGGTAGGACGGAGCTCCGACAAGCGGCGCAATCGGCTCGCCGAGAAAGCGCGCGCGCTCGTCGAAGAGACCACGCTCGTCGCCGATCTCGACGCCGCGCCCGCCATCGACCTCGCGGGGCTCGAAGCCCTCGGAGCGCGGGGCGTACCGGTGCGGCTCCTCTACGGCGGTGCCTCGGACGTCCTTGAGAAGGGGCGTGCGCTAGCGGCCGCGCTCGGAGGGGGCGCGGAGCTGGAGGTCTTGGACGGCGCGACCCACGCGATTCTGTGGGAGGCGACCGACCGTGTCCGCGAGGCCGTGCTCGACGTCGTCCGGCGGGCGGTGGCCTCGTGAAGATCCTGTTTGTCGTACCGCCCCTCACCGGCCACATCAACCCGACACTCGGACTAGCGCACGCGCTGTCCCGTCGGGGACACGCGGTCGCGTGGGCGGGGCACGCATCGGTGCTGCGGAGCCGGCTCCCGGCAGACGCCACCATCCTGGGGCTGCCGGAAGAGCTCGAACGCGAGACGCTCGGCGAGCTCATCGCGCGGGCAGGGGCGGTCAAGGGCCTCGAGATCGTGAAGTCGCGTTGGGAAGACGTCTTCATTCCGCTCGCGCGCGCCATGTATCCGCACGTGCTGTCGGCCATCGACGGCTTCCGGCCCGACCTCCTGGTGGTCGACCATCAGGCGATCGGCGGTGCGCTGGCGGCACGGCGCAGCGGCGTCCCCTGGGCGACGCTGGCGACGACCTCGGTCCCGCTGCTCGATCCCTTCGGCTCCTTCCCGAAGGTGCGTGAATGGGTGGACGGGCTGCTCGCGGACCTCGAGCGCTGGGCGGGGCTCGTCCCGACGTCGAACCCGGACCGGTCTCCGGCAGCCGTGATCGTGACGTCGACGCCGGAGCTCGCCGGCGAGAGCGCACTCGGGCCCGAGGTACATTGGGTGGGCCCTATCCTCGGGCCACGGCCGGCCGCCGTCCCTTTCCCGTGGGAGCGGCTCGATCGCACGGGCCGGAAGAAGGTCCTGGTCTCGCTCGGGACCGTGAACGCGGAGATTGGCGGCCCATTCTACGCGGCGATGCGCGACGCCCTCACGGCGGCTCCAGAGCTGCAAGGCATCATCGCCGGGCCCCCCGACATCGTCGGCGCGATGCCGGAGGGGACCCTCATCGTCCCGTGGGTGCCCCAGCTCGAGCTACTGGGCCACGTCGACGCGGTCGTGACTCACGGAGGCCACAACACGGTGACCGAAGCGCTGCTCCATGGGCTCCCGCTCGTCGTCGCGCCCATCAAGGACGATCAGCCGATGGTCGCGAGCCAGGTCGCGGCGTCCGGCGCTGGCGTCCGGGTGCACAACGGGCGCCGCGCCAACGGGGCGCAGATCGCGCGTGCTCTCCGAACGGTCCTGACGGAGCCCGGCTACGGCGCTGCCGCCCGGCGCATCCAGATCGCCTTTCAGAACGCCGGCGGCGCCGAGCGCGCTGCTGACGTGGTCCTGAACCTCGTCCCCACGCACGCCTTCCCTCGTGACGTCCCCTGATGAAACAGACTCGCGCTCCCGCCGATTTTGGTTTATCTACGCGGGCGCTGGCGTGGAGCAGGCGAGAGCCGGGTTCCAGGGCGCCGTACCGGGGAATAGCGCAGTCTGGTAGCGCGCAAGCTTTGGGAGCTTGAAGCCGTGGGTTCAAATCCCACTTCCCCGACCAACACCTCCCAGTCGAGGGCGGCGCTCGTCCGTCCGTGGCTCGCCGTTGTGCTGTCGGTGGTCGTCCACTCGTCGGGCTGTAGCGACCCGGTTTCGGCTGGCCCCGGCTCCGACGTCGTGGTCACGGGCGACGTAGACCCCGGGGACGGCGACGTCGCCCCCGCCGCCTGCCGCCGCAACGTGGTGATGGCGGTGGACGCGCTGCCCGATGACGGGGCCCTGGCGATCGACGTACCGCCCGGCGCGACGTCCTTCTTGCTCACAGCGCGCACGGTCGGCGATGACGACGTGGCCTTCGACTCGCTCGTGAGCCCGAGTGGCGAGGAGCGACTCGCGCCGGGTTGGAGTCGAGCTCCCTTCGGGGCGACCTGTCTCTCGTGTCCGAACCGGACCACCTTCGCCGCGGGCGCGGTGAACCTCCTGGTGCCGGTGCGGCCCGGGATCGCGGTGGAGCCGGGGCACTGGACCGGGGCCGTGGTCGAGGCGGGTGCGTCGCGATGGGGCGAATTGGACCTCGACTGGGCGGCCACGGCCGTCTTGGGGGAGGACCTCCTCACGCCGTTGCGTCTGCCCCTCACGGTGGTGGCGCGCGATTCAGCCGGACTCGAGGCCTTTCGGGACGGCGGCGGGGAGGCGCCCGTGACCGCGGCCCTCGGCGCGGCGGGCATCACCGTGGTCTTCGAGTGGGCGACCGACGCCGCACTGCCGGCCAGCGTGGACGCGCTCGCCATCGGGTCCTTGCAGCGGGAATCACTCGGGATCTCGGTGCTCTTCGTCGATGCGCTGAGCGGCACGGACGCCGTGACCCTCGCCGGGGCCTCGCCATTGCCCGGTCCCGCGCGCGACGGCGTGCTCGTGGTCGCGCGAGACGCCCCGGCCATGGGTCGTACACTCGCGCACGAGCTCGGCCACTTCCTCGGGCTCTATCATCTGACGGAGCCGGGATCCGCCGACATTCACGATCCGATCCCCGACACCGCGTTGGCCGATGACGACAACCTCATGCACGTGTCGGGCAACGGAACGGGCCTCACGGCGCAACAGATGGCGGTCCTTCGAGGGCACCCGGTCTTGGTTGCGCCGGAGTGTAACTAGCTGGAGTTTATTGAGGTTTCGGCGTGGCGTCGAGCAAGGCTCGCGCGCGACCCGTGAGGGCGAGGGCGCGTGGCAGTCCCTTCTCGGCGAGGAGCTCGATCCGGAGGCGGAAGGTGCTGTCGTCGATGCTCGAGACGAGGCGGCTGACGCCGTCGCCGAGCTCGGAGATGAGATCGGTGCCGGGCGTGGCGCCGCCGGGTTCTAACGCCGTGAGCGCGGCTCGGATGGACCGAGACTCAGCGTCGAGCACCGCGAGCGCGGCGTTGTCGACCGCGCCCGTCGCCGGGAGCAGCGCTAGGCGTCGTTCCGTGAGATCGAGGGACCGCAAGGCGAGCCGGGACACGGCGGCCAGCTTCTCGGGCGTCGCGGCGTTGGCCTGCCGTGAACGGCGCCAGGCGTCGAGGCGGGCTTCGAGCGTCGCCGCTTGCGCGCCCGCTTTGGGGCGGATGACCAGCTCCAGCCAGGGCGTCTGGCCACGCGGCTCGAAGACGGCGGCGAGGCTCTGAAGGTCCACGCCGTCGCCCGCGCCGGGCAGGACCCCGGCCGCGCCGTCGGGCGGCGACCGATGCCAAAGAAAGATGGGTCCGGTCGCGTTCAAGGCCGCGAGCTCGGGGGTCTTCTCGAGGCTGTCGCGTTCGTCCGGAAGCAGGTCGAAGGCCGCGGCGGGCGCGACAAGTCGGTCGCCGCGTTCGCAGCGCGATTCGGTGGGGCCAGGGACGAGGGCGGAGAGATCGGGGTCGACGTCGTCCTTGCAGGCGTCGTCGAGGACGGCCACGCGTTCGCCGGACGCGAGCTGCATGAGGAGAACGTGGCGCGAGCCCGCGGCGGCGGGGATCCCGAAAGCGGCGGCGAGCGACTCCTGGCGGTCGCCCGTGGCGTCGAGGCGTACCGAAAGCACCCACGCGGCGTCTTTCGGGACGAAGCGGAAGGGGGAGCCCGAACGCCCGAGCCATTCGATGACCTGATAGATGGAGAACGAGAGCACGAGCAGGGCGACCGCGAGGAAGCCCCAGGCGCGGGCGCGCAGGTTGAAGAGCGGCCCGGAGCCTTCCCGGCGCTGAGAGAACCACGCGCCGCCGACGCCGACCCAGTAGAGGAGGTTCAGCGGGAGGGCGAGCATCGTCTGACTGAAGGGGTCGGGCGGGGTCAAGATGCCCGCGACGATGAAGCTCACGACGATGAAGTAGCGCCAGAACCGGATGTAGGTCCGGACCCGCATGATGCCGAGGGTCGAGAGGAAGAACATCAACATCGGGAGCTCGAAAGAGACGCCGAAGCCCAGCAGAAAAACGAGCGCGAAGTCGAAGGCGCTCTGCACGGTGACGTCCATCTCGACGCCGCCGGTAGAGAGCGTGAGCTCGGCGAGGTAACCCGCCATGAAGGGGATGACGACTTCGTAGGCGAAGTAGGCGCCGAGCAGGAAGAAGAGTGTGGAGAAGAACACGACGGGGGCGATGGCCTGCCGCTCTTTGTCGTAGAGCCCAGGGGCGACGAAGCCCCACAGCTCCCAGAGAATGAGTGGCAGCGCCATGAAGACGCCCGCGACGATCGAGAGCTTCAGGTAGACGAACATCGTCTCCGCGATCTCGATGGACGTGAACGTGTAGACGCCGTGTTCGGCCAGGCCGGCCCGGATGGGCGCCGCGATGAAATTGAAGAGCGGGTCGTGGAAGCTCCACCCGAGCGTGCCGGCGACGAAGAGGTACGCGGCGATGCGGACGAGGCGGTTGCGCAGCTCCCCGAGGTGCTCGGAGAAGGTCATGGTGCCTTCGGACAACGATCAGCTCTTCGGCGAGGGCAGGTCGGGCGCGGCCGGCGCAGGTGACCCGAACGCGACGGCACCGTCGGCGGGCTTCAGGGTCGGGAGCGCCGGAGCGGCGGTGGCCGACGCCCGGTTCGGCAGCGCGGCCGGGGTGGGCGGCTGAGCCGCGGGCGTCGCGGGGGGCGCTGCCGCGACGACGGGCGTGTGTTCCGGTTCATCGTCTGGCGGGTACCCTTCCGCGTCGGCCGCTGCTTCATCGGCGTCGGTGGGGTATCCGGCCGAGTCGAACTCGCCGAGGTGCTTCGGGTCACGGTCGTCAGTGGCGATCGGGTTCGACTCCCCATTGGAGAGCGGTGGTGGGAGTGGCTCCCGGTTGGCCTTGGCGAGGTCGGCGTAGGGGTCAGGTCGCTCGGCGTCGCTGGTCCCGAATCGTTCGCGGTTTCGGGCCAAGTAAGGGTCGGGCGGGAGGCCCCCCTGGGTGGGGGCGTCGGCCGTCTGTGGCGCCACGATCGACGCTACGTCGTTTTTCGGGGCGGTGGGACGCGGCGGCGCGTCCGATGTGACGTCTTTCGCGATGTCTCGGAGGTTTGGGAGATCCTTGGCCGACTCCGCCATGTCGCGTTTGAAGTCGTTGGCGGCGCGTTGTAGGTCGCGCATGCCTTTGCCGAGCTGAGCTGCGATCTTCGGCAGCTGTTGCGGGCCAAGGACGATGAGGGCGACGGCGAGGATGATCAGCACTTCGGTGGTGCTGAGGCCAAACATGCGCGCATCCTACGCCCGGAACGCGTCCTGGCAAGCGCTTCGGGCGACGGCGCTCGCGAAGGTGGGGCGTTGTGGCACTACGAAAGGGTCCTCATCGACGCTTCTCAATCCGTATTCTCTCACCGGAGGTGACGCCGCCGTGGACCGTCGCGACGCGCGTCGATGACGCTCGAAATCGATGTGCGCCCATGGTAGACGCCCGCGTCAGCTCTGGAGGCCCCATGCGTTACTGGTCCCGCGTTCTCGCTCTGCCTCTCGTCTTCTCGCTCGCCTGCAGCGCTGGGGGGGAAAGCACCAACCCCGGCGACGAAGACACCGACGGCGGCGGCAACACCGACGACATCTTCGGAAGCGACGGACTTGACGGCTTCGAGCCCGACGCCGTCGTCGGCGACTCCGACGGATCCTTCCCGGACACCGACGGCGGCGATGCCGCCGACGGAAGTGATGGCGCCGCCGATGCGGATGGCGCCGACGTTCCGGCGCTTCCGGCGGTCGTCGTGGTCAACGAGATCATGGTGGAGGCGCTCGCGGGAGGAGCCGACTGGATCGAGCTCGTGAACCTCGGTACCGGCAACGCCAACCTCGCCGGGTGGGGCATCGCGCGGGGAAATGGGGCCAAGTCGATACTCCCGGCGGTGACGGTGCCGCCGGGCGGCTATTACGTCGTGGAAGCGGCGCTCGGCTTTGACCTCCAAGCGGCCGATGGAATTCGGCTGACGGCGCCGAACGGCGACCTCGTCGAGGAGGAGAGCTGGCAGGCGGGCGACGCGTCGCCGGGCTCGACGTGGGGGCGATTCCCGAACGGAACCGGGGACTTCAAGTCACTCGCGACGGCCACCAAGGGCGCGGAGAACGTCGACACCGGCGCCGTCCCGTGCGGCGACGGCGCGTGCGCTGGGCAGGAGTCGTGTACCAATTGCCCTTCCGACTGTGCGACGTGCCCGATCTGCCCCGATGGCGAGTGCAACGGCGACGAGACCTGCTCCACGTGTGAAGCCGACTGCGGCGCCTGCCCGACCTGCGGCAACGGCCAGTGCGGCGGCACTGAGGACTGCCAGAGCTGCCCAGGTGACTGCGGCGGGTGCGTCGAGGGCTGCGGGGCGACCCTCTTCTTCGCCGGCTACGTCGAGGGGTCGTCGAGCAACAAAGCCTTCGAGATCATGAACTTCACTGGCGCCACGGTGGATCTCTCGACCTACGAGATCTGGCGCATCTCGAACGGCGGGAGCTGGTCGGAGGGTGCCGGCAACGACTTCCCGCTCACGGGCTTCCTCGGGCACGGCGAGTCCATCGTCGTGTGCAACACCAGCTCCCAGTCGGGGGTCCTTGGCGTCTGCGACGTGAAGAATGGCGGCGGGCCGGTCAGCTTCAATGGCGATGACGCGCTCGGTCTTGCCAAAGACGGCGTGCTCGTGGACGTCATTGGCGACGACTCCGATCCGTCGCCGTCGGGCGGCTGGACGGTGGCGGGAGTGGCGAAGGCAACGACCGACCACACGCTCCTACGCAAGAAGACCATCCTCACGGGCACCACCGATTGGGCGAAGTCGTCTGGGAACGAGTGGGTGGTGCTCGAGCAGGACGAGCTCAGCGACTTCGGTGACCACAAAGCCAACGGGATCTGCGAGCCGGCGCCTGTGCTGCCGAACCTGCAGGTCAATGAGATCCTCGTGGGCGCGTCGGGCTACGTGGAGCTCGTCAACGGCGATCCGATTCACGATCTCGACGCGTCGGGCTGGACGGTCCACGTCGATGCGGTCTCCTATGCCCTCCCGAGCGGGACGGTGATCCTCGCGAAGGGGTACTTGGCCCTGGCGGCATCCGGGCTCGGCGTGGAGCCGGCGGCGCTGTCCGCAGTGAAGCTCGAAGACGCCGAGGCGGCCCTGGTCTGGGAAGGGACGGTCCCAGGGGACCTCCTCGCCGGTCAAAGCTGGGGACGCATCCCGGACGTGAACGGCGCTTTCCTCGGGCTCGATGTGCCCACGCCGGGCGCCGCCAATCAGCCGAACCCGTCTCAGTGCGGCAACGGCAATTGCAGCAACGGCGAGACGTGCGACACCTGCGCGGACGACTGCGGCGCGTGCCCCAAGTGCTCCGACGGCACCTGCAATGGCGATGAGACGTGCGAGACCTGTCCCGGGGACTGCGGCGAGTGTCCGAACTGCGGGAACCTCGCCTGTGCGCAGTCGGAGGACTGCTCCTGCGAGTCCGACTGTGGACCCTGCACGCTCGGCTGCGCGACGACGCTCATCTTCTCGGAGTACCTGGAAGGGACGGGCTCGAACAAGGCCCTCGAGATCAGCAACCGGACGGGCAAGCCGGTCGATCTGTCGCAGTACGCGGTCTGGAAGCTGACCAATGGCGGCGCCTTCACGGACGGGTCGGGGATCTCCAAGGTCACACTGAGTGGTCAGCTGGCGCACGGCGACGTCTACGTCATCTGTGGCGACAAGTCGGTGGCGGCGATCAAGGCGAACTGCGACTTCAAGACGACGGGCGTGCTCTCGACCTACAACGGCAATGATTCTATTGCCTTGGTCGTCGGGGGGCAGGTCGTGGACCGCATCGGCGCGGACGGCCCGGACGTGGGGACTGGCTGGGACGTCGCCGGCATCAAGGCGGCCACGGCCGAACACACGCTCCGGCGCAAGACGTCGGTGGTGAACGGCAACACGGACTGGGCGCTCTCGGCGGCGACGGAGTGGACCGTGGCCGGGGCCGATGTGGCCACAGGGCTCGGGTCGCACGCGGCCCTGGCGACCTGTGAGGCCTTCGTGGGCTGTGGCGACGGGAGCTGCGGGGATGGCGAGGATTGCGAGTCTTGCCTCGCCGACTGCGGCGAGTGCCCGGACGTTTGCGGCAACGGCACGTGTGGCGCGGAGGAGAACTGCACCCTCTGCGAAGACGATTGCGGCGCGTGCCCCGACGTGTGCGGCAACGACGTGTGCGCGGAGTCGGAGTCCTGCGCTCAGTGTGAAGTGGACTGCGGCGTGTGCCCTGAGACCTGCGGCAACAACGTCTGCGCCGACACGGAGGAGAGCTGTGACACGTGCGCGACGGACTGTGGCGTCTGCCCGGCGGTGTGCGGCAATCAGGACTGCGAAGCCGCCGAGACGTGTGGGAGCTGCGTCGTCGACTGCGGCGAGTGCCCGCCGGGTTGTGCTGCGGACCTCTTCTTCTCGGAGTACGTCGAGGGTTCGAGCCAGAGCAAGGCGCTCGAAGTGGCGAACTTCACCGGGAAAGACGTCGATCTCAGCGACTACGAGATCGCGCTCGGCCCGAATGGGAACGCGCTCGTGCCGGCCAATGGCGTCCCGCTCTCGGGCACGCTCGCACATGGCGACGTCTTCGTGTTCTGTCACAGCTCGTCGGCGACGGCGCTCAAGACGAAGTGCGACAAGTTCTCGGGTGGAACGCCGGTCAGCTACAACGGCAACGACGCCATCGGCCTCTACAAGAACGAAGTGCTCCTCGACGTCATCGGCGTGCCGGGTGAAGAGCCGACGGGCGGCTGGACGGCGGGCGGCATCGCGAAGGCCACCGCGGACCACACGCTGCGGCGACTCCCGGCCGTCCTCTCGGGGTCCACGACGTGGGCTCCCGATTCGTGGTCCGTCTTTGAGATCGATTCGTTCGACGACGTGGGTCAGCATACGCCCGAGGCGGTCTGCGAGCAGCCGTGAGCGAGGGTCGCGTTCAGCTCGCCTGCGCGACGCGGCGGGCGTCGCGCCGGAGGGTGCTCTCGGAGAGCTCCGCTTCGCAGATGCCGACCAGCTCGTCGGCGATGTCCTGACCAACGAGGTGCGCGAAGGCCGCGAGGCCCGCGGGAATCTCGAGTGCGTTCGAATAGGCGACGTCGTCGTCGAAGACGCCAGCCGTCGCGAGCCGGATGAAGGTCCTTCCGAGGCCCTCATCGAACTGGGTCCCGAGGCCGAGATGGAGCTGCTCGATGGCGCTTTCGAGGCGCAGCGGTTGGCGGTAGGGACGTTGGGTCGTCATGGCATCGAACGCGTCGACGATGCTCACGACCCGGGCGTCGAGCGGGATTTGGTCGCCACGGAGCTTTCGAGGATATCCCTCGCCATCCATCCGCTCGTGGTGTGACAGGACAGCGCCGATGACGAGGTTCCCGAGCCGGTGATTGGCGATGAGCGCGGCCCCTACGGTCGTATGGCCCTGCATGGTGGCCCGTTCGGAGGGGTTCAGCGGTCCGGCTTTGCTGAGCAGCGCGGCGGGCACCTTGAGCTTTCCGACATCGTGTAGAAAGCCACCGAGGGTGATTCGGGCGACCTGGGCGGCGTCGAAGCCCGCCGCGGACGCGAGGATTCGGGAGTAGCGCGCCGAACGGCGCAAGTGGCCGCCCGTGTAGGGATCGAGTCGCGTGACGTCGAGCGCAATACGCGTCAGGTCGTCGAGCAGGGCTTCAGCTGAGAACATCGTCTTCCTCCATCACCGCTCCTGGAGAACGGGACCCGGAGCGCGCCCTTAAGCGCGATGTCGAGCTTGAACGGACCTTACGTCGCGCGAACAGACGCCTCACTCGCGGGAGAAAGTAGGCGTCACCCCTTGAAGAGCGTCACTGCGTATGGCCTATGCACTCCATGATCGAACTCCCTCCCGATCGTCCTCGTCGCGGGGGCCAGCGCCCTGGTGGGGACGGGGCCGACCCCCGTCCACTCGAATCGGCCTTCGTCGCGGCCGAGCCTGCGCCGACGGGTCCCCTGATTGGGGCAGCCCCACGCCCGGAGCCGAGAAAGGGCCGCCCGGCGTGGCTCGAGATTCTGATGGGTATCCTCGGCGTGCTCGCGCTCGGGTGGGTCGTCGTCATCGGCGGACGCTGGGCGGCGGCTCGGCTGGCGTTGGCGCTCCCGTACAGCGTGGATCGGTCCATCGGCGAGCTCGCGGCCAAGGAGTACGATACCAGCGCGAGCACTTGCACGAACCCGGTCCTGGTGGGCGCTGTGCAGGAGATCGTGACCAACCTTGAGGCTGGGCTCCTTCCCGAGCACCGCGGCCTCGTCGTCAAGGTCATCGACGACTCGGCGGTGAACGCCTTTGCGCTCCCGGGCGGCTACCTGTTCATCCTCACGGGGCTCCTGCAGGAGCTGGCCACGCCGGAAGAGCTCATCGGCGTCCTCGGCCACGAAGTCGGCCACGCCGTGAAGCGCCACGGGCTCCAGCGCATCGCGGAGGCGGTCTGGTGGAAGCTGGTGCTCTCGCAGATCATCGGCGACGTCTTCGGCCTCAGTCAGGTCATGGCGGATGGTGCGCTCGGGCTCCTCAGTTCGGCGTTCGGGCGCGACCATGAGCGCGAGTCCGACACCTTCGGCCTCGGGCTGATGCATGAGGCCGGCTATGCGGCGGGGACCTTCCCGGATTTCTTCGACCGGCTCCCGGCGAGCGGGCTCCCCGACTGGGCGCAGACCCACCCGGACCCGGGGGAGCGGGCCCAGACCTTACGCGCGGCGATCGCCGCCATGCCGCCGCCGGCCTCGCTCCGAACGCCGCCGCCGCTCGCGTCCCTGAAGGCGCCGTGTTTCGGGGGCGGCGCGCCGCTCCCAGCCGCCGTTCCAGTCGAGTAGGGCCCTCGCGCTCTCCGGACTTTTGCGGTACCTACGTCGCGCGCGGAGACGGCCTCCGCGAGCCCGACCCGAGGAGTTCCCGTGCCCGACTTCAGCCTTTCCGACGT
>JADMJS010000469.1 GCA_018780435.1 Myxococcales bacterium
CGTCCTTCCCGCGCATGAGCCCCGCCGAAGAGGTGCGCGCCGACTACGAGACCGCCGGCCTCTCGCCGCTCGCCCACCCGGTCAGCTTCATCCGCCCCATGCTGGCCCGGCGCGGCGCGCTCGACATCCGCTCGCTCGAACGCCTGGGGGGTGTCGGCGAACCCACACCACGGCCGGGCACGGGCCCCGACGGCGCCCCGCGCACCCGAACCGGCCCCGCTGACGGCCGCAAGGTTTTCGTCGGCGGCCTCATCGTCGGTCGCCAGCACCCCGGCACGGCCCGCGGATTTGTCTTCTTGTCGCTCGAAGACGAGACCGGCCTCCTGAACGTCATCATCAGCCCCGACCTCTTCGCGGCCCAGCGCACCGAGATCACGCAGTACCCCTTCGTGGTGGTCGAAGGTGTGCTGCAGTGCCGCGACCTCACGGTGAGCCTCAAGGCGAGCCGGGTCCATCCGCTCTGGGTGGATGGGCCGGAGGCCTCCGGGGGCAGCAAGATCGAACACGCCGCGGCCCTGCTGGCGGCGCCGCCGTCGCGGGACTTCAGGTGAATGTCGAGGGTGGATGCCCGGCGCCGCGCGGCTACGGCGGTAAGCCCGGATCGTCTATCGGAACGAAGGAGCATTTTCCTTTCCAGTCGCACAAATCGTACGTCTCTGGGTCCTCGTCGTTGCAGTTCAGCTTCCCGAGGCAGTATCCGTACTTGTCGCAGGAGTCATAAATGGTGCACTCCTTTCCGTCGTCGCACGCAGCCCCCTCCGCCAGCCAGAAGCCATGACACTGACCGGGGACGTCGGTGCACCGGTCATTGACGGAGCAAGGTTCGCCGTCATCGCAGGCCGTCCCATCGGCACCGAGGCCGATGTAGGCGCAGTACCAGCCGTTCGGATCGGGGACGCACTCCTCGATGACGCACTGGTACTCGGGACACACCACGGGCGTCCAGAGACAGCCGACCGTGGGCTCACAGGCGACGGCGAAGCAGGGCTTCTCGGGGCAGTCCATCGGGACATGCAGGCACTCGGGCCCCTTGCAGATCTCGTAGGTACACAGGTCGCCGTCTTCACACGCGCCATGCTGACCCAGACACTCGCCCTCGTAGCAGGCGTCGTTAGCGGTACATAGCTCGCCGTCATCGCACGGCGTCTCGTACGCCACGAGTTCATGGGAGCACGACCCGTCCGCCGGCGAACAGACGTCGGTGAGGCACGGATTCCCGTCATCACAGTCGATCGCCGGCGTGGAGAGACACTCGCCGCCCAGGCAGATGTCCAAGGTGCAGACGTCGCCGTCGGAGCATGGCGCGCCATCGGCTACTGGAACCCAGGGCCAGTCGAAGGCCGGGGGATCGCAAGGGCCGAGGACGAGGCAGTCATCGGGGTTCTCATCCGTCGGCGCCACGACCGTCACGGCCGGCCGGCACCCGGTCTTGACGTCGCAGCCCTCGTAACCGTTGCAGGCGATGCCGTCATCACACGGGATAGGCGTCCCGAGGCACTGCCCCTCGCTGCGGCAGGTATCGCCCGCCGTACACGCCGAGCCGTCATCACACCCGGACCCCACGGCCACGACGAAACGCGGGGCCTCGCCGGGCGTGCACTGAAGCTCGTAACACTGAGGCCCTGGTGCCACGGGCAGCGGTCCCGCCGCGCACCCACGCGCAATGGGCCCAGCGCGTTCGGGACCACAGACCTCCCGGCCATTGCACGGATCGCCGTCGTCGCAGTCGCTATCGGTCTCGCAGGGTGACGCGACCCCATCTCCGGACGGGGCGTTGTCCGTGGTGTCCACCCCGACCGCGTCAGCACTGCCTGTATAGCCCGACCGAGTGTCTTCCGTGGCGGAGGGAGACGTGTCCTCGAGCTCGACCCGCGCCTCGCCGGCCGTCCCGATACAGCCGACCATGGCGATGGCGCAAAGGGCCCACCGCCACGCAATCCGCCGCACGGTGCCACGAGCTACTCGCATTCGCCCGACCGGCAGAGCACGACGACATCACTCGGGAGCGTCATCAGCAAGGTCCCTCCTCCCGGAGACACGTCGATCGAGGCAAGGCGGACGTCCAGCACAGGCGCCATCGCAGCACTATGCAGCACGACCGGCCGGACGTCGCCATCGCTCCCGGGTGTCGGTAAGCGGCGCCGGCACTTTGACGGGTATGGCTCGGAGCCGTACGGTCACACCGGGAGCGAAACGACCCCCTGCTCACCGGGGACGCGTCGCCACCACCGAGGCCGAACGACGTGGACTACGTCGTCGACCTCGGCCTCATCCGCCGTACGGCTCGCGGCATCGAGATCGCGAACCCCATCTACCAAGAGGTGCTCCCGAGAGAGCTCAGTGTGTCTGCGGGTGACGCGATGCCGCACACGGACCGAATGGCCGCGCGAAGCCATTGGCGCCTGCCGGACGGTCGCCTCGATCTCCGAGGTGTCCTCGACGCGTTCATCGACTTCTGGCGAGAGCACGGCGAGTGGATGGTCCGCCATCAGGAGTGGTCCGAAGCGGCCCATCAGCTCATCGTCATGGCCTTCCTTCAGCGCCTCGTGAACGGAGGCGGCACGATCGCGCGGGAGTACGGACTCGGTCGTGGGCGCCTCGATCTCCTCATCCGCTGGGCCGTCACGGTCGACGCTGACGGCTGCATCCGCTCCGACGACCGTCATGCGCTTGAGCTGAAGGTGTGGCGCGACGGGCAGAAGGATCCGCTCCCGAGCGGGCTCGTCCAGCTCGACGGCTACCTCCGTCGACTTGGTCTCTCCACCGGCACGCTCATGCTCTTCGACGCCCGAAGCGCCGCGCCGGCAGGTGACGGCTGGGCCACGCGTGGGCAATTCAGCGAGCTCGCGACGCCGTCGGGCCTCACCGTGACCGTCCTTCGACTCTGACCCGCGCGGTGTGCCAGGCCACGTCCAAAGCTTCGCGTGCACCCAAGGCGTGCTTTCGGCATAGTCCGCCGCCATGACCGACCCAGCCTCCAGCCTCCCGCGCACCCCGACCACCCCTCCGTCCAGCGCACCGGACGGCTTCGTCCAGAAGGCCCGGGCGTATTGGACGCCCGAGCTGCTCGCCAAGCTGGTCGCCGGGCACAAGTACCACGTGCTCCCCACGACCGCGCCGCTGCTCCTGAGAGCGCTCGGGCTCCTGAACAAGGACGCCTCGATGTCGGCGGACAGCACGCGGAAGTTCATTCAGGTGAACCACCTCCTCGCGCAGTTCCGGCCGCACCTCGAGGAGCTCAATCAGCGCCACCCCCGCGTCCGGATCCTCGACGCCGGCTGTGGCAGCTCGTTTCTGACCTTTCTGCTGGCGTGGGCTTACCGCGAGCTCTGGAAGCACCCCGCGCTCCTGGTCGGGATCGACAGTAACGAGAAGCTCATCGCCAAGAACCAGGCCACGGCCGCGGAGATGGGGGCCAGCGACACGCTCCGCTTCTCGGCGATGGCCCTCGATCAGCTCGTCTGGGAGGACCTCCTGCGCACCCACGGTGAGGAGGTCGACGCCGACGCCAAGAAGTCCCGTCCCCACGCGGTTGTCGCTCTCCACGCCTGCGACACCGCGACGGACGACGCCATCGCCCATGGGATCCGCCTCAAGTCCGACTTCATCGCGGTGGCGCCGTGCTGTCAGGCCGAGCTCGCCCGGAAGTGGAAGGAGCTCGCCGAGTCCGGCGCCTCGAACCCACTGAGGCCCGCCTACCAGAACCCGCACCTGCGGCGGGAGCTCGCGGCTCACATGACCGATCTCCTGCGGGTCCTGATCCTCCGCGGGCACGGCTATGAGGTCACGACGACGGAGTTCACGATGTCTCACGCGACCCCGAAGAACACGCTCATCATGGCGACCCGTCGCGGGAACTATCACCGCGAGTCGCAGGCGGAGTACGGCGAGCTCGTGAGGTGGCTGGGCGGCTCCGAGATCGCGCTGGCGGCGAAGGTGCCCTTCGAGGCCTGAACTCAGCGACAGCCTCGACAACGAGGACGATGGCGCGACCGACCAGCGCTTCGACCCGAACCCGGATGGCTTGCCCGACTACACCTACGACGACTGCAATGACGTCGAGGACGACGACGACGGACAGCTCGACGAAGTCCCGCCCGACGTGACACTTCCGGCAGATGGAGCAGCTCGTCACAGGTCGCTTTCGCGGCCGACCACGTGACCCGATGGTTGCAGAACGTGTAGTCGCGGCCGTTGTAGGAGTAGGGCTCGCACGGGAGAGGGCAGCCGGGGCCGTCGTCGATGCCGCCATTGCAGTCCGAGTCGACCCCATCCGCGCAGGCGTCGACGGTAGCCCTAACGCACGACGACGATCGACCCAGCCGCCCTACGGGGTCGCGCACTCGGACGATCCATGGTCGGTCATGAGACACACGAGGTCCCCGCCGCACCGAAGCTTGAGGACGTCGGCGTGGTCACCGAGGCCCTCGACTAGGGCGAGCTCCTGTGCGATCAAGCACTTCGATGAGCAGTGATGACCACAACGGCCGCGGGGGGGAGGCGGGGTAGCCCCCGGAACACATGGCGCGCCCTCCGTTTGTCCCCACCCCGTTCGCCCGTGAACTGACCGCCCACCTGTGCGCGTGGCGTAGGGGCTATGACGGATCGAGTCACCCGATGCTCTCGCATTGGGAAGACGGGATCCACCCTGGCTTTCGGGACGCGGCGATAGCCGTGGTGGCTGAGGACGAGGTCAAGCTGCACGACTTTGCCGCCGCGCTGACCAGCTCGCAGATGTTCGCGCTCAACCTGTTCATCCCGTGGAGATCCGGGGTACGCACCGGGCTGGAGAACCTCGTCGGCCGGGCGCTAGGCGAGCGCGTCAGCCTTGAGCGCGTAGCCTTAGAATGGGTGCCGCCCGGGGCTCTCCTCGGCGAGATCGACGGGGACCGGCCCCGCGAGGATGAGCCGGCCACCGGGGTAGACGTCGTGCTCTGGGGGCTCGACGAAACGGGTGCGCGGATCGCCGTGCTCGTCGAGGTCAAGCTCGGCGAGGGTGGCTTCACCGCGTGTGGCGGTCGCGAGAGCAAGGGCAACCGTCGAAAGGACGTCTGTGCTTCGGCCGAGACCTTCTTCCGCGATCCATCCGCCTGCTACCTGCAGCACCCCCGGGGCAAGGCGCGCGACCGTCGGTACTGGGAGATCTTCGCGCGGTCGCACGGGAGCGTTCGAGCTGCGTTTCCCGGCGCCCAAGCGGTCGGAGGGTGTCCGTTCGCGGGACAGGCGCAACAGCCCATGCGGAACCTGGCACTCGCTGAGGCGCTCGTGCAGGGGCACGTCGTGAGCCGGTCCTGGTTCGCGCTCTGTGCTCACGACCACAACCCCGACGTCGCGGGGCACTGGGCCGCTTGGCGCTCGCTCTTACCTGCTTCAGTACCCGCACCGGTGATGCGCGCCTCCGACGTTGTAGCGGCCGGGCGAGCGGACGGCCACGGCGAGTGGGCCGACTGGATGACCGAGCGGTACCGGCTCGGTTCGCCATGATCCGTTACGCCCGTGCACCTTCGGCTGCTTTCGCCGGGCTCCTTTCGCGGGGCGGCATCCTTTCCCCCCTCCTCGCCCATCGCGTCGTCGCTGGTTTGCCCCTCGACCTGCACCTGCGCGAGCGCGACCACATCCACGCCTACTGTGGGCTCACGCGGCTCATTGACGCCTCGTTCTCCGGAGGGCGCATCCTGGTGACCGCCCACACCACCTACACCAGCCAGTCTTGCGCCGGTGGACTGTTCCGCCCCTGGTCGTGCGACGAGGGCGGGTTTGTCGATGCCGTTCACGGGTACCTCGAGGGAGTCGCCGTGAGGCCCGCGCTCGTGCAGCACGAGGGTGCCGTTCAGGCGGCGTGGGCGGCCGTTCGGAGTCCCTGGGTGCCGTTCGATCGGGAGGCGGTGCTCGGGTACACCGACTCAGCCGCGCAGGCGACGGGCCGAGCCTTCCTAGAGATCGCGGCGGCAAGGGCCGAGCTGGAGCGAGTCCGGACAGCTGGACGGTGGGCAACGTTGCCCGTAGGCAAGGTCGGCGCCGAACTGGACCAGCTCGCTGTGGACCCGGCCGGGCGCCTTGTGCTGATCGAGTTGAAGAACGCCGCCGCAAAGCCCGAGTCCGTCTACTACTCGCCGCTCCAACTTCTTCAATACCTTCACGAGTGGGCGATCGCCCTCGATGTCGTGCGCGAGCAGCTTCACGAGTTCATGGCGGCGCGAATCGCGCTCGGCATGTCGCCTCCCGACATGCCAAGACTGAGCGGCGGGCTACGCCCAGTAGTCGCATTCGGGGCAGACCTTCGCAACGCGGAGGTGCGGTCCCGCTTTGAGGTCGTGCGCGCGATTGCGAACGGGCACCTACCCGCCGGGGTGTCGCCCATCGAAGTGTGGGCCATGGAGGGCGGGAGGCCGGTGCGCCTCGACTGAGACACTTGCCCGCCTACCAGAACCCGCACCTGCGGCGGGAGCTCGCGGCTCACATGACCGATCTCCTGCGGGTCCTGATCCTCCGCGGGCACGGCTATGAGGTCACGACGACGGAGTTCACGATGTCTCACGCGACCCCGAAGAACACGCTCATCATGGCGACCCGTCGCGGGAACTATCACCGCGAGTCGCAGGCGGAATATGGCGAGCTCGTGAGGTGGCTCGGCGGCTCCGAGATCGCGCTGGCGGTGAAGGTGCCCTTCGAGGCCTGAGGCAAGAGAGGCCGTGACGGCGCGTGCACCCCGCGCGCGCTTTCGGCATAGTCCGCGGTCATGACTGAACCCGCCTTCTCCCGCTTTCGTCCTCATCCCTGGCACGGCCTCGCCGTGGGCCCGAACGCGCCGTCACTCGTGACTGCGTTCATCGAGATCACACCCTTCGACTCGATCAAGTACGAAGTCGACAAGGCCACCGGCTACCTGCGCGTCGACCGGCCACAGCGCGGGGCCTCTTCTCCGCCGACGCTGTACGGCTTCATCCCACGAACGTGGTGCAAGGACCGCGTCGCCGCGCTGTCGCCGGGCGCCATCCGCGGCGACGGCGATCCGCTCGACATCTGCGTCGTTAGCGAGCGCCCCATCTCTCGCTCCGAGGTCATCCTCACGGCACGGGTCATCGGCGGGCTCCGCATGATCGACCGCGGTGAAGCGGACGACAAGATCGTCGCGGTCCTCTCGACCGACGCGATCTGGGGCGAGGCCACCGAACTCGACCAGATCCCAGCGGCGCTCGTCGAACGCCTGCGCCACTACCTTGAGACCTACAAGCTCGTCCCGGGTTCAGGTCACCAGCCCGTCGTCATCGACGCGATCTACGGCCGCGCCCACGCCGAAGCCGTGGTCCTCGCTGCGATGGCCGACTACGACGCCGGCTTCGGTGGGGAACCCTGACCGCCATGGCGAGCCCGCAGCCATCCAGCCTACTCCCCACGTCGGCGTCGGCACCCCTCCTCGTGCATCCAGGCACGGGGCCCGTCGTCTTCGTAGCGCCCCACGCGGCCGCCTCCGTCGCTGGCGTGCGGCACCTCTTCCGCCCAGAGGAACACGACGAGCTCGACGCCCGCGTCGCCGACTGGATCGACGAAGGCAGCCTCGAAGCCCTCGACGCGGCCCACGCGGTGAGCGGCGCCTCCGCCGCGCGCCCGTCACTCCCCCGCGCCATCTTCGACCTCAACCGCGGGGAGATGCGCCCGGGGGTGAAGGAGAGCCTCTTCGACAAGGGCGCCCTCGACGACTGGGCCACCGCGCGCCTCACCCCCGACGCCGCGGACGCGCTACGAGCGATCCACCGCGCTCAGATCGCGACCCTCCGAGAGCTCTGCGAGGGCCGCACCGCGCTTGTCGAGCTTCACAGCTACGGCGAGCTCGGCAGCACCTACGACCAGTTGAACGGCGGCCGCCCCGTCCGGCGCGCCGCGGCGTGCGTCGTGGAATCGATGCCGTGGGCCACCGCCACGCCGCTTGGCCTCGCCCGCCTCGTGCCGGGCGATCTCATCGGCTGCCCCTGGGGCGTTCGCCGACGCATCGGTGACGCCCTCGCCGATTACGAGATCGAGCTCGGCCCATCACCCTATCCCCGCCAGGGCCCCTGGACGCTCTCGGCACGCTTCTTGGCCTCCCGATGGTTCGGCTTCGTCGCCGCCCGCGGCCTGCTCCCCGCTGAGACGGCGGCCTGGCTCGATGACCGCGTCTGGGGCGTCGACGCCATGAACCCGCGCATCGACGCCGCCGCGGCCGGGCAGCCCGACCCAGCGCTCCCGGGCCTCGACACCTTCGCGCGCCGCATCGGCGCATGGTCACGCGAGCCCTCTGAGCTCGGGGCCGAATTCCTCCGCGAGACCGGCACCCTGGCCTTTGGCGTCGAGCTCCGGCTCGACCTCGCGCCGCGCGCCGATCAGGTCGGGATGGCAGTCGGCCGGATCTTCCGCCCAGCGGCGCTCACGGACTGAGGCAAAGCTGAAGGGGCGTACCCAGGCCGCCGAGGGCCGTGTACGTCGTGCCGTCGAAGGTCGCCATGGCGTTCATGTTGGTCGGGGCGCTGCCGGTCAGCGTGATGCAGGCGTTCGGGAGCGGGCCGATGATGACGCCGTCCGTGCAGCAGGCCGACCACGTCCATCGATCTCGTTATCGCGCTGGCCTCCCGCTGGTTCGGCTTCGTCGCCGCCCGCGGCCTGCTCCCCGCCGAGACGGCGGCCTAGCTCAAGGGCCGCGTCTGGGGCGTCGACGCCATGAACCCGCGCATCGACGCCGCCGCGGTGGGTGAGGCCGACCCAGCGCTCCCGGGCCTCGACACCTTCGCGCGCCGCATCGGCGCATGGTCACGCGAGCCCTCTGAGCTCGGGGCCGAATTCCTCCGCGAGACCGGCACCCTGGCCTTTGGCGTCGAGCTCCGGCTCGACCTCGCGCCGCGCGCCGATCAGGTCGGGATGGCAGTCGGCCGGATCTTCCGCCCAGCGGCGCTCACGGACTGAGGCAAAGCTGAAGGGGCGTACCCAGGCCGCCGAGGGCCGTGTACGTCGTGCCGTCGAAGGTCGCCATGGCGTTCATGTTGGTCGGGGCGCTGCCGGTCAGCGTGATGCAGGCGTTCGGGAGCGGGCCGATGATGACGCCGTCCGTGCAGCAGGCCGACCACGTCCATCGATCTCGTTATCGCGCTGGCCTCCCGCTGGTTCGGCTTCGTCGCCGCCCGCGGCCTGCTCCCCGCAGAGACCGCCGCCTGGCCTGCTCCCCGCAGAGACCGCCGCCTGGCTCGATGACCGCGTCTGGGGCGTCGACGCCATCAACCCGCGCATCGACGCCGCCCGGCCGGATCGTCCGCCCAGCGGCGCTCACGGACTGAGGCAGAGCTGAAGGGGCGTACCCAGGCCGCCGAGGGCCGTGTACGTCGTGCCGTCGAAGGTCGCCATGGCGTTCATGTTGGTCGGGGCGCTGCCGGTCAGCGTGATGCAGGCGTTCGGGAGCGGGCCGATGATGACGCCGTCCGTGCAGCAGGCCGACCACGTCCACGTGATGGAGCCGTTGCCGGTCGCCGGGTTGATGGCGGTGGATGGGAACTCGCCCGGGTCATCGGCCAGGACGATGCCCGCGCCCACCGCGCCTTCAATCTTGAGGGTGAGCTTGCCGCCGCTGCCGTCGTTGGCGCGGTCGAGCACCACGACGAGGTAGAACTTTCCGTTGGTCGGGTCGCGGTAGACGATGAAGATGGCCGTGCTCGACTTCTCGAAGCCGGTATTGGCGCTCGAGCCGTTGGGCGTGCCGTACTGGTAGAAGCTAGTGACGCCCTTGGTGCCGGGGTAGGGCTCAAGGTTCAAGACCTGGGTCCCGTACTTGCCCGAGATGCAGACGCTCGCGACGTTGCAGTCGTCGTCTTTCCCGTTACCGCAGAGCTCAGTCGCATTCGGCGAGATGGTGCCGTCGAGCGGGGCGCAGTCCGCGCCGTCGAGGCTGCCATCCCCGTCGTCGTCGGGGTCGACGCAGTCGGCTTGTGCGTCACCGTCGGTGTTCGGGAAGCCCTCGTCCGCCGCGCCGTCGCAGTCGTTATCGATGCCGTCACACGCCTCGCTGGCTCCCGAGCCGATCGCCGGGTTCTTCGGGGCGCAGTCCGTCCCGTCCGGGTCGTCGTCGTTGTCGTCGTCGGTGTCGCACGCGTCGCCGACGGCGTCGCCGTCCGCGTTCTGCTGGCCGCTGTTCGGGTGCGAGGGGCAGTTGTCCTGCCCGTCCAAGATGCCGTCGCCGTCGTCGTCGTCGTCCACACAGCTCGCGGCGCCGTCGCCGTCGGGGTCCGAGAACCCTTCGTCGATCTCGTTATCGCAGTCGTTGTCGACCGCGTCGCACGCCTCCACGGCGCTGCTGCCGATCGCAGGGTTGAGCGGCGCACAGTCGTCGAGGTCCAGGTCGCCGTCGTTGTCGTCGTCGACGTCGCACGCGTTGCCGAGGAGGTCGGCGTCGTTGTTCTTCTGATCGGGGTTCGGCACACCCGGGCAGTTGTCGAGCGAATCGATGATCTGATCGCCGTCGTCGTCCTCATCGACGCAGTTCGCCGCCCCATCCGAGTCCGTGTCCGGGAAGCCCTCGTCGCTGGTGCCGCTACAGTTGTCGTCGATGCCGTTACAGACCTCGGGTTCCGAAGGGCTGCGGGCGGGGTTCTCCGGAGCGCAGTCGGTCGCGTCCGGGGCGCCGTCGTTGTCATCGTCGGAGTCACATGCGTTGCCAAGGAGGTCCGTGTCCGAGTTCTTCTGGTCCGGATTGGCGTTCTTGGGACAATTGTCGAATCCATCCGGAATGTCGTCACCATCGTCGTCACTGTCGAGACAATCCGCTTCGCCGTCCTGATCGGCGTCGGGGAGTCCGTCGTCCGGGGTCCCGTCGCAGTCGTCATCGATGGCGTTGCACAGTTCGACGGCCGCGGGGTTCACCTTCGGATCGAAAGGCGCACAATCGAGCTCATCGACGCTCCCATCGTTGTCGTCGTCTGCGTCGCAGGCGTCGCCTTCGAGATCGCCGTCTGCGTTCTCTTGGCCTGCGTTCGGCACGAGGACACAGTTGTCGACGGGGTTCGGGAAGCCGTCGAGATCCGTGTCGTCACCGGCGCAATCCGGCTTCCCGTCGCCGGAGATGTCTTCAAATCCCTCGTCGACTTCGAAGTTGCAGTTGTCATCCTTGCCGTTACAAACCTCCGTCACGAAAGGCGACACAGCCGGGTTCAGCCGCTCACAATCGACGCTATCGGCGGCGCCGTCGTTGTCGTCATCGATGTCGCAGGCGTCACCTTGGAGGTCGTTGTCCGAGTTCTGCTGGCCCTGGTTCTTGATGGTGGGGCAGTTGTCGAAGGTGTCCGGGATGGTGTCGTTGTCGTCGTCGAGATCGACGCAGTCGGCGAGCCCGTCGCCTTCGCTGTCGGGAAAGCCTTGGTCCGCCTTTCCGCTGCAGTCATCGTCGACGCCGTTGCACACATCGGCCACCAGCGGGCTCACCGCGGCGTTGGTCGGCTGGCAGTCCAGAGTGTCGGGGCTGCCGTCGCCGTCATCGTCGAGGTCGCACGCGTCTCCTTTCCCGTCGCCGTCCGAGGCGGTCTGGTCCGGGTTCGGCACGAGCGGGCAGTTGTCGCTCGCGTCCGGGACATCGTCGCCATCGTCGTCACCGTCCACACAATCGGCGAGGCCGTCGCCGTCGGTGTCGGGCGAGTCGTCGTCGATGAGGCCGGAACAATCGTCGTCCTTCCCGTTACAGAGCTCCGGTGCGTTCGGGGAGATCGCGGGATCGAGCGGCGCACAGTCAGCCGCGTCGGGCACGAGGTCGTTGTCGTCGTCGTTATCCGCACAGTCGGCGAGCTGGTCCTTGTCGGCGTCGGCGTAGCCCTCGTCAATGAGGACGTTGCAGTTGTCATCGACGCCATTGCAGAGCTCGGGCTGCCCCGGATGGATCTGCGGGTCGAGCGGCTTGCAGTCTGCCGCGTCGGCGGTGCCGTCCGCGTCATCGTCGAGGTCGCAGACGTCGCCCTGATCATCGCCGTCAAAGTCCGCCTGGTCGGTGTTGGCAGCGGACGGGCAGTTGTCCTGATCGTCCGAGATCCCGTCGCCGTCGGTGTCGTCTTCACACGCGTCGCCTTCGCCGTCGCCGTCTTGGTCCTGCTGGTCCTTGTTCGGGGTCACCGGGCAGTTGTCGATGCCGTTTGGCAATCCGTCGTTGTCCACGTCCGGGTCGACGCAATCCGCGATGCTATCCCCATCCTGGTCGGGGAAGCTCTCGTCGATGGCGCCGTCGCAGTCCTGGTCGATGCCGTCGCAGAGCTCGTCTGCCGCTTGACCGATAGCCGGGTTCAGCGGCGCGCAGTCGTCCGAATCCGGGACGCCGTCGTCGTCGTCGTCGTCGTCGATACAATCGGCGAAGGTGTCGCCGTCGGTGTCGACGTCGTCTTCGTCGATGAGGCCATCGCAGTCGTTATCGAGCCCGTCACACTGCTCAAAGGCCGGCGTGTCCTCCGCGCATTCGGTGCCGAGGCCGTCGCCGGTGCACGCGATGAGCCCGTTCTGACAGGTGTCGCCGTCCTCCGGGACGTCGCACGCGGCGCCGAGATCGGCGTAGCCCTCGTCGATGTCGTTATCACAGTCGTCGTCGACGGCGTTGCAGAGCTCCTGAGCAGGAGCGACCCCATCGCACTCCGACCAGCCCGCCGCGGTGCAGACCGCGTTGCCTTCGCAGGTGCCGAACTCGTTCGTGATCGAACACGTGCGCTCGGCGCCGATGAGCAGCTCGCTGCAGGGGCACTCGCCGGACGTCGGGACGCACTGCGAGTCGCCCGTCACGGCCTCTTTGCAGTCGAAGCCGGTGGGGCAGGGGAGGGCGTCCGAACAGGCGCGCCCGCAGCGTCCGTAGCCCGACCCATCGAGGAGGCATCGGTTGCCGCCGCAGTCGAGATCGGTCTCGCAGGCCGCGCAGAGTGTGTCGATCTCCGGCACGCAGATGAACGCGACGTCCGCGCCGACCGTGACGTTCTTGCACTCGTAGCCCGTCGGGCATTCATCGATGCAGATCTGGGTGCAGCTCTTGGCGCCGCCCGCGCCGGTGACGCAATAGCCGCTGTCACAATCCTCCGAGTTCGCGCAGGGGCAGCCGAAGCCGTCACACACCGGCCCCGTGTCTTCCGAGACGTCGGGCTCCACAGCGGTGTCCTCTTGCGTGTCCTCGCCCGGGCCCGGCGTCGTGTCGAAGCCCGGCACGTCGGTCGTCGTGACTTCACTACCCGGCGACGTGTCGTCGGCGGTGTCGACGACCGAGCCTGGGATGTCGTCCCCGCAGGCAGCGAGCGAGAGTGACGCCAAAAACAGCAGGTAGGCTTGCGCGGTGGTACGTCGGTTCGGGGTCACGTTCATGGCCTGCCTCTGGGTCGGGGATCCCTGTGGGCGTCGTTGGTTGCTGCCGCGAGTCTAGCCGATCGGCGGCGGCTCTGCGCGTTCTGTCGATGACGAGCTCGCCGTCGTCTGGGTTGGCCGGCCTACTGGCGCGAGTCGGCCGCTGTGGTTCGACAGCGGCTCACCCGCCGGAAGGTCGCCGGGGATCTTTTGGATGACGTCGCTCGGATCCCGAACGACGAAGTAGCCGTTCGGGATCATGCGGCCGTGGCTCATCCACGTTCCGGTGCCGACGCGCACGCCGTGCCCGAAGGCGGAGCCGAGGAAACGTTGGCCCGTGGACACCATCTGGCCGTCGAGGGGGACGCGGATGGGTTTCTCGAAGTCGAGATCGATGGCGTAGGACGCCAAGGTGGTGACGACGCCGCGACCGAGCACGCACATCTGCATCACCTGCTGACCGCCGATGGCCTCCGGGTAGAGCACGCAGCCGCGGAGTACGGTCTGCTGACAGACGACGCTCCGCTCGCCGAGGGTCGTGGCCTCCACCTGCGCGCCGGCCATGATGGTCGCGCCGTCGCCGACGCGGCTGAAGAGGACCCGCGCGTAGGGGCCGACCGTGACGCCGTCACCGAGAGTGCTGCCTTCAATGACGGCGGTCGGATGGATGTCGCAGCGGCGGCCCACGCGGTTCAGCTTCCCGAGCAACTTCCACTTGTTGACCGAGAGGCACCGGAGGAAGGCCCAGAGCCCGATGACGATGGCCTTCCAGAGCGGGATGCGGCGCAGCTCGATGGCGCCGGCGGCTTGGGTCGCCCAGAGGATGTGGACCCAGTGATGGATGGTCATCACCGGGTCCCGCGGCATCGCGAGCTCGATCGTCTCCGACCCGGTATAGGCAGCGGGGACCGGGAGCTGTTGGACCTGCTCGAGGGGATCGACGACCACGTCCACGGGCGGGGCGTCGTCACCGGCGTCGTAGCGGATGGCCTCGAAGCGCCAACCCTCGGGGACGCGGACGACGCCCGGCTGTACCGCGGTCGTGTTGCGGCCGAACGCCGACTCCTTCAGGACCAGGACGGCGTTTCGCCCGGCGGCGCCCAGGACGAAGCGCCGCATGAGATCGCCCGTGGCGAAGAGGGTGTCGGGCACGACGAGGCACGGCGTTCGCCGGTCGCTGGTAAGCTCGAAGCCGCCGTCGCGCACGAGATCGGCCTGCCAGTCGCGGAGCGGCCGGTTCTGGATGAGCACCTCGGTTGGAGGCTCATCGAAAGGCTGGACGCGGCGACCGGTCGGCTCGATGACGATCCGGGTTCGAGGGGAGGGGGTCAGTCGATGCCTTCGGTGTTCGACGGGACGAGCTTCCAGTTGTTCGGGTCGCGCTGGTCGACGACGGAGAGCGAGCCGTCGTTGATGTAGGAGACGGCAGCGCTCGCCATCAGCGACACGGCGAACTGCCGCGCCACCCAGCCCTGCTCGCGGTGGAACATGCCGAGGCGGCGACCGGCGGCGTTGTTCTTCAGGTCCATCTCGCGGTCGACGGACGAGTTGGTGTCACGGGGCGCTTCGGGGAGCTCGTGGGCGTCGGCGAGCGCGCGAGCGCGGTCTTCGCCGAGCATGTAGGCCATATACGCGTTCCAGAGGAAGTGGCGCAGCGCGTCGGCGCGCCCGAGGTACATGGAGTTGCCGGCGTTCGGGCGCGTGTAGGAGTACGTCGTGGCGATGCCGATGGCCCACGCGGCGGCTTGCGTCCAGGCGCTGGCGGCGTCGGCGTCGTTCTCGAGGATGGCCTTCTCGCGCTCATTCGGGTCTTGAGCGAGCGCGATGTCCTGCATGATGGTGGTGGACTTCTTGGCCCCACCGGCCTGGGACGACGCGCCCGCCGTCGGGCGTAGCGCCGCCGTCTGGGCGGCAAAGCCCTGGCCGCGTAGCCCGTGGGCGCGGCTCGCGGACGCGCCCGTCTGAGAACTCGAAGCGGCCCCGGAGGGGGTAGCAGAACGGGCGGCGAGATCAGGTTGTCCCATGGGGGAGAGGATGCGCCCGTGGCGAGGGCGGATCAAGCCCGTCGAATGGGCAAATCACCAAATTTTTCAGGATGGGGCACTGCGGGCTCACATCACGGCGGGTAGTGGTACCCCATGTCCATGATTCCGGTGTCGACGGCGCCGTCGGTGCGGGTGGTGAGTTGGTCGACGCCACCGGCTGTCGCGGTCAGCGCACCGTTGGCGTTCGGCGGGTCGACGCACGGCGAGTTCTGCGACTGCCCGGCCGCGATCTGCGAGAGGTAGAAGTCGCCGCGGGGGCCCTTCACGAAAACCGGGTCCTGATCGATGTTGCCGAGGAGGCCGGGGATGAAGCCGGCGGTGCCGTTGGTCTCTTTGGCCGTCACGGCGCCGTTTCGGACGTTGCTATTGCGTACGACCGGGCCACCCGAGATCATGGCGCCGCCCGGGATATCGTCCCAGAAGACGGAGTGTTCGATGGTGAAGTTCGGTGTTAGCTGAAGTACCGGAGTGGTCGTCATACGAGAAAGAGTGCAGCCGCGAATGCTGCCAGACCAGTCGGCCGTTGCCGTATACAGATTACCGGTGACAAAGGTGTTCACCGCAAATCGAGAGTTGTATGCCGAAACGGCGGAGCCATTCTCTACGGGAGTGGGAAGTACAGCGACCGTGGCGCAGCTGATGTCTGAGTTTCGGATTGTGATTGCCACGAGTGAGATGTGATAGGAAGCCGATCCTATCCCAGTGCTAATATGGACAAATGGTCCCGGGTTATGTTTAACGTTAACATTACTTACGGTAAGCGAAATATCGCTATAGGATTTAGGTGCTAGGTATACGACCTTGTCCGAGTTCCGGTCGAAGTTACTTGAGTCTACAGTTGTGTTCTTGATAGCTTGGATTATTGACCTGAAGTTCGAGTTGCCATCGAATGAGCTGCGAATTACCGATTCCGCTGTAAGCAAGCTTACGGACACTGTTGCGTTGTTGTAGTAGAGGCGGGAATCGCTGACGGATGTGGCTTGGACGATCGATTCGAAGTTCGTAAGCTTGGAGCGAATGACACTCGACCAGGAAAGCGCCGCTGATATCAAGGGGCCAGTAGGCGAGACGTATCGAAGGGCGTTGGCGACACCCAGGCCTAGGTTCATTGATGACCCACTCGAATCTGCATGGAAGATTGAAACGCTCCCAGTGGATGTAATGTTAGAACCGATAAATGTTGAGTTGTATATGGCTGCCTTTGATACTGAACCAGCAACGGTGATGTTTGACCCAGTGCCGAAAACGCATTCCGACGCGGACACCATGGTGGTCCCACCGGTGCTCTCGACGAAGATGGCCTCGCTGCAGTTGTGGAACGTGAAGCCCCCAATCACAGTCTGAAACGTCTCTTTCGTCCCGGCTAGCGCGAAGCCGCGCCCTACGGATTGGCAGTCGATGGTCGTGAGCGACGCCCCATGGTCCGAAATGACCAGGATTTTCTTGCCGTTCAGGAGCAGGTTCCGGTCGGCCGCGCTCGCATAGGTCCCGTCGTGTACGACCACGGCGTCCCCATCGATCGCCGCGGCGATCCCGCTCGAGATGCTGGCGTAGGTCTGCCCGGCGCCGACGTGGCGGAGGTTTCCAGTGTAGACGTAGAGCATGACGGGCGTCGGGGCGCCCTCGGCGCCGATGATGTCCACGTTGTTCCCAGCGGCGTCGTCGGCCCGGACGGTGAGGCGATAGACGCCGCTCAACAGTCCGTTGGTGGCGACGTCGATGTTGTAGGTCGCCGTCGCTCCGACCCCGCCAAGGAAGGTGAGCGGCGCGGTTGCCGAGCCCCCAATCGCGGTAAGGTCGGCGGTGACGGTTGCCACGTCGTTGTAGGTCGGCAGGGCCGAGTTGGGATCGTCAATGGTCACCGTCAAGGTGACGGTGGTACCCGGCTTGACGAGCTTCTGCGACAGGACCGTGCCGGAGACGACCGGCCCCTGAGTCGGCGCCAAGTCGCACGAGCCGGCGGCGTTACACTCGAAGTCCTCAGCGCAGGTCCCGCACGAGCCGCCGCAGCCATCGGAGCCGCAGATCTTGCCGGTGCAATTCTTCGTGCACTTGCATAGGCCCGCGCCCGAGCAAGTCTCGTAGCTCTTGCATGGGCTCGGGCAGGTCCCCCCGCAACCGTCTGGGATGCCGCCGCAGGTGCCAGTGCACTTCGGAATACACTGACAGGTCGGGCCGAGGTCGGTCGTGCCGTCGCAGTCGTTGTCGACGCCGTCTTGGCAGTTGGTCTCGCTGTCCTGCCATTGGAAGCCGTTCGTGCCCGGGCAGAGCGTCGCGCACGACACGGTCCCGAGGTCGAGCGTGCCGAGGAAGGCCTTCCTGAGCGCGATGACGTCGGTGTTCGTCACCTTGCCGTCGGGCGCGCCGAGGGGCGTCACGTCGGCGGCTTCGACCTCTGCCGCGCTCGGGACCACCTTGCCGATGTAGAACTGGCGCGCCAGGACGGCGTCGGCGTTGCTGATACACCCGTCCGTCGCGCCTTTGGGGGCGACGTCACCGACGGGCAAGGCGCGTGCGACGCCCGCCGTCACGAGCAAGAGCGCCGAGAGCGCGAGAGAAGGAGACCTTGGGAAGAGACGCGTCATGGGCGTTACTCCAACGTCACCGAGTACGACAGCCCGTAGCCGACTACGGTCAGATCGTCTCGCGTGAGCTCTTGGCGGGTGAACACGAAGTCGCTGGCCGAAGCGGTCTGCCCCGGCTCTAAGGTGAAGACGAGCTCGAAGAGGTCGGCAGGGGCGGCGAAGGGCGTCGCGGCATCGGCCCCGACCACCGCGGTGCCGGCGCTGGCGTGACCTTCGATCGCCGCGGTTGCGAGCGGGCCGAGCGGCACGACCGACTCGAGTGCGGCCACTCGAGCGGTCGAGTAGGCGATGGTGAGGCCCACCCCGATGAAGCCTGTCCCCGTACCGAGCTGGACCCGGAGCCGAACGCGGGTGGGCTTCGGCGCGGTGCAGAGCCCCGACGCGCAGTCGAAGCCGGGCGCGCACGGGTCGGGGCAAAGCCCGGCGCAGCCATCGGTGGCACCGGCGCACGCGGTCGCGCAGTCCGGCAAGCAGGCCCCGCTACACTGCCCAGCCATACACGCTTGGCCGGGGAGGCAGGGGTCCGGGCAGAACTCCCCGCAGCCGTCGGGCTCACCGCCGCACTTCCCGTCGCAGCTCGGGGTACACACGGTCGAACACTGGGCCGCCGCGCAGTAGAGGCCCGACGCCGCGCAGGGATTCTCGCACGTTCCACCGCAGCCGTCGGGCGTTCCGCCGCAGGAGCCGACGCAGCTCGGCTTGCAGGGCAGGGTACAGATCCCCGCAGCGCAGGTGGCCCCAGCGCCGCACGGGCTCGGGCACAGGCCGCCACAACCGTCGAGGGTGCCGCCGCAGCTCCCGGCACAGCTCGGGAGACAGGATCCCGACACGAGCGAGAAGGAGAGCCCTATTGGCGACGCTTGCAGCGCGTCTCCGGTCAGCTCGATGGCCCTCACGGAGAAGTCGTCGGGGGAGAGCGCCCCGGGGCCCGACGCGCCCGGGAGTACCGTGAAGCTCACTTGAATGACCGTGCCTTGGGTGACGCCGTCTTGCCCGACGATGTCGCTGCCGACGGTCAGCACCCCAGCGTTTGAGTGGCTCTCGAGGGCGGCGGTGGCGTAGGGTCCGAGCCCGCTGACGATCGGGCTGCCGACCTTGCTCGTCGGGTAGAGGAGCTGAAAACCGAGGCCGACCACCGGGAAAGCGGCGTCGAGCGCGATCTGCACCGTCACGAGAGTGACGGGAGGGAAGGAGCACCCACCGGTTGCACACGTGGCCGACGGCGCGCATGGGTTCGGACACGTTCCGCCGCAGCCGTCGGCGTCTCCACCGCAGCGGCCGTCGCACTCGGGGACGCAGGCGCCCGTGCACGCGCCGCTCGAACACGCCTGCCCCGGTGAGCACGGTGAAGGACAGACCCCGCCGCAATGGTCGTCGTCGCCGCCGCACGAGCCAGCGCAGCTCGGGACGCAGGTGAGCGAGCAGACCCCGGCCGTACATGCGTGGCCTGTGGGGCACGGCGCAGGGCAGGTGCCCCCGCAGCCGTCCGGCGTCCCGCCACACGACGTGGGGCAGCTCGGGGTGCATGCGCCCGAGCAGACGCCGCCCTTGCACGTCGCGCCGAGCCCACACGGGCTGGGGCAGAGCCCGCCACACCCGTCGGGTGTCCCGCCGCAGGCGCCGACGCAGGACGGCGTACAGGCCGGGTCGCCGATCCGAAAGGTCAACGGCGCCGACACGGGCAGCGCGCCCTCTCGGGTCAGCTCCACGTCCCAGAGCACGAAGTCCGACGCCGTGGGCATCGCGGCCCCGGGCTTTCGCGGGAAGGTCAAGGTCAGGACGTCGGCCGGGCCTGCGATGGGGACCGTGACGTCGCTGCCCACGGTCACGATGCCGCCGGAGTCGTTCGCTTCGAAGGTGGCCGACGAGAAGGGGCCGATGACGGCGACCGTCGGGCTCTGGAGGAGGCCGGCCGGGTAGCTCATGCGGAAGCCGACGCCGAGGAGGTTGGTGATGGTCCCGAGGCGAAGGACCACCGTGACGCTGGTCGGTTGGTTCTGGGTGCAGAGGCCCGCGCTGCATGCGTAGCCTGGAGCACACGGAGGCGGGCACAAACCTCCACAGCCGTCGGACTCGCCCCCGCAGGCCGTCTCGCAGGTGGGCGCGCATGCCGCACCGCCAGTGACGGTGAAGGTCGCGGGGACACCCGAGGCGAGCCCCGACTCGGTGGTGATCTCGAGGTAGTCGATGACGAGATCGCCAGCGCCGACAGTGGCTCCGACGGCCTTGACGAAGCCGAGCTCGACCACTGCGGATGGGCCGTCGAAGGCGGCGGCGGAAGGGACGTCGCCGGCCACCAAGATGACGCCCGGGCCCTCGGCGTGGTCGATGGACGCCGACGCGAAGGGACCTACCCCGAGGACGTCGGGGCCGGGGGCGAGGCGGTCGGCCGGATAGCGCAGGCGGAAGGCGACCCCGAGGATCGACTCGGCCGCGCCGACGGAGACGGTGACGCGGAAGTCGGCGCCCGTGGGTGGCGAGCAGACGCCTGCCGCACACGACTCGCCAATCGCACACGGGTTCGGGCAAGTGCCGCCGCACCCGTCATCGTCGCCTTGACAGTGAGTGGTGCAGTCCAAGGCGCAGGCCGCGCCGCAGACGCCCGAGAGGCACGGCTCGCCGATCCCACAGGGGCTCGGGCAGAGCCCACCGCAGCCATCGGTGTCACCGGCGCAGGCGCCGATGCAGCTCGGCGTACAGACGCCATCGCCGGTGATGTCGAGAACGAGAGCGTCCGGGACCACGAAGAGCCCCGTCGTCGTGATCTCGACCGAGTCGATCGTGATCTCGCTGCTCTGGACCGTTGCTCCGGGCAGCGTCACGAAGGTGATGACGGCGATGGTGGCGGGCCCGTCGAAGCCGGGGTCCGGGACGTCCCCGCCGACGATGACGGCGCCGCCGCTGTCGTAGGCGTCAATGGTCGCAGCGATGAAGGGACCTTCGGGGGTGATGAGCGGGCTCGGCGCGAGCGAACTGGCGGGATACCGCAAGCGAAAGCCCACCCCGATGACGTCCTCGATGGCGGGGACCGAGACAGCGATCGTGACTGACTTGCCAGCGTAGGTCGAGCAGACGCCTGCAGCACACGACTCACCGGCCGCGCAGGGGCTCGGACACGTGCCGCCGCAGCCATCTGGCGCACCGCCGCACTGCTTTTCGCAGTTTGGGATGCATTGGGTGCAGACCCCGCCTGAACAGGAGTCGTCCGCAGCGCAGGGATTCGGGCACACCCCACCGCAACCCGACGGCTCTCCGCCGCACTTTCCGGTGCACGACGGCGTGCAGATCTCCCCGCAGACGCCCCCCGAACACACCTGGCCGGGCCCACACGGGCTCGGGCACTCGCCTCCGCAACCGTCGGGTTCGCCTGCGCAGGCATCCGCGCAAGCCGCCGTGCACGCCGTGCAGACGCCGAAGACGCAGAGTGCATCACCCGGACAGGGGTTCGGGCACGTGCCGCCACACCCGCTCGCTTCACCCCCGCACTTCTCGACGCAGTCGGGGGAGCACCCGCCGTCACAGACGCCCTGGGCGCAGGTGACGCCTGGCCCGCAGGGGTTCGGACACGTGCCGCCACACCCGTCGGGGGCGCCTCCGCACTTTGCCGTGCAGCTTGGCGTGCAGAGGGGCGTGCAGGTGCCGCTGGCGCACGCGTGGCCCGGCGCGCACGGGTTCGGGCAGGTGCCACCGCAGCCCGTAGGGTCGCCCGCGCACTTCGAGGTGCAATCCGGCGTACACGGCGAGATGCAGCTCCCGGCGTCACAGAGGAGGGCGGCGCCGCACGGGTTCGCGCATGTGGCGCCGCATCCGTCCTCGTCGCCGCCGCACTTGCTGGTGCAATCCGGCACGCAGACGTCTTCGCACTGGCCTGATTGGCACACTTGGCCGGGGGGGCACGGATCGGGGCACGTCCCCCCACACGCGTCAGGCTCGCCCGCGCACTTCGAGGCGCAGCTCGGCGTGCAGGTGTCAGAACACTCGCCATCGTCACACGACTGGCCTAGCGCACATGGGTCTGGGCAAGTGCCGCCGCAGCCGTCCGGCTCGCCGGCGCAACGCCCGACGCAGGTCGCGCTACAGGCCGGCGTGCAGACGCCCGCGAGGCAGGAACCACCCGCGACGCACGGGTTCGGGCAGAGACCCCCGCACCCGTCGGTGTCGCCGGCGCAGAGCCCCGTGCAATCGACGACGCAGCTCGCGACGTCGTTCCTCGGGTCGGAGGTGTCCTGCCGGGAGTCGGGCGCGTCCGCTCTGCTCGCGTCGATGGCAGACGCGTCATCGCCACCGCTGCATCCGAGCAGTAGCGCACACGCGACCAAAGCTGACAGCCGTCGGGGCAAAAGGGCTCCCTTGAACGTCGATCGAGACGGCGACGATAACCGACGACACGACGTACTACAAGCGCCTGAAGGTCTATGACACTTGATCGGTGGATGGAAACCCGATCTCGGGTCCGCACACCATCAATTCGGATCGCACGCCCCATCGCAGACGGAGATGATCTCCCCCGTCTCGAAGAAGTGCCAGAGCTGGTCTTGGGCCGGGGGGTGTTTGCGCAACATGGAGTGGGTGTCGTTCGCCTTCACCGGCGGGTCCATCGGCGTCGGATCGTCCGGCATGCCGAAGTCGACCTCCACGGTCGCGGAGCCGGTCGTGGGGTAGGGCGTGGCTGTGAGACCCCAAACCGGGCGCACGGCGGGTGTCATGAGCGGCGCTTCGACCGCGCGGCCGAGGACGAAGCTCACTTGGTTGTGGACCTGGGCGTCTTCCTTGGCGACGTGGAGGAGCGCCTCGTGGGCGATGGAGCCGGGGCGATCGGTCTGGCGGAGGTGCTGACCGAACGCCAGCGGCTCGATCGGGTTGAAGCCCGTGCCAAGGAGGCCGAGGACCAGTGGGAGGTCGAGCGGGCCGTCGTAGACGCTCTTCAGGAGGCCGACCCAGTCGCCGAACACGACCGAACGCTGCAAGAGGAAGGGAAAGGCAGCACCCGGGACGCCGAGGCCGCCGCGCGTGATGTCGGTGCCCATGGTGAGGACCAGCGTGCCCATGGTCCCGCCTTGGCTGTTGCCGTGGTAGTAGACGCGCTCGCCGTCATAGACCGGCTGGCCGTTCGCGGTCAGCACGAGCGGGTTCGTCTCGTTGCGGAATCGGCCCTTGATCAATCGCACGACCGCGAGGTGGTTCATCACGCCTTGCATCGCCGCCTCGGCGAAGGTCGGGAAGCGGCCCGCGTCGACCAGGATGTTGCCGCCCCAGACGGCGACGTCCGGGGTCGACATGCCCATCATGTCGATGGCCAAGATGAGGAAACCCTTGCGGTTTGCGAATTGCCTTATCCAACCGCCTTCCGCTTCATCGCGCGTGCCGAGGAAGCCGTGGCCATAAAGCAGTACGGCCGCGTCGCCAGGGTTGTTCGCTGACCACCGCGGGATCTGGAGCGTGAAGGGGACGTCGACCGTGCCCGTGATCGCCGGCTGGCCATCCTCGCCCCGGACGAGCCGCCGGAGGCCGGTGTCGTCGGCCGGGCCGAGGAACGAGGGGACTTTGGCCGTGCCTTGCACGACGACGGCGATGTCTTCGGAGTCAGACGCCTCCACGCTGTCGAGGGTGTAGATGGGGCCCTCGTCCCCGATCGCCTCGAGGAGGCGGTCGCGCATCTCGTAGAGCGTGTCGAGTGTGTTCGCTTCGCTGGCTGTCGTGAAGTCGAAGGCGAGCTGCAGTGACTCGCGCGCCACGCCGGCCGTGACCAGCGGCGGGAAGATGGCGTCTTCGAAGTGGCCGCGGCGCGCGTGGATGCCGCGCACCGTGCTCGCGCTTTCGTCTCGCAGAGCGGTGAAGCCCGGCGTCGGGGCCACAGGGGCGCCCGCCGCGTCCACGAGGCCGCGGACGGCCACGATGTAGCGCGTCCCGAACGCCAGCGGGACCGCCGGGCGTAGCGTGATGAGGCTCTCGCCTTCGGGGAGCTTCGCGAGGTAGTCGGCTTCGACCCAGTGCGGGACCCGTTCACCGGTCGTCGCGTCGATGATCAGCGTGGGCGAGCCGTCCGCGAGCGACGCCTCGGGGTCGAAGACGGGCGCGGCGCCCGCGAGAGTCGCGCCGTTCAGCCGGAAGAGGATCGGTGACGCGATCCCGAAGCCGTCGGCGGTCGTGAGCGGTTCCGCCGTCATCGGGATCCCGTTGGTGCTGATGGGCAAGACCCCGCCGGAGAGGTCGAGCCGCCAGCCTCCGGCCTGCTCGCGACGAAAGTGGTCGGATGGGAATGGCAAGAGGCAGTGGCTGAGGTCGAGGTTCTCGCAGGCGGCTTTGCCTTCGGTTTCGTCCACGCCGAAGTTCTGATCGAGTCCGGGAGCACCGTCCGTGTCCGCGATGTTGCCATCCGGCTGGGTGACGTCTGGGACGTCCGGTTCGCCGTCGCTGGTGTCGACGCCGTTCCAGTCGACGCCGCTCGCGTCCGGGATGTTCGTGATGTCGCTCGCGTCATCGAGAGTGCTCACGTCCGCCGCGGCTTTCGTGGCCGCCGAGTCATCGTCCGTGCAGGCGTAGAGCGACGCGACGGCGAACAGAGGAGCAATGAGACCTGACGTCGAGCGGGTGGCGATCATGGATCGAGGCTACCAAGCTGGCGGTCCGCTCGCCACGTCCATTCGACGGCGCGCGACGCCTCAGTGGAGGTCTTTGGTCGGCACTGGCGCGACGTCGCCGTTCGGATCGTCGAGGCGCCATCGCGAGCCGATGGTGAGCGTGATAGTGCCGATGTTCCAGTCGTCGTTCACAGGCAGCGTGCCGCCGAGGACGCAATCGATTGGGCCGGCCGCGTAGCGCAGACCGAAGGCCAAGACGTGCCGAAGCGTCTTGTCTTCGAAGTCGACCTTGCTCTCCACGACGCTCGCGGAGACCGCGTACTCGATCGTGCCCCCGAAGCCCTTCCAGAGGAGGCCGATCCCGGCCCCGAAGCGGAGTCGCGTCTCGAAGTCGGCAGCCTCTTTGTCCTCGCCGATGGGAAAGAGCAGGTCGAAGCCCACATCGCCGCGCGCGTGTAAGATCCCGGCCGGCATTCGGAAGGAGCCCGTCACTCGCAAGGGGACTTGGGCCTGCTGCCCGGCGACCGGGTCGGGGCCGCGCGACCACGACCCGAAGGTCAGCGTGTTCTGTCGCGCTTCACTGAAGACCGTCGGGATGGCGGTGCCGAGCCGAAGGGTGATGTTGGCGAGCGGGAAGGGCGTGTCCCAGATCGCACCCAGCTCCACGTTGCCGACGCCCGCGCCGGCGAAGGCGTCCGCGGCGGCACCGGTGGCGCCGTCCAGCGAAGCCCAGCTCACCCCGAGGTAACCGCCGTAGCCCTTCCAGGCCGACTGCAGATAGAGCTCACCGGAGGTCACCACGCCGTCTCCGATCTCCGAGCCGCCGAGCGCCACGCCGGTCTGCAGGGTCCCTTTGGTGAGATGATCGCCCCGGTCGAGCGCGATCCATTGAGCGTGAGCGTCCGGAGCGGCGCTCAACGGGGAGAGTAGGGCGAGCCAGGCGGTGACGCGCGCGAGGCGCCTCCTCGCGCCGTCGAGAGGGCCCGAGGCGCCGGTCACGGGACCAATCGAAACGTGTATTCGTAGCGAGCCGGGGCGTCCGTCGGCGCGCCCGTGGCGTCTTCGATGACGACACCGTCCAGCACGACGGCATACGAGGCCTGCGCGACCAACGGCTCGGCGAGCCTGAACTGCAGGTGATTTGGCAACCCAAAGAACTCATTCGAGATTCGGAGGTCCGGCTCGCCGCCGTCCAGAGTCGCGAGGGGCGCAGGGGTTCCGTCTTTGGTGACGGTCACGGTCGCGCTTTCGAAGTTCACGGCGCTGTTCCGGGCCGGGCTGTCGCGGTCCACGAGGAGGCTCACGGACACGTAGTAGCTGGGGTCGACCCAGGCCAGTGGATAGTCGCCCATCGGATAGGCGAGGATGGTGGGGGTCTCGTCGCCGGGATCGGCGAAGGACTTGGGCAGGACCTGCAGCACGCCGACGTGGTCGAGGATGGTCGCGCCATCGGCACCGGTGCTGGTCCGGTAAGCCATGCCCATCGACGTCACCTTCATGAAGGGGTCGAGGAGCCAGCGCCGGTGGCCCACGTTGCCATCGGTCGTCTTGTCGATGAGCCAGCTCTCGACGAACTCCTCGGGGGTACGCAGCGCCTCGCGGATCCCAGCGGCGGAGACGGGCGCGCCCGGCGATCCAGGGCTTACGGCGAGCCGGAATCGCGTGAGGTTACCCTCGAGGCAGCCCTGCTTCGCCGCGTCGTTCATGCATGTGGCGGTGGGCGGCGGCTCGTGGGAGACCGAGTCGAGCCCGGCATTCACCAGCGCACAGCTCGCCGTGACGAGGTCGAGCGCCGGGTCGTGCTCGACCGGGTTCAGGCCCGAATTCTGACGGATGCGGTTCAGATGGTCGATGGCCCGGGCCTGCCACGCGGGCGATAACACGCCGACTTGGCAGTCGCCGAGGCTCGGCTCGACGTCGAAGGGGCACTCCGCGCCCTCGCAGTCGGTCTCGACCTCGAGCAGGGCCGTAGACTCCGCCGCGCACGACCACACGAGCGGCGCGGCGACGACGAGCGCCGCGGTACGCCGTGATCGGCGGGCCGTCGCCATCAGACGACGCTCCGGCGATCACCGTGACGCGCCGTCACACCGGCCGCGAAGAGTCGTTCACAGAGCGCCTCGCTGCCGCTCTCGACGGCGTATTGGCGCTCCGCCTCCGTGATGGGGATGAGCCACAAGAGTTTCACCGGCGCGCCGCGATAGCTCGGGAACGTGACCGGAAGGGCCCCCGGCGGATCACCGTGCACCAAGAAGGTGGAGAAGACGGTGCCCGACGGCCCCACCGGCAGATGGCGCGCCGGGACGGTGTGGCCCGTTCCGAGCCAACCACCGAGGGTCCAAGGCATCACGAGGAGCTGGCTCAGGTGATTGAGCGCGCCCATCGGCGTCTCCGGGACCAGCGCCGCGTCCAGGCTGAGCGCGAGCTCGACGTGGCGGACGGTCTCGGGGTTCTCGTAGTAACGGTCTACGAGGGGCTGGGGTCGAATGCACATACCGCCGCTCGCGTAGACGGCCGTGTCGGCCCCGCGAGCTTCGAGGAGGAAACGGGGTGGCCAGTGGCCCGCGTCGACCGAGTAGTAGCGGTGGCGACCCGCCGCCGAGGGCAACGCGGCTTCGTAGGCCGCAACCAGGTCCTGCTGAAGCGGCGCCCACGGGGTACCGCCTTGCCAGTCGCTCCAGAACGCCGCGGCGGCCTCGACCCGATCGAGGACCGGGTTGCCGGTAGCGGAGACCGGCCCATCGGGCGCCACGGCCGCGCCCGGGTGGGGTGCTCCGGGCGCGTGAGCCCGCTTCAGCGGCCACGCGATGGGCGTTGGCATCTTGCAGTCGCGCGCGTAGCCGGGGCAGTCGCTGCTGCCGACCCACGGCGGGATCACGCCGATGACCGACTCTCCTTCGCGAAGCGCGACGGCGTCGCCTTCCGGGAACCAGATGGCGTTGAGCGACTCCGCGTCGAAGGGTGGCAGTCCGACGGGGTGGCCGCACGCCTCGAAGGGCAGGGCGGGCCCCTGGTCGCCGTGCTCCCAGTCCTCCGGGAGCCCCATCGGCGCTGGTCCGCGGTTGCGCAACCACAGGCTCACCGTCTCGACCTCCGAACCCTCGGGGCCGACGAGGTGCAGATAGACGGCGCGGCCATCGTCTTCGACGATCGCCATGCGGTTCCCGTACGGCGAGACCTCTTCGAAAATGACGTTGGCGTTCGGGCCGTCCGAGGAGGCGGCGTGCGAGTCGGCGGGGGGGGCGATGGCCATGGTAGAGCTCGGCCGGCGTAAACGCCGCGTCAGAACGTGTAGGAGTCGCTACGGACGTCGATGACCATCCCTTCGCGCGCGACGAGCGTACCGGCGCGACGGGCGCCGGCCAGGACTCCGATCTCGTCGAGGAGATCGTCCGTATGCGAAGGGTCGTGGTGGAAGAGGACGTGGCGCTTCACGCCGGCCGCGTCCGCGAGCCGGCACCCTTCCTGCCAGGTCGAGTGCCCCCAGCCGACGTGCGACGAGGACGTGCCGTCGCCGTGGTACTCGTCGTCCGTGTAGGTCGCGTCGAGGCTCAGCACGTCGGCTCCCCGGGCGAGCTCCACCAAGGGCGCATGGAGCGCCGAGAGGTGCTCGTGGTCCGATGCATGAACGAAAGCATGGCCGCCGTGTTCGATACGGTACGCCGTGGCGCCACCCGGATGGTTGAGGGGCGCCGTGCGGACCCGCACGGGGCCGATCGAGAAGGAGTCTCCCGCGTTGATCTCGTGGAAGCGAAACTGGGCCCCCATGTGATCGAGGCCGATGGGGAACGTCGGATCGGCCATCTGCTCGCTGAGCACGGCTCGTAGCCCTTTGAAGACGCGGGGTTCGCTGTAGAAGGCGAAGCGATTCCTCTTCGAGAATGCGGGCGAGAAGAAGGGGAAGCCGAGGATGTGATCGAGGTGCATGTGGCTGACGAGCACGGTGGCCTCGATCGGCTCACCCGTGGCCGCGAGCCTGTTGCCCAGGGGCCGCATGCCCGTGCCGCAGTCGATGATGATGAGGTGGCCGGCGACCCGAACTTCGATGCACGTCGTATTGCCGCCGTACCGTGCCGTCTCCGGGCCGGGGGTCGCGATGCTGCCGCGAACGCCCCAGAAGCGGACGGTGAACTCGGACGGGGTTCTTGCCGAGGGGTTCAGGGCGCTCTCCTCTAAGGCGTTGCGGGTGGGGCGTTGCAACGAGGGCGGGGCCCTCGGAGCGGAGTCTAACTCATGATCGGCCGAGACGACGAGTCCACCTGCGAAGCAATCTTGAGCCGCGACGATGAAGGGGGACGCCGGCCTCGAGGGTGGGCTGCCCAATTGGGTCGCTCGGAGGTAAGCTGTCCGCGTGACGCCGCGCTCTACCAGCGACCCGAGTCCCCCCGCACGGCGCCCCGCCGTCGCAAGGATGACCGTTCTCATGGTGACGCTCGTCGTCGGCGCGCCCATCGCGGCGTGGGGCGAGGACGCCGGGGGCTGGGAACGCCCCGGGATCATCGATGCCCACGCGCACCTACACGCCTCGGCGATCCCGCGGGTCGAGCGGATCATGAACGAGAACGGGATCGTGGCGATGGTGAACCTCAGCGGGGGCAACTTCGCGCAAGGCGTGCTCCCGGGGCTCGCGCTCATGGAGTCCGGGCCGCTGGCGGGCCGCATCATCACCGCCTACAACCCGGACTTCCGCGGCCTCGACGACCCGATGTGGGGCCTCGCCGAAGCCGAAGGGCTCGAGGTGGCCGTACGCCGCTTCGGGTACCGCGCGCTCAAGATCAGCAAGGCGCTCGGCCTCTACCTCCGCGACGAGGCGGGTGTCCTGCTCGACGTCGACGATCCTCGCTTCGACCCCCTCTGGGAGAAGGCTGGCGAGCTCGACGTGCCCGTCTTCATTCACGTCGCGGACCCCCGCGCCTTCTGGAATCCGCCGACCCGCGACAACGAGCGCTGGGAGGAGCTGTCCTGGCACCCCGAGTGGTCCTTTTGGAACACCGACGCGCCGCACTGGTCTCTGCTCCTCGATGCGCTCGAACGGGTCGTCGCGGCCCATCCGCTCACGACCTTCGTACTCGTTCACTTCGGGAACAATGCCGAGGACCTCGACTACGTGGACCGGATGTTGCGCCGATATCCAAACGCCTGGGTGGACATCGGCGCGCGCGTCCCGGAGATCGGTCGACACCCGGCTCATCGGGTCCGCGACGTCTTCGAGCGATGGTCCGACCGTATCCTCTTTGCCACCGACCTCGGCGCCGGTCGTAACCACCTCGTCCTGGGCTCGTCCGGCGACGACCGCGAGGTCAAGACCGAGGCCGACGCGCGCGACTTCTACCAGTGCCACTTTCGTTTCCTCGAGACCCATGACCGAGACTTCGCCCACCCGACCCCCATTCAGGGGCGCTGGACCATCGACGGGATCGGGCTGAGCCGCGACGCGCTCACCCGGATCTATCAAACGAACGCGCTGCGCCTGTTCGGGCTCCGCATCGTCCCGAGAGTCGCCAATGGGGCCAGTCGCCCATGAGCCTCTACGGCGCGGTTCGCCCGCTTCTGTTCCAGCTCGATCCCGAGCGCGCCCACCGGCTCACCTTCGGCGTGCTGAAGGGCCTCGGCGCGGTGGGCCGTTGGGCCGTCTCGGCGCCGCCGCCCCCGGGCCTCGACGTGACGTTCGCGGGGATTCGCTGTCCGTCCCCCGTCGGGCTGGCCGCCGGGCTCGACAAAGACGGTGAGCTCATCCCCCTCTGGCCGGCGATGGGCTTTGGTTATGCCGAGCTCGGCACCGCCACCGCCCTCGCGCAGCCTGGGAATCCGGCTCCACGTCTCTTTCGTTTCCCGGAACATGGGGCGCTGGTGAACCGGATGGGCTTCAATGGCGCCGGCGCGGCAGCGCTCGCAGAGAGGCTGGCCGCGGCGCTCCCGCAGGCCGTCCCCATCGGCGTCAACCTCGGCAAGTCGAAGGTGACGCCGCTCGAAGACGCCGCGGCGGATTATGCGGCGTCGGCTCGCCTCCTCGCGCCGCACGCGGCCTACATCGTCGTCAATGTGAGCTCGCCGAACACCCCAGGGCTGCGGACCTTGCAGGACGGCGACCTCCTCGGCGAGATCGTACGCGCTGTCGCCCACGAGGCGCAGGGCAAGCCGATCTTCGTGAAGCTGTCGCCCGATCTGGAGCCGCCGGCCATCGCTGACGCGGTGGAGAAGGCGGAAGCGGCGGGCGCGGCCGGCTTCATCGCGACGAACACGACGCTGGTGCGCCGGGGCCTAGGGGACGTCGGCGCGGGCGGGCTCAGTGGCGCGCCGCTCCACGATCGGGCGCTCGAGGTGGTCCGGTGGCTGCGAGCGCTTACCACCCGGCCGATCATCGGGGTCGGCGGGATCCGGTGCCCCGCGACGGCCTTCGCGATGTTCGCGGCCGGCGCCGATGCGATTCAGCTCTACACCGGCTTCATCTACGAAGGGCCGGGGCTCGTCGCCCGCATCAACCGCGCGCTGCGGACGGCGCTCGACGTGCGGGGCCTCGCGTCCGTGGCCGAGCTCGTGCAGCAGCTCCGTCAGGAGCGTCTGTGACTCGCGTGACCTTCGATGGGCACGGTGGACTCCGCCTCGCCGGCGACCGCCGTGGCCACGGTACTCCGGTACTCATGCTCCATGGCGGCGGACAGACCCGTCATGCATGGGCAGGGACCGCCGCGGCGCTGGCGCGCGAGGGCTTTCAGAGCCTCTCCGTCGACCTCCGAGGTCACGGCGACAGCGGCTGGGCGCCCGATGGCGACTACAGCGTCGGTGCTTTCGTGGGCGATCTCGCCGCCGCCATTCGGCAGTTCGACGCGCCGCCCATCGGGATCGGCGCGTCCATGGGCGGGATCGTGCTCCTGCACGGCGCGGCGAGCCTGCCGCCGGGGTCGTTGCGCGCCTTGGTCCTCGTCGACATCGCGCCGAAGATGGAGCCCGATGGCGTGTCCCGTATCGTCGGCTTCATGACGGCGCACCCGGAGGGCTTCGCCACCGTCGATGCCGCCGCCGACGCCGTCGCGGCCTACCTGCCGCACCGCCCAAGACCCCAGGACCTCACAGGGCTTCGCAAGAACCTCCGAGAGCGGCCGGACGGGCGTTGGGTGTGGCACTGGGACCCCGCCATGCTCGGCGAGACGAACATGGCCGGTGAACGGGACGTGAGCCGGCTCGAAGACGCGGCGCGCGCCCTCGCGATTCCGACCTTGCTCGTGCGAGGCACCCAAAGCGACCTCCTGAGCGAAGACGGCGTCCGCCACTTTCAGATGCTGGTCCCGCACGCGGAGTTCGTCGACGTCGGCGGCGCCGGCCACATGATCGTCGGGGATCGAAACGACGCGTTCACGTCGGCGATCATGGGCTTCTTGGGCCCGTTTCGCCCTTGAACCCGCCTGGTGTAAGATCGGAGCTCGTGACTTCTGGAGGTCCGCGTGCTGTCGAGTGAGTTCAACCTCTCCACGTTGCGTGCGCTCGAACTTTTCGCGCCCTTGACCGACCTCGAGCTTGAAGTCATGCGCCCTGCGCTGTCGGTCCACACCGCGTCCGTCGGTGACGTGATCATGGCGGACGGCGCGCCGGGCGAAGAGCTGTGTGTCCTCCTGGTGGGGCAGATCAAGGTGGTCAAGGACTACCGTCTTCCAACCGAAGCCGTCGCAGCGACCCTCGAGCCGATGGCCGTCTTCGGTGAGATGGCGCTCCTTACGGGCGAGCCGCGTTCCGCCACCGTCATCGCCACGGAGCCCAGTCGCTATCTCAGCGTCCGCCGCGAGGGCCTCGAGACCGTGCTCCTGACCTACCCGAGCGTCTGCCTCACCCTCCTCCGGGACGCCTACCGGAAGCTCAGCGAGCTGAACGCGAGGCTACGCGGGTGAGTGGCCTCGTCGTTCGCCCCCTCGGGCGAGATGAGATGCAGGGGCGGCTCGCCGATGTGGCCGCGCTCCGAATCGCGGTCTTCAGGGCCTACCCCTACCTCTACGAGGGTGACGACGCCTACGAACGCGGCTACCTCGCGAGCTACGTGGCGTCCCCCGGGAGCGTCATCGTCGGCGCCTTCGACGGCGACCGGCTCGTCGGCGCGTCGACGGGTGTCCCCCTCGAACACGAACCCGACTGGGCACAGGCGCCTTTTCGGACGGCGGGCGAGGTGGCGGCCGAATTATTCTACCTCGGCGAGTCGGTGCTCCACCCGGAGTACCGAGGGACCGGCGTCGGTGTTCGGTTCTTTGAGGAGCGCGAAAAGCAGGCCCGCGCCCTCGGCCGCCAGCGAGCCGCCTTCTGCGCCGTCGAGCGTCCGCATGACCATCCGGCCCGACCGGTCACCTACGTGCCCCTCGACGGATTTTGGGGGCGACGTGGCTACGAGCGCACGGGCCTGACCACGCGGCTCTCCTGGCGGGAGGTCGGCGACGTCGCCGAGACAGAGAAGACGATGCGCTTTTGGTGGAAGCGGCTCTACTGACACGGGCGCACCGCTCGCCTATGCTCGCGCGCCATGAGCAACCCGCCTGACCGCCTCCTCCTCCTCGACGCGTCGAACTACATCTTTCGGGCCTATCACGCGACGAGCGCGCGGTCCGGCTTCGAATCGACCCTCACGACCAGCGCCGGGATGCCGGTCAACGCCGTGCTGGTCTTTACGAACATGTTGCGGAAGCTCATTCGCGACCTGAAGCCGACCCACTTCGCGTGCGTCTTCGACGCGCCGGGCGCCAAAGCGACGCGTCAGGCGGAGTACGCGGAATACAAGAAGAATCGGGCCGAGACGCCCCCCGATCTGGTCGTTCAGCTCCCGTACATGAGGCCCATCGCGAAGGCGCTTGGCGTCACCCTCATCGAAGAGCCGGGCATCGAGGCGGACGACCTCATCGCCACGTTGGCCAAACAAGCCGGGGCGCAGGGCGTCGATGCCGTGATGGTCTCGTCCGACAAAGACCTCTATCAGCTCCTCGATCACGGCGTTCGCCTCTACGACGGCATGAAGGACAAGTGGATCGACGCCGCGGCCTGCATCGAGAAGT
>JADMJS010000415.1 GCA_018780435.1 Myxococcales bacterium
AGCCATCCTGTGCCCTTCGTAAGTCCGCTAGGATTCGCGCCGTAGGGACCAGCGGCGTCACCCGGTCCAAGGCGGCGCCGGCCCCCAAGGCGACTCGATGTACGATCAGCTCGTCCACGCGTCCAGGTGTGGGCGTTGGCGCCGCGCCGTGTTTCCCTCGCAGCACGGAGAACGGCACCGCCGGGAGCGATGCCTTGGCGGGCGTCGGCATCGTCCCCTGCGCGAGCCCATCGACGTAGAGCACGGTCTCGTCGGTCCCGACACTCGCGACCAGGTGATGCCAGCCGTCGTCTTCGAGTCTCACGTCCGACTCAAGGACCTCACTGGACGCGGAAGCGATGAGCGCAAGCTGAGCGGTCCCATCGCAGACGCGCAGGAGTAGACCACCTCGGTCGGCGGGATCCTCGGAGATGGCCTCGACGATCGACGCACCGTCGTAAGTGTCGTTGCAGTCGTCCGTCGCTGCCGTGAGCTGCAGCCAGACTTCGACTGAGAAGGGCGGCGCGATGGCCTCTGTTCGGTCGGTCCAGAGCTCGACGCCATCGATCGGCGCGAGTGCCCCGCCCGGATCGCCGAACACCCCGGAGGCGAACGCGAAGCCCTCGCCGTCTGATGCCGCGTCACCCATGGCCGCGTCGAGGTCGCCGTCGAAGCGCCAAGAACGCAGGATGTTCGCCGCGGGGAGGCCGGAGTCGCCATGGGGACGCCGACCGACGACGTCGTGTGGGAACACGGTGTCGTCCACGCGGACGCGGAGATCATCGTAGTCCGGCTGCAGCGTGACACCGGTGAAGGGCCCGCTCCCCATGGGAACCCCGAGCGTACTGACCGACATGATCTCGACTGGCGTGACGGCCCGTTCGAAGTAGGCTAGCTCGTCCAGCCAGATTCGGAAGGTCCCGGTCGACACCGGATCGCCGAGGATGAGTAGCGCGTTGGCGGGCAGCTCCACAGCGTCGAAACGGCCCACGATCTCACCATCGAGCGCGACCACTCCGGCGTGCGCCGCCCCGTCCCAGGACATCGCGACGTGTTGCCACTGGCCGGACGCGGCCCCGAGGACGATCGGCTCACCGCCCGCCTCGAAGGTCCACTCCCCGTTTCGGAGCCGCATCGTGATCTGTGAGCCCTCCCCCGGGGGCGGAAAGAAACCGAAGGCAGCCGAGTTGGACAATGGCTGCTGGTTCGGGCGCACCCACGCCATCAGGCTGAAGGAGGTCTGTGGGCTCCGAAGCTCGATGCGGGACGCCGACGTGGGCTCAAGTGCCTTCCCGAAACGCCCGTCGACGAACACGGAGCCGAAGTCCTGCACGGCCACGTCGCCGGGGAGGGTGCCTTCGAAGTCACCGTCGAAGGAGAGCGCCACCACTACGCGGTCGCTAGCCAGCGTCGTCAAGGGCAGCTCGAGCAAGACATCGTCTTGTTCCTCGGCGGGGCCGTCGCCGCCACTACGAGCGAGCACGGGGTAGACGCGCCGGGCCGCCGACCACCCGTCAGATGGCGGGACGCAGCCCGGGATCGGCGCGCTGACGCAGGCCCCATCGTTCTGGTCGCAGCGATCCGTCGTGCACCCGTCTCCGTCGTCACACGCGTTGACGGTCCCGGTGCACCCGGTGGTGAGGCAGCGGTCGTCGACCGTGCAGGGATTGCCGTCGTTGCAGGCCACCGACTCGCTCGCCGCGACGATCGCACACACCCCGAGCGCCGTGCAGACCGCGACCTCACACTCGCCGCCGCCGGTGCACGCCTGGGCGCAGGTGGGCGCCGACGGCCCCTCGCATTCACTCTCCATCGCCATCGAAGAGATGGCGACTTGGCCCTGGCCGGTCCAGCGTACGAAGATCCGGTCGGCTTCGAAGCGCGCCGTGGTGTCGAGCGCGATCTGCTCCTCACCCACGCGCAGGTGGACGCCCGCGCAATCCACCTTGACCTCGACGGTGATGGGATCGCCCGCCGTCCAAGCGAGCGCGGCGGTGGTCTCCGTCGAGAGCGCGCTCGCGTGAACGCCCCGGGCTTCGCCGGTCGCGACGTCGAAGGCGCCCCAGGCGCCGCGCTCGCCCGCGAGGCCACCGACCTCGAAGCCGACGAGGAGAGTGCCGCCCGACGCATCGACGTCGACGACGAGCTCGAGGCGGCCTTCCCCCTCGAAGGTTGGCCCCGCCAACGTCGCCTCGCCGCCATCCTCAAGCACCAGGGCGCCGCCGGTCGGCCGGGCCTTCTTCAAGTCCCAACCCGCGTCCGGCAGAAAGGTCGTGGCCGGAAAATGGCCGCCGCAGCTCGCGGTACACGCGCCGGGCTGAAGCCGAACGAGGCCCTGAAACTCAACTTCGGTGAGCTGCTCGGGGAAGTCGGTGCAGCCGATGAGGCCGACCAGAAGGAGTAGCGGCCGGGGCAACCATGGCGGTGGCAAGGCGTGATGGCGGTTCATCGGTGCCCTCCTGGGGTGGCCCGAAGGGCGGGTTCGACGTCCGGCTCGGACGGAACGGAGGGTGGCGGATCGGGCTCGCGTGGCACGTCTACCTCGGCGTCATCGTCCGGATCGAGCGTGAAGAGGACGGCGCCACTGACGATGGCGGCCAGCCCGAGCGCCCCGAGCGTATACCCAGAGGCGCGTGCCGCCATGTACGAGGTCTCCTCGGACTCGTAGTAGCTCTGGTAGTCCGCGTAGGTCCGGGCCGCGAGCCCGACTGGGTCGCGATTCAGATCATCCAGATCCTGCGCAATGAGCTCCGACCAGACGACGAGCCCCGTCCCGAGCGCGAGCGCGCCAAGGCCCGCGCCGAGTGTCGACCAAGCCGCGGTTCGGTTGGGTGAAGGCGCCGCTCCGGCGAGCGCTGTGAGCTCGACTCGCAGCTCCACTTCCTCACCGGCGGGGACGATCACGCGTTCTCCAACGGCGGTATGACCACCGTGGCGTACCTCGACGAGGTGCTCTCCGACCGGGAGTGAGAGGGCGCTCAGCGGCAGACGACCGACCACGATGCCATCGACCGAGACCGCCGCGCCTGCCGGGGAGCCGGAGACCACGAGGGTCCCGGAGGTCGGCGCGAGCTCGAGGACGATCTTCTCGGTCAGGAGCGTCCCCGGCGGGTGATCCCGCTCGATGACGCGGGTGCGATACCCCCCACGCTCGATAACGAGCCGGCTCTTGCGGTCGAGAGTCCAGACCGTGCGTGGCGCTTCCCAGCTCACGTCGTTCCGCATGACGGTGGCGTCGGCGGGCTCGACCTCGATGGCGATGTACGCGCGCGTCGCTTTGAGGGTGTCGCGGATCTTCGCCCGCAGCTCAGCGAGCTGAGGCTGGTACTCCGGTGGCATCCCGAGCGTCGAGGCCGTGTCGAGCATCTGCCACGCCGGCAGTGAGTCCCCGTCTTCGAACATCGCGTTGGCGCAGTTGTAGGCGTACTTCCAGTGGCGATGTTGGCCCAATGCCTCGCGCCAGAGTTCGGCAGCCTGCCCAACGAGCCCGTCTCGAAACGCGACCTTGGCTTGTTCGTGAAGCTTGCCCGCCGTGACCTCGTTCGCTGGCGGCGCGTCCCCGGGAGGGGTCGCCCACGCGGGGCCCGTGGACACGACCACACCGGTCGCGAGCAGGGCCAGAGACATCAGGGACCGAGTGGCGCACTGGAGGACGGTGCCCATCAAACAGTTCCCATCAAAAGGTGCCCATCAATTGATGATTCCAGCGCCTTTGGGGCGGGTGGTGGTCGGGTCGGCGGGAGGCGGGACCTTCACCCTCTCGGTACCGCCCTGTCGGTCGCCAGGGCGACGTAGTGTGGCCTTGCGACCGTCCTCGATGGCCGGCTCGGCCATGTACAGCGCGATCTTGCGTCGATCATGCCGACTCTCTTCGGGCAAGGCCTCCCGGGATTCGGCCGACGTCGTCCCCGGCTGGGCCGGCGCGGGGGGCGGTCCTTGGGCGATCGGCGCCTCTTCTGGGACTGGTGCTGCCGCCGCCTCGTCGTTCATTGGCGCCGGGCCCTTCTCCGTCGCTGGCACGACCGGGACCGGCAGCGCGGACGCCACCTCGGGCGCAACCGGCGGCGCCACGGGCAATGCCGGCTCCGGGGTGGTCTCCCGTGAACGCGTGAACTCCACGGTCCCCCAAACGACGGCGCCGAGCGCCAACGCCGCCGCCCCGAACCAACGCCATCGCCGCGCTCTCGCGGCGCGCTCCGGGACGACAGGGGACGCCCCAGTCGTCAACACCGTGGGCAACGCGGTGGGCGCAGCGGCGAGCGGAGAGACGGTGGGCCGGGGAGTCGCCACGGACGTGGCGCGCCCGACGAGGCCCGCGGGCGCGCTCGAAGTCGGGAGAGAGGGCATCCCGGTGAGCGTCTCGGCCGACGAGATCACGAGTGGCTGCATGGGGTTGCCACGCCCAACGGGCTCGGCGAGGACGACCTCGTCGTCATCGGACGCGGACTGGCCCTGAAGGGCCGCGACGAGGCGCTGCGCCAGCTCCATGGTGGTCTGGGGCCTGAGATCGGGGTTCTTTTGGAGGCAGGCGTCCACCACGTCTTCGAGCGCGGTCGGGATGACGAGCCAGGGCGCGACGTCGCGCAGGCGGGGCGCGGGCGTCGTCGCGTGCGCCATGAGCTGCTTGACCGGCTGCGCGTCGGGGAACGGCGTGCGCCCGGTGAGGAGCTCGAAGAGCACGACGCCGAGCGAGTAGATGTCGGCGCGACGGTCAACGGCTTCTCCGAGGACCTGCTCCGGGCTGATGTAGGACGGCGTCCCGCACACCATGTCCGTGCCGGTGATGCGCTCCACACCGGCCACGGGGCGCTCCTTGGCGAGCCCGAAGTCGAGGACCTTGACGAAGTCGCGCTGCTGGAAGCCACCCTTGATGAGGTAGACGTTCTCGGGTTTCAGGTCCCGGTGCACGACGTCCTGCTCATGGGCGTGATGGAGCGCGTCGCAGATCTGCGTGACGATGTGCACGGCTCGCTCGACCGGGAAGGGGCCGACGTTCTGGAGCTCGGCGAAGAGCTCGTGCCCTCGCATGAGCTCCATGACGAGGTAGAGCTCGCCCTGGTCGGTCTGGCCGAAGTCGAAGACCGTCACGATGTTCGGGTGGCTGAGGCGGCTCGCGGAGCGGGCCTCGCGGAGGAAGCGGCGCACGGCGTCCGACTCTTCGGCGAAGCCGCGGTTCAGCACCTTGACCGCGACCTCGCGCCCGAGCGGCGCCTGCACGGCGCGATAGACGACGCCCATGCCGCCGCGCCCGAGGACGCCCGTGACGGTGAGGCGCTCGCCGATGACCTCGCCGATACGGTCGCTGGCGCTCACCGGTACGATGAGCCGGCTCCCGTCATCCGGGCATCGGCTCAGACTGCATTCCCATTCCTTCTCACATGTTTTGCAAATCAGGCGTTGGGCGCTCGTTCGGCTCGTCTGAAGGGCTGACACGCTCGGGGCCGGTGCGCGCGCGCCTTCGGGCGTGGCGCTCGCGCGGGGCAGGATGTCGGTCTCGGCCGACAACACGTCGCTCGTTACCTCGTCACGCGTCGCAGCGGCATTGCCTCCCCCGACGCTGGCGCCTGGCGCCGCGACGCGAGGCGTCCGATCCGCGCTGATGGAGCGGTCCCCGGACACTGTGCCGTCGCTTCGGCCTGACAAGGAGTCGGAGCTCATGACCTCGTCCGCATCATACTGGCTTCTCAAGCCCAAGGTAGCTCATCCAACGCGACACCTGGCGTGGATGTTTTCCGTAACGGTGCCCTACTTCTGTCTTGTTCCATCCGGTGGCTTCCAAGGCCGCGAGGAGCTCGGCTCGGCTGGGCATGCCCGACCGGGTGGTCGGCCCCGGGGCAGCGGGCGTGACGACCGGGACACTCCCAGGCGCGGTCCGGGTCGCCGAGCGCGAGATCACCTCCCTGTTGATGATGCCGTCCCCTTCGACCTCGGCGACGGCGATCGCGCGTTCGAGCACGCTCTCAAGCTCGCGGACGTTCCCGGGCCACGCACGGGAGATCAGGTCGTCAACCACGTCGGGGTCGATCTCGCCGGAGAAGCCGTGACGCGCAAGGAGCGCGTGGACGATGACCGGGATGTCCTCGGGGCGCTCGTCGAGGCCGGGGAGATGGACCGTGAAGCGAGCGAGCCGATCATAGAGGTCATCGCGAAAGCCACCGGTGCGCGTGAGGCCGGCGAGATCCCGATTGGTCGCGGCCACGACGAGACAGTCGAACTGGACCGGTGTCTTTCCGCCGAGCGGGATGACTTCACGCTCCTGCAAGACGCCGAGGAGCTTGGCCTGTTCGGAGACGGGCGTATCGCCGACTTCGTCGAGGAAGAGGACGCCCCCTTGCGCCTGCTCGAAGAAGCCCGAGCGGGCGCGGACGTCGGTGGCATACCGGTCGACGACGCCGAAGAGATCGGCGGCGGCGGTCCCATCGGCCAGCGCGGGTGCGGCGACCTGACGGAAAGGGACGTCCTTACGGCCTCGCTTGTCCGCGAGGACACGCGCGGCTTCCCGTGCGACGACCTGCTTCCCCGTGCCACGCGCGCCGGTGACGAGGAGCGCCTGGGTGACCCGTTGGGTACGGGCCAGCCTCAACGCGACGTGGCTCGCGACGAGCTCAACCTCGCGGCGTGCGTGTTCAATGGCCGGGCTGACTCCGTGGAGCTCGCTGGCGCGGCTATCCCGCGCCGCGCCGCTCACCACCATCCAAAGCGTTCGACCGGTAATAAAACGTTCACCAATCTCGAACCACCGTCGCCCATCGAGTCGCTCGCCGCCTGTCCAGACCCCGTTGGCGCTCGGAGCCCACGTCCCGTCGCGCGGGCTCCCGTCGGTAACCTCGACGCTGTCACCCGTCGGCGCAACCCGCACGGTCGCGTGAAAACGTGACATGCGAGAGTCCTCTTCGCGTCCACGAACGACGCGTTCGATGACCGTGGGGCGCTCGGGATCGAGGTCGATCAGGTCGCCGACGGCCTCGCCGACCGAGGACGCGGCCACGAGGAGAGCCAATGGTGGCCGTGACGCGCCGGTGCTGCGACGCAGCGACCGGAAGTCGTCACGGAGAGTCGTTTCGCGGGTCACGGGGGCACCATACCACGCGCCTTCTGGCGATGACGTGTTTTGGCGATCCGGGAAGGTGATCACGAGCTCTGCCCCCCTCGCGTCGCCGCCGGCCGCACGGCTTCAGTCGTCGAGATCCGGCTACCGCTTGGTGCCCGCTCGACGCCCGCTCGGGGGCGTTCGAAGAAGGTGCTCTGACGCAGGATCGCCTTCCGGTCGAAGATCCCGCTGCTGTTCTGCGCGCTCGCATCGGCACTGCCGGGGCCAGGTACTCGGAAGATGCCGTCACAGAGCGCGCACTGCGCTCGGGCGCCCACCGGGGTCGAGGTCGGGATGGCCACTGACTCCCGACACAGCGGGCACTCGAGGATTCGTCTATCTCGTCCGTCTTGCACGACGCGTCACTCCTGCGCAGCGCCACTCGTTCCGGCGTCGAGTGGGCGTTTGCATGGTCTTGCCGAGGCGGCAAGGTCATGACGAACCCGTCCTCGTCGGCGTTCTGAACGGCCAAAGCAACCACCGTGCCGTCGCCGGAGCGGCGTGTGAGCGCGGTCGAGCGAGCCGGGCAGATACCTCAAGATGCCGTTCCGGCCGTGCCTATACCGCAGGGGCGCGATCACGCCGCCACTGCCGATGCCGCCGTCCGTCGCTTTCTGTCCGGACGAGCTGTCCGGACAGGTCGTCCGGACAAGCGTCCGAACGCCGCCCCCGTGAGCGCCCTCGCGCCGCGTGATGGCGTCCAAAATCTTGACCGGGCGTCGTCGGGGGATGAAGGCTCCGCCCGGGCGGCCTGCTCATCAACGCCGTCCGGAGGGTCCTATGTCCGTCATCAGCGCGTTCACCCAATCGGCACTCGGCGACCTGAAGCGCCTCGCCTTTGGCCCTGGCGTCGAGCCGGGCTCACGCAAGGCCACGGTCATCGCGATCTCGGCCCGCAAAGGCGGCGTCGGCAAGACGACGACGACCGTGAACCTCGGTGTGGCGCTGGCGCAGAACCACGGCAAGCGCGTGCTCCTCGTCGACATGGACGCGCAGGGGCACGTCGCGACGAGCCTCTCGCGCGATCGCCTCGACCGCCCCGGTGACACCCTCAGCACCGTCCTCCTGGAGAAGCGCCGGGACCTGCAGGAGATCGTGGCGCCCACGGCCATCGACGGCCTCTGGACGGTAGCGAGCGACACGAACCTGCATGAGACCGAGACCCTGCTGTCGGCGCGCATCGGCAAGGAGCTCTGTCTCCGGCAGGCCCTGAAGCTCGCCCGCACGCACTTCGACATCATCCTCATCGACTGCCCGCCCAACCTCGGGACCTTGACGGTGAGCGCGCTCGTCGCGGCGGACAAGGTCCTCATCCCCTGCGATCTCAGCACCTTGGGGCTCGACGGTGTCGATGCGCTCTTCGACACGGTCGAGACCATTCAGGACTCGCTGAACCCGACGCTCTCGGTGCTCGGCCTCGTCCGAACCCGCGTGGATCGTCGAAACCTCACGATGAACGCCGCGATCGAGTCGACGCTCTCGACTCGCTACGCCGGACACCTCATGGGCTCCATCATCGGGATCTCGTCGTCGGTGCCGAAAGCGCAGCTCGAGGGCCGCTCGGTCCTCACGAGCGATCCGAAGAGCCGCGGCGCCGAGGACCACGCCGCGCTCGCGACTGAGGTCTTGGGGCGTCTACGCTGACGCCCGTCGCCGAGTGGTGCGGACGTCGTGGCTGCGACCCATGGGCGCGGCTTGACCACCGGACACCCAGTGCTTAGGCTGAGGTCGTGCGTCGAAAGCTCTCCCGATGGCTTCATCTCGTCCTCGTAGTCGCCCTAGGCGTTCTGTGGGGCGGCGTGACGATCGATTCGAGCGGCGCCGTTTTCTCGTTTGCCGCCGCTCCCCACTCCGAGTCGAAAGCGTCCTGTTGCGACAGCGATCACGCCCCCGACACCGACGGTGACGAGTGCCCTCCCGGGTGCCGGGTCTGCCCGCGCTGTGCTGGAGTTACGGCAGTTCTAGCCATTGAGACACCGCAGCTCACGGGGCCGACCATCGTCGTCCTGCTGAGTGAACGCCGACCCGGCGCTGCTCGCGACGGCGTTCACCCTCCGGTCTACACCCCTCCCCGATCCCACTTCTGCTGACGTTCTGGTCGCGCGCAAGCGCCACGAGCCGGCACGCCGTGCTGGTCCAAACGAGAGTGAAGTGGAGTTCAAAATGATGTCGTCCGTCTATCGCGTCGCGTTCGCGTCGCTCGTCTGTTCGTTCGCCCTGTCGTCCTCCGGCTGCAAGAAGGACGGCCACGCCGCTGCGCCCTCGGCAGCACCCGCAGCCGAGGGGGCCCACGCGCCCGCCGGCGTCAAGCCCGGTTCTCACGAGGACTGGTGCGTGGAGCACGATGTTCCAGAGTCGCAGTGTACGCGATGCAACAAGGAGCTCGTGGCTGCCTTCAAGGCCACCGGAGACTGGTGCTCCTCGCACGAGGTGCCCGAGTCGCACTGCGTCGCCTGTGACCCGAGCCGGAAGAAGGTGCGTCCGCCCAAGGTAGCCGCGCCGTGACGGCCGCCCGGTTCCTGGTGACCATGTGGTTACTGGGGCTGGGCATCGGGTGTAACGCGGAGTCGCCGGCACCGGGCGTGTCGGGACCGGTCGTCGCCAAAGCGGCGGCCGAGCCCGACATGTGCGCGGAGCATGGCGTCCTCGAAGCACTGTGCACGAAGTGCCACCCGAAGCTCATCCCGGTGTTCGAAGCCAAAGGCGATTGGTGCGCCGAACATGGCTTCCCCGAGTCGATCTGTCCGACGTGCAGCCCGGACGCCAAAGGCAGGCCCAAGCTCGACGTCTCCGCTCCCGATGGCGCGCCGCCGGACGGCGTCCTCGTCAACCTGGCCGATCCCGGCGCCGCCGAGCGCGCTGGCCTCGCCACGGCCGAGGCCGTCGCCCGAGTGCTCCCGGACACCATCGTTGCACCCGTCGAGCTGTCCTTCGACGCGACCCGGATCGCCGAGGTTCGGGGGCCCCGCGCCGGCATCGTGGACGAGCTGAGCGTCGACCTCGGATCGGTGGTCTCCAAAGGCACGACACTCCTCACGCTCTCGAGTCCGGAGCTGACCTTCGAACGCTCCAAGCTGGCCGGCGCACGCGTGTTGGTCTCCGCCCACGCGGCGGAGCTGCGTCGTCAACAACACCTCCTCAAAGAGCAACTGATTACCCGTGAGAGTGTGGCCTCGGCGCGGGCCGCCTGGCTCGGGGCGAAGGCCGAGGCCGACGCTCTCGAAGCGGGCCTCGACGCGCTCGGCGCCGCCGCGGGCGCCTTCACCGTCGTCGCCCCGATCGCGGGTGAGATCCAGACTCGCGACGTGGTCAAGGGATCGGCGGTCACACCGGAGGACCGTCTCTTCACCATCGTCGATACGGGCGTCGTCTGGGCCGAGCTCGCTGTCGACGAGCGCGAGCTCGGCCGCCTCGCCAAAGGGCAGCCGGTGGAGGTCCGGCTGGACGCACTCCCGGCTCAGAGCTTCGAAGGCGAGATCACCTGGATCTCGCCGTCCATCGACGCCCACTCACGCACGGCGACGGTCCGAGTGCCCCTGAAGAACCCGTCAGGAGCCCTCCGAGCGGGGATGTACGGCAGCGCGAAGGTCACCGTCTCGCCGAGCACGTCCCGGGTGTTCGTGCCGTCGAGAGCGGTACAGCGCGCCAAGAGCGCGACGCTCGTCTTCGTGCCCGAAGGGACCATGACCTACGTCGGAGAGCGGGTCTCGCTCGGCATGACCGTGGGCGACGACGTGGAGATCACGGCTGGGCTGGTCGCCGGTAAGCGTGTCGTCACGGACGGTGCCTTCTTCCTGAAGACGGAGACGCTCAAGGACAGCATCGGCGCCGGCTGCTGCGCGGGCGAGGACTAGCCCATGTTGACTGCCGTCATCGATTGGTCCCTCCGCCATCGGGGGGCCGTGATCCTCCTCACGCTCGCGATGGCCGCCGCCGGCGTCTTGGCGCTGTACCGGCTTCCCCTCGACGCCTTCCCCGACACGACGCCGGTCCAGATTCAGGTCAACACCGTCGCGCCAGCGCTCTCCCCGCTCGAGCTCGAACGACAGGTCACTGCGCGCGTCGAACAAGCCATCTCGGGCCTGCCCGGACTCGTGGAGGTCCGCTCTCTGTCTCGTTTCGGCCTCTCGCAAGTCACAGTCGTCTTCGAGGACGGCAGGGACATCTGGCAATCGCGTCAACAGGTGCTCGAGCGGCTACAGGGCCTCCGCTTTGCGCCGGGGATCGAGGCACCGAAGCTCGGCCCCGTCGCGACGGGCCTCGGGGAGGTGTTTCACTACCTCGTGCAGGGCGAAGGCAAGAGCGCCGCGGAGCTACGAACGCTTCAAGACTGGCTGATCGCGCCACAGCTCCGGAGCGTATCAGGGGTCGCCGAGGTCAACTCGTGGGGCGGCGAAGAGCGGCAGATTCACGTGCTGGCCAACCCGTCCAAGATGTTGAAGTTCGACATCTCTCTGGGCGAGCTCGCCGACGCGCTCGAGTCCGGCAACGGCAGCGTCGGTGGCGGCGTCATCGAGGGTTCCGGTGAGGCCACCTTGGTACAGGGCATCGGCCTGCTCACGTCTCTCGCCGACATCGAGCGGCTCGTGGTCGCGACCCGTGAAGGAAAGCCCGTCCTGGTAACGGACGTCGCGACGGTGAAGGACGATCACGAGATAAGGCGCGGCGCCGTCACGGCCGACGGAGCGCCGGGCGAGGTCGTGCTCGGGCTCGGGTTCCTGCTCGTCGGCGAGAACAGCCACGACGTCACCACCCGGCTCCGAACGCGCCTCGAGGAGGTGCGGAAGACCCTGCCTGCCGGATTCGACGTCACGCCGGTGTACGAGCGCACGACATTGGTCGACCATGTCCTAGAGACAGTTCAAAAGAACCTCCTCGAAGGAGCCCTCCTCGTCGTCGCCATCCTGTTCATCTTCCTCGGGAGCATCCGCGCGGGGCTCATCGTCGCCGCCGCTATCCCGCTCTCCATGCTCTTCGCGTTCGATTTGATGTTGCGGGCTGGAGTGGCCGGGAGCCTCATGAGCCTCGGGGCCATCGACTTCGGACTCGTCGTCGACAGCTCCGTGGTGCTCGTCGAGAACACCGTCCGTCGTCTCGCCGAGGATGGCGGCCGGCGACCACGCCTCGAGGTCGTTCGTGACGCCGCGCTTGAGGTGAGGCGCCCTACCCTCTTCGGCGAGCTCATCATCCTCATCGTCTACCTCCCGATCCTGTTCCTCGAAGGGATGGAGGGGAAGCTCTTCCGACCGATGGCGCTCACCGTCGTCTTCACCCTGCTCGGGTCGATGGTGCTCTCCATGACGCTGATGCCGGTCCTCGCCAGTCTCGGGTTACCCAAAGTCATTCGACATGGCGACAACCTCCTCGTCCGTACACTGCGCCGAATTTATGCACCCATCCTGAACATCGCGCTCCGCTTTCGATGGTGGGTCCTCACGACCGCCATCGTTATCCTCGGCGGCACCACGATCCTGGCGACGCGACTCGGAACGGAGTTCGTCCCTCGGCTCGGAGAGGGGACCATCGTCATCAACACCATTCGGCTTGCCTCCGTCTCGCTCGACGAGTCGGTGCGTTATGGCCGCTTCGTCGAGAAGGCGCTCCTTGCGGCGTTCCCCGATGAGATCGAGCGGATCTGGTCGCGGTCCGGCTCGGCGGAGGTCGCCACCGATCCCATGGGTGTGGAGCTGAGCGACGTCTTCGTCAGCTTGACACCGAGAGAGCAGTGGACTCGCGCGGCGAGCCAAGATCAGCTCGTCGGGGCCATGGAGGAGACACTCTCGTCCTTCCCGGGCATGAAGTTCGCGTTCAGTCAGCCCATCGAGATGCGCATCAACGAGATGGTGGCTGGAATTCGTTCCGATGTCGGCGTGAAGATCTTCGGCGACGACCTCGACGGCCTCAAGGCGGTCGCACGGCAGGTCGAGGCCGTCCTGAAGCGGATCCCCGGGGCGGAAGGCGTGACGACGGAACAGTCGACGGGTCAACCCACACTCCGGATCGAGGTCGACACCCAGGCGATTGGTCGGCACGGCATCACCACGCGAAACGTCCTCGCGGTCGTGGCGGCACTTGGAACGCCCGAGGTCGGCGAGCTCGTGGATGGGGAGCGCCGCTTCCCAATCGCGTTACGAATCGATGAGCGCTGGCGAACCGACGCGAAGGCAATCGGGGCGATCCCGGTCATGTCGGCCTCGGGAGACCGAATCCGGCTCGACCGGCTCGCCCGTATCGTCGACCTGGAGGGTCCGACGACCGTTCAGCGCGAGTGGGGTCGGCGACGCGTCGTCGTCCAGACCAACGTCCGCGGCCGGGACGTCGGGAGCTTCGTGGACGAGGCGGCAGCCGCCATCGCGCGTGATGTCCCGCTCCCCGAGGGCTGGTATGTCCGCTTCGGAGGCCAGTTCGAACACTACGAACAAGCGAGGAATCGACTCCTCATCGTGGTCCCGGTCGCGCTGCTGCTCATCGTCACCCTCCTCTACGTGACCTATGGGCGAGCTCGCGACGCGCTGCGGGTCTTCACAGGAGTCCCCTTCGCGGCCGTCGGAGGCGTCGTCGCGTTATGGTGGCGCGACCTGCCCTTCAGCGTCTCTGCCGGTGTCGGCTTCGTGGCGCTCGCCGGGGTGGCCGTTCTCGGGGACATGGTCCTCGTCTCGGCGATACGCCGACTCGTGGACGAAGGGCGGCCTCTGCTCGAGGCGATCCGCTCTGCAGCCGAAGAACGGCTCCGCCCTGTGCTCATGACCAGCCTCGTCGCCGCGCTCGGCTTCGTACCCATGGCCCTGAGCGTGGGCGTCGGCGCAGAGGTGCAGCGCCCGCTGGCTACCGTCGTCATCGGAGGTGTCCTCTCGTCGACGGCGCTCACCCTCCTCGTATTGCCCGTCCTCTACAGCCTCACCGTGCCCAAGTCGGTGCGCCGGCCCCCCCTTGAGGTGACGACGTGACGTCGTTTGCACATACGCCACGAGCGATTGCGCTGCTCGCAGGCATCCTCTATTTCGTCCTCCTCCCTCCCACCGCCGGAGCGCTCGACGCCGCTGGGGTGCTCGACGCCACCCAGGTCGCGCGCCTCTCAGAAGCCCATAACCCCGAGGTCCGAGCGGCGCTCGCTCGCGTCGCATCCGCACGACACGCCTCCGGTCTGGCCGAGGAGTCGCCACACCGGACGAACGTCAGCGTCGAGGGTGGTCCGACGTTCGGCTTCGGCGGCCACGTGGGCGGAGAAGTTACGCTCTCGGCCTCTCGCCCCATCGAGCTCGGCGACAAGGCGGCCCATCGCGTGGCCGTTGCGATGGCGGACATACTGGAGGCGGAGGCAACTCTGGACGAGGTTCGGCTCCGAGTTCGAGTCGAGGCCATCGGCGTGTTCGCGTCATGGCTAGCCGCCGCCGACCGCGCGCGCGGAGCGGACGAGACGGCCCTGTTGGCCCAGTCCGTCGGCGCGTCGATCACTCAGCGGCTCGCGGCAGGGATGGCGACCCGCTTCGACGCCCAAGCGGCCGCGTTGACGATTGCGCGCGCTCGACTCGAAGCAAGCCAAGCTCAGCGTGAGGTCGAGATCCTCGGAACCGAGCTTCAGCTCCTTCTTGGGCTCGGGGCGAGGCCGGTGGCCCACCTCGACTACCCGACACCGTCGTTTCCAGACCTCACGACGGTCATCGACCGCGCCACGGCGACTCACGGACGGGTCAAGGCCGCGTTAGCCGGCGTCGACGCGATGCGTACACGAGTTCGTCTCGCCGAGGCGAACGCCGAGGGCGACATCGCCATCGGTGGGTTCACGACCGTCGCCGATGACTCTGCGCTCGTCGGGATCTCCGTCTCCTGGGACCTACCTACGCGCGACCGAAGCGCCAAGGAGGTGGCCGCCCTTACGTCCGGTGTCGACGCTGCCGAGGCGAACGTCGAGCTCGTGACCCGAGACCTCGTCCGAGTTCTCTCGAGCCTTTGGCACCGGGCCAATGGTCATCGGGAACACGCAAGGCAGCTCTCGGCTGACGTCGAGCCGGTCCTGGAGAGCACCCGCCTGCTCCTTACGAGCGCGATAGACCAAGGAACCGCCACCGGCGCTCAGCTGCTCGGGCTCCTGCAGGAACGACGCGCGCTGGCGAACGCGCGTATCGAGGCGGACGTGAACGCCCGGAGCGCCATCATGCTCCTCCTGGCCATGAGCGGCGCGGAGTAGTCACGCCCACCCCCGACGGCCGTCTGGTAGGCCCTTTCTCCAGTGACTTCGGCAATACGCTCAGCCGACAACGCCACGATTGAGCGACAGCGCCCGGGTTTGCTCATTTGGGAGGCGAGACGGCATCGGTTGAGTGCACGAACGACACGTGCCTCAAACTTCCAAAGCGAGGCCGGCTCTGTTATCCACATCGCGCCGTGATGCGAATCGCGCTGCGGCAGGGCCCGAATCAGAGACCATCGCATGGGGAGTGGCGCCGTTCCACTCCCGACCTGCAAGCACTTGGCAAGAGGGGCATACGCCATGTCGGAAGTCACGAAGAACATTGGTCTCTCGCTGGGCGCAGACATCTGCTGGCCTGCTGCCTTCGAAGAGATCGTCTCGCGGCTGAACCTGTCGATCCCGATCGACGAGAAGGTCGTGAAGCTCCACGTGGAGCGCGTGACGGTCGAGCCGTACAACGTGGCGCAACCGTGCAAGTACGATGTCGTCCTCGACCGACTGACCCACTGGTTCCACACGAGCCGCGAGTGGATCAAGAAGGCCGTCATCATGGACGGGCTCTACGTCCTGAACAACCCGTGGGCCCTTCAGTCGATGGAGAAGCACACGACCTACGCGGCGATGATGAAGCTCGGCATGCCGATCCCCGAGACGTGGATGATCCCGCCCCGGAAGCAGGTCGAGAACCCGGACGTGGTGCCGACCCTGCGCCGTTATGGGCGCTTCTTCGACCTCGCTGCGGTCGGTGAGAAGATCGGCTACCCCTTCTACATGAAGCCGTACGACGGCGGCGCGTGGGTCGGCGTGACCCGCATCGACAATGTCGAGATGCTGCGCAAGGGCTACGAGGAGTCCGGGCAGCGCGTCATGCACCTGCAGAAGGCGGTCGAGCCCTTCGACCTCTTCGTTCGCGGCATCGGCATCGGCCCTCAGGTCGAGATGGTCCGCTACGACCCGACCCAGCCGCTGCATGCCCGTTACTGCGTCGACTTCTTCTTCATGAACGGCGAAGAGTGGTCGCTCATGAACGACACGGTGATGACCATCAACTCGTTCTTCGGCTGGGAGTTCAACTCCTGCGAAGCGCTCCGGAAGGACGGCACCTTCTACCCCATCGACTTCGCCAACGCGTGCCCGGACTTCCAAGTCACGTCGCTGCATTACCACTTCCCGAACATGGTGAAGAACATGGTGCGCTGGGCCATCTATTGTGCCGCCACCGGCCGCAAGATGCGCAAGACCCTCGACTGGGAGCCCTTCTTCGAGATCGCGAAGAAGGACCTGCCGTACCGGGACCGCCTCCGCCAGTATGCCGCCATTGGCCGCGAGCGGATGGAGGCCGACCGCTTCCGGGAGTTCTGCGACAAACATCTCTCGCATCTCGACGAGGTCGCCTACGACTTCTTCGGCACCGAACGCGCCAAGGAGATCGTGAAGCAGAAGGTCACGGCGCTCTACCCGGCGCACGAGATCGACACCTTCACCGACCACTTCTTCGGGCTCGTTCAGTTCTGGCGCAAGACGGAGCGCGACCGCATGAACCGCGTCGCCGCAGTGCGGGAAGCGGCCGCGACCTCTGCGCAGGCCGCCGTGACCTCTGCGCAGGCCGCCGCGAGCGCGGTGCAGGCCGCCGCGAGCGGGGAGCCAGCGGCCGAGCCGGCAATCGAGGTGACCTCGAAGAAGAAGGCGCCGAAGGCCGCTTCGAAGAAGAAGGAGGCCGCCTCGTGAAGAAGGTCCTCGGCGGGTGGTACTCCCACAGGCTCGACGAGTCCGTGAACGTGGCCCGTTACGGCACGGGGGGACAGCCCATCCTGCTCTTCCCGACGGCGGGCGGCGACGCGGAGGAGTGTGAGCGATTCCTGATGATGAAGGTGCTCGCGCCTCTCATCGATGGCGGCAAGATCAAGATCTACTCGTGCGACTCCATCGCCGGGCGTGCGTGGATCGACGGCGACCTGAAGGGGCGCACCAAGGCGGCCATTCAGAATCGCTTCGACGCGTTCATCTACCGCGAGCTCGTGCCGGCGATCCGAGCCGATTCGCGGAACCCGAACGCCGAGATCATCACGGCCGGCGCGTCGATCGGCGCGTTCAACGCCGTGGCGTCGCTCTGCCGTCACCCCGACGTGTTCAAGGCCTGCATCGCGATGTCGGGCACCTACGACTTCGGCCGCTGGATGACGGGCGATCACACGCTCGACTATCACTACAGCTCGCCGCTGCACTTTCTCCCGTCCTTCCCGGAGGGACCGGAGCTCGACCAGCTCCGTCGTCGCTTCGCGCTTATCGCGACCGGCGAGGGGCGTTGGGAGGCGCCGGAGGAGTCCTGGCGCATCGGGCAGGTCCTCGGCAGCCGAGGCGTTCCGAACCGCGTCGACTTCTGGGGCAAGGACAAGGACCACGACTGGATGACCTGGCGTGAGATGTTGCCCCACTACCTCGGGAAACTCGCCTCTGAGGGGAAACTTTGAAACCGGTCCATGTCGTCTTTGCGGCCCCCTTCTTCCTCGACACGACCGTCCGCTTCATTCGCTCGGCGGTAGAGCTGCCCGGCGTTCGCCTCAGCCTCGTCAGCCAGGACCCGGTTGAGCGGCTCCCCGCCGACGTGCGACATCGGCTCGCGCAGTTCTACCGGGTTCAGGACGGCCTCGATCCGCAGCAGCTCGCTGACGCCACGCGCTTTTTCGGCTCGCGGCTCGGCGCACCCCACCGCCTCATCGGGGCACTCGAGCAGCTTCAGGTGCCGCTCGGAGAGGTCCGCGACGCGCTCGGCATCGAGGGCATGAGCGCGGCGGTCGCTCGGAACTTCCGGGACAAGGCGACAATGAAGACGGTGCTGAGCGCGGCGGGGATCCCCTGCGCGCGTCACCGCCTCTGTTCGAGCCTCACCGAAGCGGTCGCGTTCGCGCGCGAGGTCGGCTACCCGCTCGTCGTGAAGCCGCCCGCCGGCGCCGGCACCGTAGCGACCTACCAGGTGGGCCACCAGGCCGACCTCGAAGGCGCGGTGAACTCGCACCACCCGAGCGCCGAGCGCCCGGTGCTGGTCGAGGAGTTCATGACGGGCGACGAGCACTCCTTCGAGGTCGTCTCGATCCACGGCAAGCCGGTCTGGTATTCGCTCACGCAGTACCAGCCCGCGCCGCTCGACGTGATGCGTAACCCCTGGATCCAATGGTGTGTTCTGCTCCCTCGCGAGACGGACCACCCCCAGTGGGACGCGGTCAAGAAGGTCGGCTTCGCGACCAACACGGCGCTGGGCATGGGCACGGGCCTCACCCACATGGAGTGGTTCCGGCGTAAGGACGGCTCGGCGGTGGTCTCCGAGATCGGTGCACGGCCGCCCGGCGCGCAGATCGTGAGCCTCAACAGCTACGCCAACGACTTCGACCTCTACCGTGCGTGGGCGAAGCTCGTCATCCACGACGAGTTCGATCCCCCGACCCAGAAGTACGCCGCCGGCGCCGCCTTCTTCCGCGGTCAGGGCAACGGCCAAGTCGTCCGCGTCGAAGGCGTCGACGAAGCCCAAAAGGAGATCGGCCACCTCGTGGTCGAAGCCCGCCTGCCCCGCCCGGGCCAGCGTCGGTCGTCGAGCTACGAAGGGGAAGGCTACGCCATCGTTCGCCACCCCGACACGGCGGTCGTCCAGGACGCGCTGCACCGGATGGTGCGGCGTATTCGGGTCATCACGGCGTAAGTCAGCCGGTCGTCGTGGCCATGCAAACCGGGTCGCGTCGTTGAGAAGCCGGAGAGCGAGGTCACTAAGGGCTCGGTCGTAAATAAGTGATTCTCTTTTCCTCGCGCTGCATCCCCGCCCGGCTCGTTCCAAGTAGGAAACGTCTGCCTCGAAATACGGGGAGTATGTCTTCGGACTTGGCCCAAGCCGGGCGGGGCGCGGCGCGGTAAAAGCTCTCACTTATTTACGACCGAGCCCTAGGGCGCACGGGCCGAACACCTCATCGACGGCATGGACCCGACGTTCTCGAAGCTACGCGTCGAAGGGCTTGGCTTCGCGCCTGCCCTGAATGCACGCGCGAAGCTCGTTGGACACCTCACGGCCCTCGCGCCGAGAAGCTTGGATGGCCGTGATCGGGCTCTCCACGACACAGCTTGGGCCTAGCCCCCGGGTGTGACGGGGGGGGGGGGGCGAGGTCAGAGCAGTCGCGAAAGAGACCGAGCGCGGACGAGACCGACCGTCGAGGAGACCCGACCGTAGACGAGACTGACCGTGGCGTCGTGGTGCGGGCTGGTCACGGTGCGAGAGAGCGGACCCAATGGCCGCCGGAGCGCTTGGCACCGAGCCATCGAATCGAGCTCGGTGGTGACCGCAGACCACATGTTCACCCGCACGAGAAGTGACTTGAGCGCGAGCTGGGGCCGATCGACCTCAGAGATGGGACAGTTCGGGGCCACCGTGCGGCGTTTCGGGCCGGATCGTGCGGCGTTTCGGGCCGGATCGGTGACGTTCCGGGGTTGGCACGGACGATGCCAGGGCCGACGTCATGACCACGCCACGACACATCGTCCCGGGTGCTCTCCTCATGGTCACGATGCGCTGTGTCCATCGCCTCTTCAAGCTAGCGCCGAGTCGGGAGGTGAACGAGATCGTCGAGTACCTGCTCGCGCATGAGAGTACCAAGTACGGCGTCGGTCTCATCGCTTCCACCTACATGTCGAATCACTGCCACCTGATCGTGGTCGATCACGAGGGCCGACTGCCCGACATGCTGCAGGAAATGAACATGATCCTCGCGCGGGGGCTCAATCATGTTCGAGGAGAGCGAGGGACCTTCTTCGACCGGAACAACGTCGACGTGAAGTCCCTCGAGGACGACGGCGCGCTCTTCGTAGCCATGGGCTACTTGGCAGCGAACCCGGTTGCGGCGGCCTGCGTGGAGCGCGGCGCCGATTGGGTCGGCATTCGTTCGGTCCCGAAGGACATGGGCGCGCCCGGGCGGGAGGTCAAGCGGCCGGAGTGGCTCTTCCGACCGGCCTACGGCGACTACGCCGGGGAGCTACCGGAGACCGCCATGCTCCACTACGAGCTTCCGCCGGGCTACACCGCGGAGACGCGTGGCCAGGCGGTCCACGTCGGCGAGATGGCCGTCCACCTCGCCGAGACCTGGGCCCGCGAGAAGAACGCACGCCAAGGCGTGAAGTACCTCGGCCGCGCCCGCTGCTGGAATGCGGACCACAACCTCCGCGGCACTCAATGGGAGCCCCACGGTCCAAACTCAGGCCCCGATCCGATCATGGCGACCTCGGAGGAGACACGATACGTCGCCGAGCTCGAGCGCAAGGCCTTTCTCGATGGCTATGGCGAGTCGCTCGATCTCTGGCAGCAAGGCGACCACGCGGTCATCTTCCCGTTCGGCACCTGGAACTTCGTGCGGCACCACGCCGCCGTCGTCGCGGTGCCGCCTCCCAACTTCCGCCGGTAGGTGCCTTCCGCGGGCGTCGGTAAGGCGGGCTGGGCGAGCCCGGAGGGGGTGGTCCGTCCAGGTACTTGAAACGTTATTTTATGTACGTAAGACTATTACCGGAGTCCTTCCGCCACCGCTCTGACCGCTCGCTAGTAGGCAGTCAGGCGAGCCGCCGAACGAACTTCCACGACACTACTGTCAGCGAGATTCTGAGCTACGCCCGCGGCGCGCAGATCGCGCGCAGATCGTGAGCCTCAACAGCTACGCCAACGACTTCGACCTCTACCGTGCGTGGGCGAAGCTCGTCATCCACGACGAGTTCGATCCCCCGACCCAGAAGTACGCCGCCGGCGCCGCCTTCTTCCGCGGTCAGGGCAACGGCCAAGTCGTCCGCGTCGAAGGCGTCGACGAAGCCCAAAAGGAGATCGGCCACCTCGTGGTCGAAGCCCGCCTGCCCCGCCCGGGCCAGCGTCGGTCGTCGAGCTACGAAGGGGAAGGCTACGCCATCGTTCGCCACCCCGACACGGCGGTCGTCCAGGACGCGCTGCACCGGATGGTGCGGCGTATTCGGGTCATCACGGCCTGACGTACTCAGGGAAGCCCGCCTGCCCCGCCCGGGCCAGCGTCGGTCGTCGAGCTACGAAGGGGAAGGCTACGCCATCGTTCGCCACCCCGACACGGCGGTCGTCCAGGACGCGCTGCACCGGATGGTGCGGCGTATTCGGGTCATCACGGCCTGACGTACTCAGGGAAGCCCGCCTGCCCCGCCCGGGCCAGCGTCGGTCGTCGAGCTACGAAGGGGAAGGCTACGCCATCGTTCGCCACCCCGACACGGCGGTCGTCCAGGACGCGCTGCACCGGATGGTGCGGCGTATTCGGGTCATCACGGCCTGACGTACTCAGGTCTAGTAGACGATCGTCACGCCACTCTGCCAAAGCGCCGAGAGGTCCATCGTGATCGCGACACCCCAGTGGACGAATACGCCGAGCCAGAAGTTGCGGTGCCTCAGCGCGAGGTAGCCGAGGACCGAGCCGGCCACGAAGGCGCCGAGGGTCTCCATGAACGGCTTCTCGTAGTGGCTCATCACGTAGGGGATGACCATGACGAGGATGGCGTAGTCGCCGAGCTCTTCTTCGAGGCCGAAGACGAGGTAGCCGCGCCAGAAGGACTCGCCGGAGACGAAGAGCAGCCCGTAGACCAGCTCAAAGACCAAGAGGTGCCACCAAACGAGCTCGGCGCCGCCGGGGCCGCGCTGGTAGAGGCCCCGGAACTGCGGGTAGAACGAGAGGAAGGAGTCCGTCGTCGCCGCGAGGACCACGAGGGGCACCATCGCGAGATAGAGCCCGAGGTAGAGCTTCCAGCCGCGCCCTGCCTGAGAGACCGCAAAGCCGAAGTCCCCGAGGCGCCGCTTCAGGACGAATCGGATGCAGAGCAGCGGCAGGAGCATCCGAAAGAGGACGCTCATCAGGCAGAAGTAGAAGAAGGGGTATTGCGACGAGAGCGCCGTGGGCGGGAAGGCGTCCTTGAGGTGCGTCTGAAAGAAGGTCGCGCGCCCGAAGTACCAGAAGACCGTGAAGAAGAGCAGCCCCGACAGAATGACGAACGCGGGCTGAAACGCGAGCTTCACCGGGCGAGAGGGCGCCGTCATGGTCTGGCTGGAAGTGAAGGGATCAGAGGGTGATGGTGACGAGGTTCGGCGCGACCTCGAAGTCGGCCTCGGTGGCGCGCCGGACGTCGTCGAGTGTGACGCCCGGGGCGAGCTCTCGGAGGACGAGGCCCTTGCCGCGGGTGACGTCGAACCAGGCGAGATCGGTCATGATCGCGTCGACGCAGGCACGGCCCGTGAGCGGAAGCGTGCAGGCCTTCTTGATCTTGGAGTCGCCGTCTTTGCTCTGATGGGTGGTGACCACGATGACCCGCCGCGCGCCCGCGACGAGGTCCATCGCGCCGCCCATGCCCTTCACGCGCTGGCCGGGGATCATCCAATTGGCGAGGTCGCCGGTCTGGCTGACCTCGAGGGCGCCGAGGACCGTGAGGTCGACGTGGCCGCCCCGCACCATCGCGAAGCTGTCGGCACTCGAGAAGAACGACGCGCCGGGGAGGACCGTGACGGTCTCCTTGCCCGCGTTGATGAGGTCGGGGTCTTCGTCGCCCTCCCAGGGGTAAGGGCCGACGCCGAGGATGCCGTTCTCGGAGTGGAGCACGACCTCGACGCCCGCCGGCAAGAAGCTCGCCACGAGGGTCGGGATGCCGATGCCGAGGTTCACGTAGTCGCCGTCGCGCAGCTCCTGGGCGATGCGCTGGGCCATCTGCTCGCGAGTGAGGGGCATGGTCAGCTCCACGGCGCTGAGCGCCGGCGGTTCAAGACTGGGCGCTTAGCGCCGGGTCAAAGACGGGGCGATCAGGGCGTGCGCTTACGTACCGTGCGGCGTTCGATCGGCTTCACGTAGTTCGCGCCCTGGACGAGGCGCTTTACGTAGATGCCGGGGACGTGGATCTGGTCGGGGTCGAGCGAACCCGCCGGGACCAGCTCTTCGACTTCGGCGATCGTGACGCGCGCCGCCGTGCAGATCATGGGGCTGAAATTGCGGGCCGCCATGCGGAACACGAGGTTGCCGTGCGTGTCGCCGCGCCAGGCCCGGACGATGGCGAAGTCGGCGAGGAGCGGCTTCTCGAGCACGTACCACTTGCCGTCGATCTCGCGCGTCTCCTTGCCGTCCGCCACGACGGTGCCGTAGCCCGTGGGCGTGAAGAAGCCGCCGATGCCGGCACCGCCCGCGCGGATCCGCTCAGCCAGCGTGCCTTGCGGGACCAGCTCGACCTCAAGCTCGCCCGAGAGCATTTGACGCTCGAACTCTTTGTTCTCGCCGACGTAGCTCGATACCATCTTCCGGACCTGCCGGTTCTCGAGGAGGACGCCGAGGCCGTTGCCGTCGGTGCCGCAGTTGTTCGAGATGATGGTGAGGCCCTTCGTGCCGCGAGCCCGAAGCGCGGTGATGAGGTTCTCGGGGTTACCGCAGAGCCCGAAACCGCCGGCCATGAGGGTCGCGCCGTCATGCACGTCCTGGAGGGCCGCCGACGCCGACTCGAAGAGCTTGTTCATCGATGAGGCCGATTCACGTGGGGTTCTTGACTTCGACGACATCGACCACGCATTGGAGCGGCTGGCCCGCCAGCGGGTGGTTGAAGTCGGCGATGACCGCGTCCGGGAGCACCTCGACGATGCGGCAGACGAGCTCCACCCCCTCGGGCGAGCGCATGGGGAAGCGCATCTCCTTGCGCACCTCGACCTGAATCGGGAGCGCGCTGCGGGCGATGCGCTTCACGAGATCTTCGTTGCGCTCGCCGTAAGCGTCCTGCGCTTGCACGGTGAAGGTCTTGCGGTCACCGGCTCGGAGCCCCATCAGTGCACGCTCGAAGCCTGGGACGAGCTGACCTGCACCGCAATAGAGCTCGATTGGGTCGTTCATCGAGGTCTCGTCGACGAGCGTGCCCTGGGCGTCGTGCATGACGTACCCGATCTTGATGACGCTGTTCTTGGTGATGCGCATGGTATTTCCCCCCGATCGGACGTGCCCGGCGCCCCGCGACGCTCGGGACTCCAGAGCGACCTGCGTGGGCCAACCGCTCGAAATCATGGAGAGAACGAGGGATTACTGCCTGCAAGGACGCGGCGCGCAACATAGCGAGCGGCGCCTTCAAGTGTCAAAGGAATTCCAGCCGATACGGGATATAGTCGGCCGATGGAAAGCACGCCAAAGACCGCCTCTCCTCCACTCCCAAGGCCTCCCGCCGACGCCGCGACGGTCCTGCTCCTGCGGAAGACCCGAGGCACCTCCTTCGACGTGTTCTTGTGCCGCCGCAGCACCAAAATGGCGTTCATGGGTGGCGTCTACGTGTTCCCCGGTGGCCGCGTCGACGCGGCAGACGCCGGACCAGCCCTGCTCGACGCTACGCGGGGCCGGGACGCCGCGTCCTGTGCCGCGATGCTCGGCCTTCCGGAGGAACGCGCCGTCGCCCACTGGATCGCCGCGATTCGAGAGACCCTCGAAGAAGCCGGCGTCTGGCTCGGCGATCCTGCGACCGTTCGAGCGACGACGATGTGCCGAGAGCTCCTCGCGACGAAAGACGACAGGGCCGCCTTCGCCGACATGGTCGTGCGTTATGGCCTTCGCGTGGACCTAACCCGGCTACGCTACTTCGCCCACTGGATCACCCCGACGGTCGAGCCGAAGCGCTTCTCGGCGCGCTTCTTCATTGCGGAGCTGCCGGCCGACGAAGCCGCCGTCATCGATGGACAGGAGATCATCGACGGCAAGTGGCTCACCCCAGCCGACGCCATCGCGCGCTACGCCGCACGAGAGTTCGACCTCGCGCCGCCGACGCTGCACTCGCTGATGGTCCTCTCCGCGGCCGCGGACCTCGATGCCGCCCTCGCCCTGGCCGCTGACGCCCCGGTCACCACGTACGCCCCAGAGGCGGTCTTCGAGGACGGTCGCCTCGCACTCGTGCTTGCGGGCGATGTCGCGCACCCAGACACGCCCGGGGGAGAGAGGCGACGCTTCACGCTCGTTGACGGGTGCTGGAACTACGAAGGGATCCTCTGATCTCGTCAGCGTACCCCGGCGCAAGGTCCGCCAAACTCGATCTCGAACTCGACCCGGCGGTTCTGCTTGAGCGCCGCCGTGGTGTCCGCGTCGACGAGCGGCTTCGCCTCTCCGAAGCCGCGCCGTTCGAGGAGTGAAGCCGAGATCCCCTTGTTCACGAGGAACTCGTAGACCTGGAGCGACCGGCGGAGGCTGAGCTCGTAGTTCTGCGCGTCCGTCCCTTCGACGCTCGCGTGACCGGAGACGAAGACGTGCAGGAGCGGCGGCTCGTTGTTGACCTGGTACGCGGCGATGGCGTCGGCGACGTCGTTCAACGTCGACTGCGACTCGGCTGAGAGCAGGTCACGGGCGCGCTCGAAGTAGACGCGGCCGAGCTGTAGTCGGCACTGGACGATGGTCTTGGCGACGGCCACCGGGACCTCGTCTGGGCAGCCATCGCGGTCTTCGAAGCCGTTGACGGTCTCCGGCTTCTCCGTGCAGGCGTCGGCCGAATCCAGGATGCCATCGTGGTCGTTGTCGAGCTCGGGGCAGCCGTCCTGGTCCTCGTAGGCGTCGAGGTCTTCCCGCTCGTTCGGACAGAGGTCCCGCGCGTCGGCGATGCGGTCGCCGTCGATGTCGCCGTCGGGACAGCCGTCGTCGTCGTCGATGCCGTTCTTGTCCTCGGGATCGAGCGGGCACTTATCGGCGACGTCGAGGAAGTTGTCGTTGTCGTTGTCGAGCTCTGGGCAACCGTCGTCATCTCCGAAGCCGTCCTTGTCTTCGGCGGAGAGCCGGCAGTCGTCTTCGGTATCGAGGATGCCGTCACCATCGCTGTCGTCGTGCGCGGGGGCCCACATGAGGCCCGCGGTGAAGCGGAAGTCGGGCGCGCCGTAGCCCTGAATGAGCCCGGCGCCCACGGCGACCTCAAGCCCGAGCCCGTCGACGATCCACCACTTCGGTCCCGCGAGCAGCTCGAGCGTGGTGTCTTCGACGCTCGAGAAGGGATCGAGCAACGGCGTGCGCCCGAAGATCTCGAAGCCGAGGTCGATACGCCCGATGATGGCCGCGACGTCGAGGCCGAGGCCATAGGTGAGCTCGTGCCCGAAGTCTCGGCCGAGGAAGCTGACCTCCTCCGTCCGGATACGCGTGCCGACGTTCAGCGCCAGCGCCACGCGCTCGCTGCGGTAGTCCGTGATGAGCCCGGCGAGGACACCGAAGCCGGGGTCGCCCATGAACTTCTCGCCGTCGCCGGTCGGCGCCGTCATGCCGAGAAGCAGCCCGAGGCCGAAACCACCTACGCGGTTGTCGACCAAGGTCCCCCGAATACGCACCGAGAGGTCGCCGAGCCCGGAGCCCGTGAGCGGGGCAATCGCCGTCACGCCGTCCCCGCTGCTCGTCGTCAAGATGAGCGGGAGCCCCACGTCGAGCTGCAGGACGTCCCAGAGCCCGACGCCGAGGTTGACGTCGGCGATAGACTGAAAGTCGACGATCGACTGCTCATTGGTCCCGACGACGAGCCGGAGGCTCTGGCGTTCGCCGTGGAAGCGAAGGTGCCCATACGGCTGCCACTTCGGCGCGACGAGGCTCTGCTCGACCGAGAAGGACCGAAAGCGGCCACCGGCGGGCCAGAAGTTCTCGATGTTGACGTTCCCCGTCGCCTGTTGCGCCGTCGCGGCGTCCGGAAGGGCCGTCGTCGCCGCGATCAGCAGCAGCGCCGCGCCGTTCACCCGGCGGCGGCGCAACCAGAACGCGGCAACGGCGATCGACGCGAGCGCGAGCCCGAGCCCGAAGCGCCCCGGGGTCCCGGTGCCACCCGCGAGGTCGCAGCGGAACATGTTGTCGCCGGAGACGATGGCCTTCGAGAAGTCATCACTAGCGACCAAGGGGTCGGTGCCGTTCTCAAGCTCGTCGCCGTCGCCGACCCCACCGCCGTCGGTGTCGTAGAGCGTCGGGTTCGTCCCGTGGACGTCGAGCTCAAGCTTGTCGGAGACCCCGTCGCCGTCCGAATCCGACCGCGTGGGGTCGGTCGCCGGGATGGTGGTGCAGTCCTCACCCTCGCCCGTCGCTCCCTTGCACGGATCGGTCTCGACGATGTCGGGGATCCCGTCGCCATCGGTGTCGAGGCGCCCGTCCTGCGGATCGAGCGGATCCGACTCACCCGCGTCGACTCGGCCGTTGCCGTCCTTGTCCTCGCCGCCGTCGGTCAGCCCGTCGTCGTCCGTGTCCGCGTTCTTCGGGTCCGTCGTGGTCTTCGGGTTGGCGTCGGGGATGAAGGTCCCCGCGTCGGTGTCAGACGTGCCGGTGGTCTCGCCGACCTCGGTGCCGTCGCCTACGCCGTCGCCGTCGGTGTCGGCGACGGTCGGCGAGGTGCGGGTCGTCGCGACTTCCCGGCCATCGGAGAGCCCGTCGTCGTCCGTGTCCGCGTCGAGTGAATCCGTGCCGAAGGTCGCTTCGGCCTCGTCGACAAGCCCATCCGCGTCATCATCGAGGTCGGCGCAGTCGAGCTGCGAGTCCCCGTCGGTGTCGACGACGTCGGTGGCCGACGGCGTCTCCTCCTTCGAAAGCGGGTTCGTGCCGCAGACACCTTCCGAGATGTCGAGAGCGTCGTCGCCATCGTCGTCCTCGTCGGCACAGTCGAGAACCTCGTCGCCATCGGTGTCGACGAGCTCATCGAGGCTCGGCGTGTCCGACGCGTCGAGCCGATCCGTCCCGCAGAGCACCTCGACGCCATCGGCGATCTCGTCGCCGTCGCTGTCGACCTCCGCCCCATCGCACTTCCCGTTCTCGTCCTTGTCCACCGGCGTGGAGGCCGGATCCGTCCCGTCCGTCCCACACTGACGCTCGACGCCGTCCTCAGCGCCATCACCGTCGCTGTCCTTTCGCAATGGGTTCGTCTCGTCCGGGTCGGTACGGCCGTCCCGATCGCGGTCCTCGATGGCGTCGCTGAGACCGTCCCCGTCGGTGTCGGACTTCGTCGGGTCGGAGGCTTGGCACGCGGTGGCCGCGCCGTCGCCGAGGTAACAGCTCTCCACTTCAACCTTGTCAGAGAGACCGTCACCGTCCGTGTCGAACGTCGTGGGGTTGGTCTCCGTGCCGGTCAAGATGCCGTCGTGGCTCTTGTCCTCGTCCCCGTCGATCAGGCCGTCCCCGTCCGTGTCCTTTGCGAGCGGGTTTGAACCGAGCAGCGCTTCGGCCACGTCGGGGAGACCGTCCGCGTCGTCGTCCGTGTCAACGCACCCGACATCGCCGTCGCCATCGATGTCGGTGAGGTCGGCGATGTCCGGCTTCTCGTCCTTGGAGAGCGGATCGTCACCACACAGCGTCTCGTTCGCGTCCGGGGCGCCATCGCCGTCGTCGTCGGTGTCGACCGTATTGCAGGTGCCGTCCTTGTCCGTATCCACGGGCGCGCTGGCGGCCGACGCCGGGTCGGTGCCGCAGAGGCCTTCCGTCACGTCGGGCCAGCCGTCGCCGTCGTCGTCGGTCTCGAGGGCGTCGCACTGCCCATCACCGTCGGCGTCGGTCGGCGCCGACGCCAGCGTCGACGGATCGGTGCCACATTCACCTTCGAGCTGATTGGACCAGCCGTCGCCATCGAAGTCGGCGTCCGGATCGCGCGAGTCGCAGAGCCCGTCGCCGTCGGCGTCACCCGGCGTGTCGGAGCCGTCCTTTCCGGAGGTCCCACAGAGCTCTTCGACGAGGTCGAGCGCGCCATCGCCGTCGTCATCGTCGTCGATGACGTCGCACACGGTGTCACCGTCGGTGTCGACCGGCTTCGACGCGCCGGAGCCGGCCAACGTGCCGCACTGCGCTTCGGCGCCGTCCGTCCAACCATCGCCGTCGTCATCGCCGTCGACTTTGTCGCAAAGGAGGTCGTCGTCACCGTCGAGACCGAGGGCCGTCGGGTTGTCCGAGACGTCGAGAGGTGACGTCCCGCACTGGACTTCGAGCACGTCGGGCCAGAGGTCGCCGTCCGTGTCGTCGTCGAGGAGGTCGCAGAGACCGTCGAGATCGGTGTCGATGGGCGAGTCGGTCTCGTCTTGCGAGTCGGTCTTGCAGAGGAGCTCCTGCTCGTCGAGCCAACCGTCTTCGTCATCGTCGGGATCGACGGCGTCGCAGAGCGTGTCCCCGTCGACGTTGAGCCCGGAGTCGTCGGGGTTGTCCGCGGCGATCGCGACCGAGGTGCCACAGGCGATCTCGAGCGCGTTGCTCCAGCCGTCGCCGTCGCGGTCGGCGTCTCTCGTATCGCAAGTCCCGTCCTGGTCGGTATCGAAGCCCGGCTGGATCGGGGTGCTCCCGGCGGAGACCGGCGACGATCCGCAGTCGTTCTCGAGCGCGTCGTCGAAGCCGTCGCCGTCGTCGTCCGGGTCCACGGCGTCGCACTGATCGTCGACGTCGAGATCCGGCGGCATGGACCCATCGTCCTCCGGGTCGGAGCCGCAGATGATCTCTTCGGTGTCGTTCGAGCCGTCACCGTCGTCGTCGACGTCGATACAGCTCGCGAGCCCGTCGTCGTCGAGGTCGGCGGCCTGCTCCGGCGTCGGCTTGCTCGCCGCCACGGCGGGTTTTGCGTTGCACTGAAGCTCGATCGCGTTCGGCACGCCGTCGCCATCGAAGTCGGCGGCGGCGCATAGGCTCGACGCCACACAGTCGATGTCGAGGCAGTCCGCCTTGCCATCAGCGTCATTGTCGAGTGTGTCGCTGCACTGCTGCTCGATGGTCCCGCATTCGGCCGACGCCGCGTCGAACACGCCGTCGCAGTCGCCGTCCACGCCCGCGACGGCGCATTGGATCGGGCCGCCCGGGTAGATCTCGGCGTCGTTCTTGGCCGTCAGCGGCTGCAGTACACACGTGTTCTGCTCGACGGTGTCGAGGATGCCGTCTTGGTCGTCGTCGAGGTCGACACAGTTCGGCTGCAAGTCGCCGTCGGTGTTGGCGATCGCATCGGCCCCCGGGAGGCTGCCGGCGTTCGCCGGATCGGTGCCACACGTCAGCTCAAGCTGGGTCGACACGCCGTCCGCGTCGAAGTCGAGCGCCGTACAGGCCGCGTTCGCGATGCAGTCGACGTCAGCACAGTCGGTCTTCCCGTCACCGTCTTCGTCACTGCCACCCGTACACGCCTCCGCGCAGCGAAGGGTGAGCTTGCCCTGAGCGCTACCGGCGCCAGCGCACGCGGCGACGTCGTCAACCGTCACAAAGAGCACGTCGCCCGCGCCGAGGGCCAATTGGCGGTCTCCCGGTGCAGCACAGGTCGTCGTGAGCGTCGGCGTCGTGTTGCCGGCGCAATCCACCGGCGAACAAGTGCCTCGCGAGAAGAACGCACCGTATTGGACGCGGCCCAAGTTCTGGAGCTCGACCCGGTAGTTGCCGGCGCTCGGCGCGACGAAGCGGTACACGGAGTCCGCGCCACTGCCGCAAACGATGTCATTGACGCCAGGGTCGACGGTGACGGTCTGACCACACCCGAGGGTGGTCGGCGCGGCGCAGGTCTCGCCAGCGCAGACCGCTTGAAGCGCACAGGCCGAATCGAGGCAGTCGGGCGTCCCGTCGCAGTCGTCGTCGAGCCCGTTGTCACACGCGCCGCCGGCAGTCGTCTCGACGCCGCCCGGCTTCACGAAGGACAAGGTGTCGTCGCAATCGACGGCCGGTTGGCCGCCGAAGAGCGCGCAGGTGCTGACGGGCAGGCCGCCCTTCACCCCGAAGCCGTCGCCGTCGGCGTCGATGCAGCCGTCTTGGCAGTCCGCGACGGCGTCGTCGTCCGCGTCGGTCAGGCAGTCGGTGGCGCAGCTCGGGACCGCTGGGGCGCAGTCACGGGCGTCACACGTGCCGTCGCTGTCGAGGTCGGAGAGGAGCTCGTCCGTCGCGCCGTCGCAGTCGTCGTCGATCGCGTCGCAGGTGCGTTCGGCGCACGTGCCTGCCTGAAAGGGCGAGCCAAAGTGGCTGCCCGAGTTGGAATAGGAGCTGCTCGTGGCCGCGAGGCACCAATCCCCGGCGGTGTCGTTGTTCGTGCTCGACGGTGTCGCGGCGGTGATGAGGAAGGAGCGGCCGACGCCGCCCTGGGTCGCATTCTGGAGCTCGCATGCGAAGGATCGCGTGTCGACACCGTCGATGAGCTGGCCGCCTTGTTCGAGCGCCATGAGCTCCCCACCCGCTGCGAGCTGAAATCCGGTGCAGGCGAGTGTCGGCGCGAGACCGTCGGCGGTCGCGACGCTGCCGAGCGCGATGACGGCGCGGCCTCCGGGCGGGATGGCGGCGATGCCCGTGACGGTACAATCGTCACCGAGGTCGAGCCGGCCCGATTGAAGCTGCACTGAGATCCCGCCTTCCGACACGTCGAGCGTGGTCTGGCTGCGGTTGATGAGCTCGAACCACTGCTCGCCACTCGCTGTGGGGCTGAATCGGGAGATGTGGAGCTCGGTCAGTACGAGCGCGCCCGCTTCGAGGTCACAGACGTCGCTGCAGCCGTCGCCGGGCACGTCGTCGCCGTCGTCACAGGCCTCGTCGCCCGTGCGTTGCCCGTCGCCACACACCGCGCAGGCGGGCTCGTCGGCGTCGAGAATCGCGTCACAGTCCTGATCCCCCGCGAGGCCGCACTGTTCGAGCGCACCGGGGTTAGCGACGCTCGAGTCGTCGTCGCAGTCAGCCTCGGGGAAGCCACAACCCGAGCGGAACACGGGAGCAAACGCGACATCGCCGTAGGCGTCGCCGTCGCCGTCGATACAGGTGTCGCAGCTCGCCGCCGAGTTCTCGGCGAGCCCGTCGCCGTCAGCGTCGCTGATGATCCGGAGCCCCAGGATCTCGACCCCGTTATTGGCGTTCGTGAGGGCGTTCACGGTGTCGTAGAAGAGACCGACTTGGTGGACGCCGGCCGGGAGGGCCACACTGAGCTGCTTCACCGTGCCCGTCGGGGTGTTCACCGACGCGACGACGCCCGGCTTCCCAACTCGGCAGTTCGACGGCGAGCTGTCGAGGCAGACGCCGAACACGTCCTGGCCCGGAACACCGTCCCCGTCGAGCCGATAGTCCACGACGAGACGCGGTGCCGCCATGGTCGCCGGCACGGTCATGAGGCGCTCGAGCACGAACCACCCGCCACTCGGAGCCGCGGTCGCAACGTCGATGGCGTCGACGAAGAAGCCACCGACCCCCGTCGTAATCGGCTCGTGGTGGAACCCGGGCGGGTTACCCGGGCCGTGGCTGAACGCCGTCGTCGTGAAGCCGCTGTCACCTTGGTCGAACGAGAAGCCCGTGAAACACGCGACACATTCGATCCGAGACGTGCACACCGGGTCGGCGCAATCGGTCTTCCCATCGCCGTTGTCGTCTTGCCCGTTAGCGCAGTCTTCGAGTCCGCAGTCGTCCTCGTCGAAGCCGTTCTCAAGGCCGTCACAGTCTTCGTCGCCGGCGACGCCACACACCTCGGAGGCGTCAGGGCTCACGGCATCGTTAGTGTCGTCACAATCGACGAGGCAGCCCGGCCCGGGGCTCGACTCCGACGCGTAACCGTCGCCATCGACGTCCCAGCAGACGTCACAGCCCACGGTGTCGCCGTCGGGGATGGCGTCCCCATCGACGTCGGAGAGGAGCCGCAGATGTTCCACGGCGACGCCGAAGCTGCCGCCACCGCTGCCGTTGGTGTTGAAGTCGAGCGTCACCGTGAAGGTCGGCCCCGAGACACCCGCAAGGTCGACGAACACGTGGTCGTTCGTGCCATCGAAGAACCCCGGCGCGACGTGGGTCACGCCACCCGAGTTGGTGGTCGTGACGTAACGCACTGACGCGGGAGCGCAGGTCGGATCGTTGATGCAGACCCGAAAGCGGTCTTCGCTGCCGAGCGTAGACGCCGCCCGGCGGTAGACCACTTCGAGCACGGGCTGCGGCATAGCGGTCGACAAGGCGTACGTCCGCATGACGGCGCCGGCGACATCGCCCGCAGTGAGCCCGCCCGGGCCGCCAGTGCGAAGCCGGGCGCCGTCGAGGGCCCAAAGGCCGGCAGTGGGCGCAAAGCCGTTCATGCCGGACTCGAACGCGATCGAGACGCCGCAGACGTCGGTGCAGGCCGGGTCAGGTGCACAGGCGGGATCGGCGCAATCGATACCGACGGTGCCGTCGTCATCGACGCCATTGGCGCAGTCTTCGAGCGCGCTCGCGCGACCCGGGAGGGCCAGGGCGGCAACGACGAGGGTAACGAAGTGAGAGCCCCGGACGAGGCGACGTGCCGCCTTCATCGGACACCCCCGCCCTGGCCGCATCGTCCACCGAACGTCAACTTGACCT
>JADMJS010000322.1 GCA_018780435.1 Myxococcales bacterium
GCCGCACGTCGCGTGCGATGCGCTCCACCGCGGACTCGCGCATGTAGCCCATGCCTCCGAGGATCTGCACCGCGTCGTAGGCGACACGGGTCGCGACGTCCGCGGCAAAGTTCTTCGCCATCGAGACTTCGGCGACGAGGTAATCGCCAAGCGCGACACGGCGCCCCACGGCGTAGTTCAGCGACGTCGCGGCGGCGACCTGCGTCGCCATCTCGGCGAGCCGGTGGCGGATGACTTGATGGCCGGTGAGGACCTTGCCGAAGGCCTTGCGGTCTCGCGCGTAGGTCGCTGCCTCGCCCAAGAGGAACTCCGCCGAGGCGTGCCCCATCGCGGCGAGCGCGAGCCGTTCCCCTTGGAAGCTCCGCATGAGCGTGAGGAAGGCCGACCCCGGGGCGCCGACACGGTTCCCCTCGGGCACGCGCACGTCGTCGAAGGAGAGCTCGGCGGTGTCGGAAGCGCGCCAGCCGGTCTTCCGCAGATGTTTGGACACGGTGAAGCCGGGCATGCCCTTCTCGACCACGAAGAAGGTGAGGCCGCCGTGCGGATCGTCCGAGGTCCGACAGAGCACGGTCACGAAATCGGCGCGGCACCCCGAGGTGATGAAGAGCTTGGATCCGGAGATCCGGTAGTCGCCACCGTCTTTCACGGCCCGTGTCCGCACCCCTGCGACGTCGCTGCCGGCGCCCGGCTCGGTGATGGCGAGCGCGGCGATGCGGTCGCCGGCGAGGGCCGGTCGTACGAAGCGCACGACATGGTCATCGCTGCCCCCAGCCAGGATCGGCGGGAGCGCGATCCCGAGTGAACCGAGCCCGGCCATGACGCCAGTCGAGCCGCCGTGGATGAGGCCCTCCGTCACCATCATCTGGTGCATGACGGTGCCACCTTGGCCGCCCAGGTGCTCGGGGAAGCCGACGCCGAGGAGGCCGGCCTGAGCAGCGGTGCGGAAGAGCGAGTCGGGGAAGTACTCGGCCTCCTCCCACTCGTTCGCGTTCGGCGCGATCACGGTCTCGGCAAAGCGGCGGGCGTTCTGGCGCAGCGCCAGCTCGGACGAGTCGAGTTGGACATCGAGGAAAGCGGTCGGTCGTTTCATGCCTCCGTTATCGCCTCGCGCGAGTGCGCTCACAAGAGCATGGGCACGGGTTCGAAGTCTCCGCAGTTGCGAAGGCCCCCCTCGGGTGGTAGGTAGCCCGCGGCCGTCCCGCGTGAACCGCGGGG
>JADMJS010000040.1 GCA_018780435.1 Myxococcales bacterium
TCGCGCTGGCGGGGATGTTCCAGCTCGAGCTTGGCGCGGACGGCCCCACCGCCACTGCAGAAGCAGACCGCCTCGACGCCATCCTGAGCGCCGCCGGCCTACCCGTCACGCGGGCGAGCAGCGTCGCCGCGTGCGAGTGGCGAAAGTCCCTCTGGAACCTCGCCGTGAGCGGCGTCTGCGCACTGCTCGACGCTCCGAACGGCGCCATCCTGGACGACCCCGACCTGCGCAACCTGGCGGAATCGCTGGTCTCCGAAGCCGTCGCGGTGGCGGCGGCGGAGGGCGTGGAGCTGGAGCCCAACGGCCCCGGCACGGCCTTCGCGACGGTCCTCGCCTCGACCGAGAAGACCCGCAACAACGTGAACGCCATGGTGTACGACCTCCGGCGCGGCGGCCCGACCGAGATGCCCTGGCTGAACGGCGCGGTCGCCCGCCTCGCGCGCGCCCACGGCCTCGTGGCGCTCCAGAACGAGACCGTGGCGCGGCTCGTGGGGGCGGCGGAGCGGCGGCGAACACCCTCCTCCGAACCGGTGTAGCGTTCGCAACAAGGGGAGCTGCCGTACGTCAGGTCGTCGCGTCGGTCATAGCCGACAGAACGCCCCCATTCCTGTCGGACATACCCGACAGAGGCATGCCGTCGCCAACGAAGGTATCGTCCCCCACCTCTCCGCCCGGGCGCCTCCTGGCGGGCGCTCGTCGAAGCCGCTAAGGTCGAGAGATGCATGCCCACCTTCCCGTCCTTGGGGCAGTCACCGCGGCGATCGTGTTCGGCGCGTGTACCCCTCGTCCCATCGCTCCCCCACCAACCGAGGCCACGACGATGCACGCGCCCCCGCTCGCTCCGGCGTCCAAACGCGACGCGATCTCCGGTGTCGCGCGCGACGCCAAGGCGGGCGCCGTGCTCGTCCTCGATGATGGCCGCGTCATCTACGTCGCCGGGCTGTCGGGCTGGCCCGCGGATGTCGTCGGTCGGCGGATTCGGGGTTCGGGGACGCTCGTGGTCGCGTCGCTTTTGCCTCGGGCAACGCAGGACGAGAGCGGCGCGTGGAGCCAAGGCGTCGCGGGCGATTCAGCCGGCGAGACGTGGCTCGACGACGCCCAGTGGGCGGCCGAGGGGCCCGACGCGGCGCCATGGACCGTGACCATCAGCGACGGGGCCGGCAACGTGACGACCATCACGCAGCCGCAGGGCGGCCCCGTGGCGTGGCGCTACCGCCCGGTGACGCCGGCCGAGAGCTCGTCCGGCGTCTACTCCGGCGGCGATCCGGCTTCGGGGACGCTGGCACCGGCGCAGGTTGACGCGCTCTGGACGCTCGTCCGTGCCGCGAGAGGCGGGCCGGCCGGCCAGGGACGGGCCAAGGGCACCTTCCTCGTGGAGGTGGCGTCCCCGAACGGGCCTCGCGCGGTGGTCGTGCCGCGAAGCGACGCGGCGGACGTGGAGGCGTGGGTGCGGGCGTTGCGGGCGGAGTGAACGGCTCGCTGGTCAGCGGGGCGCGGCACGAGCAGGACTCGGCCGTCAATGCGGTGTGCGGATCGCGGGCTGGGAACATCACCGACTCTGCTGTAATTACTTCGACTTCGACTATACCCGAAATTTTCATCCTGTTGGCTTGAAGCTTCGCCTAGACCCGATAGCTTCCACCAAGTGCACTCCCGTCCCCGCTACCTACCACTCCTCGACGACTGGATTGGTCGCCCGGTGATCAAGGCGCTCACTGGGCTACGGCGGTCGGGCAAGACCGTGCTCTTACGGCAAGTCGCCGAACGCCTTGAACAGCGCTTGGAGTGGGCCGGTCGTGTGGTCCTCGTCGACATGGAGCTTCTGTCGAGCGACCCACTCCGCGAGGCCTCGGCATTTCACGCGTGGCTGCAGACCCGTCCGCGGGGTGCGGTGCTCATCGATGAAGTTCAGGAGATCGCGGGGTGGGAACGCCTCACGGCGTCGCTACTCGCTGAGGGCTGGGAGGTGTGGCTCACGGGGTCGAATGCGCATCTGCTCTCATCGGAGCTCGGCACGCTTCTCACGGGGCGCATCATCGAGCTGCCGGTGTACCCGCTGTCGCTTCGGGAGTTCGACGTGTTCTCGGAAGGCCGCGCGGACGCCTTTGAACAGCACCTCGTCTGGGGTGGCCTCCCGGGTCTGCATGAGCTCGGCCTCTCGGAGCGCTTGTGTTCCGAGTACTTGCGGTCGGTGTTCGCGACCATCCTGCTGCGGGACGTGGTGGCGCGCTTCGCCGTGCGTAACGTGCCTCTCCTCGAGAGGCTCGCCCGCTTCGTCGCGTCGAGCGTGGGCACGCCGCACAGCGCCTTGTCGATCGTGCGCTACCTCAAATCGCAGCGGCAGGCCGTGTCGGTCGAGACCGTCCAGTCCTACGTGAGGCATCTGGAAGCCGCCTATCTCGTGCACTCGGTCCCGAGGTGGGACGTCCGCGGCAAGCGCCACCTTGAGATCGGCGAGAAGCTCTACCTTGGGGACGTCGGGCTCTTTCACGCGCTCATGGGCCATTCCGGCGACATCAACGCGGTCCTCGAGAACCTCGTCTTCCTCGAGCTACGGCGCCGCGGTCACCACGTGTCCCACGGCAGCGTCGGTGAGCTCGAAATCGACTTCGTCGCCGCCCGAGACGGACAGAACACGTACATACAGGTCGCCTACCTAGCGGGCGCGCCGGAGACCCGCGACCGGGAGCTGAGGCCGCTTCGGGCCGTGAAGGACCACCACCCCAAAGTGCGCCTCAGCCTCGATCCTCACCCGATCCCCACCGACGATGGCGTTCGACATGGCGACCTGCGCGGGTTCTTACGCGGCGGAGCCTTGGTCCCGGCGCACGGGTGAGGCCGCGAACCGGCGATCGGAGCGACGGTGGCAAAACACTACGACTTCCTCGGCCGCCCGCTCCGGAACACCAGCCCGGACGCCGGCGTTCGCTTCATGCTCGACGACGCGCTGGGTCGTCCCTTCTGGCGAAAGGACGCGCGCGGCACGGTCACGACCTTTGCCTACGATACGGCGGGGAGACCGACCTGAACGTTCACGACGCCGAGCGGCGGGTCGACCGCGCGGACGGACGTCCTCGCGTACGGCACCCCAACCTCTCTCGCGGCGGACAAGGTCCCGAACCTTCGTGGCATTGCGATCGTCCACAAGGACACGGCCGGCGTGACCGAGGTGCTCGCGCGGGACTTCGCCGGCAGGGTGACGTCGAGCTCGCGGAAGCTCCTCGAAGGCGCTCAGGCCCCAACGACGCCTCCGGACCCACCTCCCGGCCCTAGTCCTGACCCTAACTGGGACGCCTCACCGGCGCCCGACCTTGACGCGGTCGTGTACAAGACCACGACCGAATTCGATGCGCTCGGTCGTCCGACGAGCCTTACCCATTCCCGCGACAGCATCGACGAGGCGACAGAGACCTTCACCTACGACGAAGGTGGCGCGCTGGTCGGAGTGGCTGTGGCCCTCCACGGAAGCACGACCGCGGTACCGGTTCTCGCGTCCATCCGTTACGATGCCAAGGGGCGCCGAGAATCGATCTCGCGTCCCATCGAGGGCAGCACCGACGTGATGCGAACGGACTACACCTACGACCCCGAAACGGCGCGCATGACCCGGATGAAGACCGGTCGCGCGAGCGCGCCGAGCGGGGGCACGTTGTCCGGCCTCGTTCAGGACCTCGAGTACACCTACGACCCGGCCGGAAACATCGTCGCGATCGAGGACCACTCGCGCGAGGTTCTGATCAGGGACAACATCGAGGTGGGCGCCAACCGCGAGTTCACGTACGACTCGCTGCATCGACTGGTCGAGGCTACGGGGCGGGAGCACGACAGCTTCTCGGGAAGCGGAAGCAGTACTGAAGACTGGCAGCCACAAGCGGCGCCCCAGAGCGACCTCGAGGATATTCACCGCTACACCGAGACCTACAGCTACGACGCGTCGGGCAACATCACCGAGATCGCCCACGCGAATCTCGGTATCAACGGTGTTCCTGCCGGTTGGACGCGAACGTCTCTGTACGAGTCCACATCCAATCGGCTTCGGAGAACCTGGACCGGTAGCACCGAAACCTTCGAGAACAACGTCTATCATGACTTGAACGGGAACATGACACGGCCGCCAGAGAGCGCTCTCGAGAACACGTGGGTGTGGTCCACGCGCGACGCGCTGACGTTCGTCGACCTTGGTGGGGGCGGTAGACTCTATGCCACCTACGACGCCGGAAACCAGCGGCTTCGGAAGCGCCGAATCCACAACAACGGTCTCGTCGAGACGACCGTGACGCTCGGGGGCATCGACTACTACGATCGGAGCGTGGCTACGGACGCTGGGGACGTAATCTCGCGCCGAACGGTCCACGTCATGGACGGCGAGCGACGCATCGCTCTCATCGAGACCACTCGCGTCGTCGGAGCTGGGGGGACGGGTGTAAACACCTCCACCATCATGCGCCACCAGGTGGATGACCACCTGGGCTCCGCGTGCGTCGAGCTCGACGAGAATGGGGAGGAGATCTCTCGAGAGGAGTTCGCCCCCTACGGCACGACTACCTACCGTGAGAAGAGCAGCGACATCTCGCAAAAGCGGTACCGCTATACGGGGATGGAGCGTGATGACGAGACAGGACTGAGTTATCACTCTGCGAGGTACTATGCGCCGTGGCTGGGCAGGTGGACTGCGACGGATCCAACAGGCTTGAAGTATGGAGTGAACACATACGAATACTGCGAAGGAAGCCCCGTGCAGCTAAGTGACCCGTCAGGGCTCGCCCCCCCTAAGGGACGGACCTTGCCCAGCTCCCAGCCAAGCGAAGACGCACAAACTGACGGCATCCACTTGCCCGAAGCGCAATCACACTCTGAGGTCACGGATGGGGTTCCTCCCGCGCCAGATCCACAGTCGTCGAATCCTCCTATGCGTCCGTTTTCATTACCTACGGAAGAGCAGTATCGCAGAAGCCGCATAGAGGAGTTCCGACGCGGCCGTGAGTTGGGTGTGATGCAAAACACAAACTACGAACACTCTACATGGCTTGCCGATAAGTACGGCATGGCGGCATTCGCCTCCTTTATGCTGTTTCGTGCATGGCCCACAGAATCGTTGCATCACGCCCTGTTCCCACTGCTGATGAAGCACTGGTACGAGGGAAGCGGGACACCTGTCGCTCTTGACGAGAGAACTACGGACCGTGTGATACTTGATTCGGTGCGTCCTGAGGCCTTGAGGCAGATGCAGCAGAAGTTGGCGTCGGGTGTCTCTGGTCCGTTTTCGCTGGGGCCTAAAGGGATGCTCTTGTCGGGCATGGACGCCCATCTCTCGTTCGGCGGAGCAACCGTTTGGGTGATCGGCGAGTTTATCTACCGGCAGTCTCCATTCTTGGGTCTAGTGGTGGACGCGACTTATAAAATCGGCATTTATGATGAGTACGACTTCGACGCCGAACTCAAGGAGACTCCGCTTGGGGACCCCGACCACAAGTTGGCTCGAATTGAGGAACTCGGGATCACCAAGGGATTTCAGGTATTCGGCATGTCGTCCGAACAGCGCGAGGTCTTTTTCCAGCAGGACGGCAAGTGGCACCCTCTCGATCCGCCGTAGCATCCCTCGCCGCCGCGATGTGTTTTGGCCTTGGGTATGCCGTTGCTTGGTACAGAGCCATGGCACCGACAACTGCGGAGTGCTTCGCTGAGGCCGCTCGCCTCGTCGGCCCATCCAACCTCCCACCTATGTCACTCGTTGACTTCGAGACTTGTGATGGGTGGCGGGGCCGTGCCTTCGTGGTCGCGTCGTTCAAGTGCGGGACTCATGCGCAAGCAATGGACTGGTTTGGTCGAGCTGTCCTCGGCGCATCGGTCAACTCTGTTGTCAGGACGATTGCACCGGGCGAATCCGTCGTGTTTCGGCGGAGCGCTCCAGCCGACCCCGTCGGAGCTGGGGTGCCTCCCTCTGGAAGCCTGGCCGTCCGTACGGGCACTGGCGCATCTCCAGCTAGTTGCGTAGTCTCTTCGGGGTGGTGAATTGCAGGAAGATCACGCTGACAGTAGTGCTGTGAATCGCCCATCGGATCGCCCGTCGGGGCGGTCGGTCCGGGCCCGGAGCGGGTCGGATCGACGACCATTTGATTTATCGCACGTACGGAAAGGCATGATTTATCAGGGTCCGCGCACGACTCCCCCCGAGCCCCGTCGGCCGCCGATGCCCACGCTCGCCGAGCGGCGCTAGCGGCAGAAGTTCGGGGGCGGCACGGCAACGACCGCCGCGTGGTGCGGCACGACGTTCCAGGTGCCGAAGGGGAAGATGACGGCGTGGTCGCCCTGTTGCCAGAGGTCGAGCGAGTCCGCGTAGGTGTCGAGGTAGGCCTGGCGTTCGATCTCGGCGACGTAGCGGGTGTCGAGTGACGTCGCCATGATCGGGTCTGGGCCCGTGCCGGGGCCGTGCGGCTCCCATTGCGTGCCGCGCCGATTGCGGAAAAGATCTCGCTGACAGTGGAAAAGATCTCGCTGACAGTAGTGTTCGGAATCGACCCTCGCAGGCGACCCGAGTCCGGCGCTCGCAGCTCGGCTTGAGGTCGCGATAGTTCAATCGAACTATACCGTACGTACGGAAAGATGTGACGCAGAACGCCACACGCACCCCTCCCTCCGGGCCCCGTCGGCCGCCGAATTCCGCGCTCGCCCTGCGCCGCTCGCGCTAGCGGCGGAAGTTCGGAGGCGGCACGGAGACGACGGCGGCGTGGTGACGGACGACGTTCCAGGTGCCGAAGGGGAAGATGA
>JADMJS010000695.1 GCA_018780435.1 Myxococcales bacterium
CCGTCGTGGCAAACGTCTGATTGAGCACCGTCACGGCCGACACGATCGTCTCGTTGGCCGGTGCCGTGATGTTGCCGGCGCCGACCACCTCGCCGCCGCTCGGTCGCGTGCGCCGCCACGTCTTGACCAGCACGCCCGGCAGCCCGAGCCGATTCGGCAGCGTCGGCACCGGCAGCCCGCCCGTCACAGGATCGCCGACGAGCCGCGCTCGCCGCACGTCGCTTGTGATGTTGAAAAAGTCGGTTTCGTTGCCGTCGAGCTCGTACACGCGCGTCTCGTCGCTCGGCGTCGCCACCAGCTTCCCGCCGCTCCACTGCTCGCCGCCCTCGAGCACCAGAAACCGCGCCTTGACCACGCGCGCAAACGTCCAGTTGGCCGCCGGGTACTCGCACGCCATCTGGCACACACGGCCCAGGCAAAACGAGTCGCCGATCGTCTCGTCGAGCATGCTGCGCGAATTCGTCGACGTTGCTGTGGGGCATTTGCCCTTGCGAGGCTGAGGAGGCGGCGCACGTTCAGGCCACACTTCGGTAAATAAATCGACTCGATCGATCGCGTCTGTGTCGAGCCACTGCTCCAAAGTAACGCGCACGCGATTGGTCAAGATCGGCGGCAGCGTCACGATATCGGTGTTCACACCGACCTCCCGCACAGGCAGTCGATCGAAGACGACTGCCCACGCCGGCGGCGAGGCGCGCCAGTCCAAGAGCTCGACTTTTGCGACGTAGCCAGCCGTGGATTTGACCGAACCAACGTACAGCGATTTGGCCTCGTTCGGCAACCCCAGAGCGAGCTCGATTGTGGAAAATCCCAACGTGGCAGGCAGATACTTCCGAAAGCCGTTCGTCCATGGGCACTGGTGACCCGGTGCGACGGGATCGAAGCAGGTGGCGTCGCAAACGCCATAGACGCTGCATCTGAGAAGGTGGGTGCGGTACGTGTAGAAGGGCGTTCTCGACGGTGTGCACGGCGGCGAGACCGTGGCGTTGCCAAAGCACCTCCACAGCTGCTGCGGCACAGGACAGCGCATCGTGACGTTGGTGAACGAGCACGTCTGCAGCTTCGTGATTGTTTGGTTGTTGATCCCCATCGGCGAATCAAACGTGACATTGACGAGCGTAACGTGCGCACCTTGCAGGGGGAACGAGTTCGTAAAATCGGACAAGAACGCAGAGTTCTCGACGTGAATGCGTTCAAAGTACACG
>JADMJS010000745.1 GCA_018780435.1 Myxococcales bacterium
GCGGTGGCGCGGCGCTGGCCAACGGTGGGCTCGCTTCGCTCACCAATTGGGCCTGGATGCTCCTCCGGGTTCAGAAGGGAGAGACCATCGTCATTCTCGATCGAGAGCGGCCGGTCGCCCGACTGGTTCCGATTGACGCCGAGGGTAACGTCGCTGAGGCCGGACTCCGGCGGCTCGAGGCCGAGGGGCTCGTGCGCCCGGCCTCCTCGCCTCAGGCGACCTTCACGCTGCCACCACCCGTGAGCCCCATCGGCGACGGCGACATTCTCGAGGCGCTGCTCTCCGACTGCGACGCCAGTCGGTGAAGTTCTGGGACGCGTCGGCCATCGTGCCCCTGCTCGTGACTCAGGGGCGTCGACAACGACGCGTTCGCCCTGTTCGCGTTCGGGAACATCGAGATCGGCGGGCTCTGGGACACTGCCTCCCCCTCGCCAACGTCACGCAGCGAGTGAGCACGGCCATCCCCACCGTCTTCAGCCTCACCAAACAAAACAACCACTTAGGGCTCGGTCGAAAATAAGCGATTCTCTTTTCCTCGCGCCGCATCCCCGCCCGGCTCGTTCCAAGTCCTCGAAATACGGGGAGTATGTCTTCGGACTTGGCCCAAGCCGGGCGGGGCGCGGCGCGGTAAAAGCTCTCACTTATTTTCGACCGAGCCCTTAGCTGAAAAGGTTGTGCGCTATCTCCTGGTCACTGAGCCTCGCATGACCTTGTGCGGCAAAGAAGAGCCGAGCGTGGTCGTAATAGTCCGGCCAGTGCCCGAGGAAGAAGGCCTTGAGTTCCCGTCCGGTGATAGGTACTTGCGCCTCGATCGACGGATTTTGGAGGAAGTTGGTGCCCCAGCAGAACACATTGCCCGCACTGCATGTGGCCTGGACGAGCAGCTTCGATAGATCGATCCCCACGATCCGCAGGTATTCGAGCACGGAGACAAGTTGCTCCGGCTTTGGCTTGTAGTGCCCGCTGTTGTTGCTGATGGCCACCACGTTGCCCTTGACGATACCGATCTCGCCGGCACACAGAACCGGCCGGCCGGCGGCATAAGCGGCGTGCGAGAACTTGGAGCCAGGGACCGGACGTCCCTGAGCATCCTCCACCGTACTGGAGTGGCGTCCCATGATCAGCGCACGGTCCATCGTGAGGGCGTAGCCAGCGAGTGCGGCTGAGATCACGCCGGGGCTGGGGATGTCTGCCGTGTTGGCCTTGACCATCCGCAGACGGTCGGGTCGCCACCACGAGAGCGTGTGCGCCTTACCGGACCGGAAGTGGATCCGTTGCTGCATCGCGGCATCGCGGTCAAGGAAGGTCGCTTTCGCATCGAGGTCGGCCTTAAACTCACCCTGTCCGATCGCCCGCCCGAAAGTCTCGAACAGATAGTTGGCGACGGCATTTGGGTTGACGACGTCGAGGATGGTACAGAGCTGCCGGACCGTAACCTCGAAGAGGGCGTCGATCGCAGCGACGCGACCACGCCCCCGGTTCTGGGGGTCGTTCAGCCAGTTCTGCGTCGTAAAGTAGAGGCTGCCCGCCGCTCGGAGACGGGCGAACTCCCGGTCACCCAGCGGCAGCGTGTCCGTCTGCTCATAGACCCGCAGGAGCGACAGGATGGCCTTGAACATGCGGTCCTGATTGAACTTACCCGCCAGGAAGATGTTCTTGGCGTTGGTGTCATCTTCGAATCGGGAGCGCCTTGGGATGGTTTCATATCGCATCGAAGTGGTACTCCATGCCGCCCAAGCAGTTGCGTCGACAGGGCCGGAGAGCGTAGTGCGCTCAAATGGGGTGGGCCGCCTCGGGCAACCTGCCGAGCAATCGACATCCAAACTTGACTCTTGCCACGGCCCGAAGTGCCTCGTCAACGCCCGACTAGCCCCAATTCGTCGGCCGCATTGCCGGAAGGTGTCAACGCGGATGAGACAGCGCGATGAAGTAATTAGTGAGCCCCTCATGCCGCCGTGCTCATGGTGATTCCGTGGTCTGGGTTGACCCGACAGCTAAGCGTGATGGCGTGCTCGCAACCGTCAAGCGGCGCTCCTCGCCCGCGCCCGCCAGGTCCGCGAGGACCTCACGTCGATGTTTGAGAAGGAGAAGGAGGTCAGGGACAAGGCGCCGGGCGGGTGGGACTAAGGCGCTTTACAAGCGCGGATGGGCTGGCTAAGTTGGCCAGATGGGCACGGCTACCATCTCCCACACCAAGAATCACCTGTCTGCGATGCTCCTCCGGGTTCAGAAGGGAGAGACCATCGTCATTCTCGATCGAGAGCGGCCGGTCGCTCGGCTGGTTCCGATTGACGCCGAGGGTAACGTCGCTGAGGACGGACTCCGGCGGCTCGAGGCCGAGGGGCTCGTGCGCCGGGCCACCTCGCCGCAGGCGACGTTCACCCTGCCACCACCGGTGACCCCCATCGGCGACGGCGACATCCTCGAAGCACTTCTCGCTGACCGGGACGCGAGCCGGTGAAGTTCTGGGACGCGTCGGCCATCGTGCCGCTGCTCGTGACTCAGGGGCACACGGATACTCTACGAGCCGTCTTCGCGTCCGATGTCGCGATGGTGGTCTGGTGGGGGACTCGGGTGGAGGTCGTCTCGGCCCTCTCCAGGTTGGCTCGTGAGGGCTCACTTTCGTCCATCGGACTTCGCGACGCCATCAGAGGCCTATCGGCGCTCGCTTCGCACTGGACCGAAGTGCAAGCATCGGTTCTGGTTCGGGATCGCGCCGAAGAGCTATTGCGCCACCATCCGCTTCGCGCGGGAGATGCACTTCAGCTAGCGGCCGCACTCGTCGTCTCGACGGGCGGGTCGTCGATGCCGGACCTCGTGTGCTGCGACGACCGACTGACTCAAGTCGCCATCATCGAAGGCTTCGACGTGCTCCCGGCGCCCGCGGCAGCGAAACGTTAGATTTCCTATGGCGACGCCATTGGAGTCCAGAGACCGGAGCCTCCTCATGCCTGGAGACCACACCCCGACCTACGACGAGTGGCTCGTGATGGTCTTCGACCACCCTGAGCTCCCGAACGGCTGGTACGAGGATGACGACGAATACGCGAAGGCCTGGGATGCCGAATCCGACCCGGTCGCGGCGGTGACGTATCAAACGCGGCTCTTCGAGGAACCCGAGCTCGTGATGCGGCGCTACACGCCACAGCAGATTGGTTTTGGTCTGAACTTCCTGATTCACGCGACACTTTCTTTTCACGTTAGAGCCTTCGTCGATCCTCAGGTCCCACTTGGGTTCCGAGTCCGCGGCGTACGCGCGATTGGCAACCTCTACGAGACGCTGTTCGCGACGCTCATCGATCCTGCATGTTCACGCGTCGGAGTCACCGTAGACTCATCTGGACGCCGAGCGGACAGCCTCGGGTTCGTTTGCTTCATGTGGTGGGACGTGTGGTCCAACCTCCCGTTCTTTCTAGAGAAGCAGAAGGAGGCAGAGAGGGACACGCGTCCCGACGACTCCGTGGGCTTCACCTCACACCCCGAGCTCGTCGATGCAGGCTGGGCCGCCATGAAGCAGGCGCTCGCGACCAAACATTACCTGTGTATGGAAGGCGCCCTCCACGGTCTCGGGCACTGGCAATTCGCCGAACCCGAGACCGTGAGCGTGATCGTCGACGCGTTCCTCGCCAGCCGCCCGGAGCTCCCTTCGGATCTACGTGAGTACGCGTTGCAAGCTCGGGAAGGAGACGTCCAGTAGTCGGGAGTGCGCTACCGCAACCACATCGACTGCCACTTGCGATCGAGCACCTGACCGCCGTAGCCGTCGAGATAGCCGGGTGCGCCGCCATACTGCGCGTTCGGGACCATCTGCATGTACCAGCAGCCGGTGCCGTCGCCGGAGTCGACGTCGCTCGTATAGCTGTAGCCGGTGTAACGCGCGTGTAGGCCGTTGAAGCCGCCGCAGGTGGAGGAGGCAGTTCCCGAGATGAACGTGTAGCCCGTTCCGTTCGTCGTCTGCGTGAAGGCGTCGTGACACTGCTTCCACACCGTGGCGTAATCGGGCGCGCCTTTCCAGTCGGTCGAGCGACCCACTGTGATGCGCCACGTCCAGCAGCCTTGGGCGTCGGCGAAGTGGGACCGGAGCCCGAGGCGCGAGTAGTTGTCGCCCTCGGGCGAGGCCGGGTTCGTGGTCGTCCAATTCCCCGAGTTGAAGAACCACGGGTGTTTGGCGCCCTCGATGCGCGTCCACCCGCCGCCGTCGTTGGTCATGTCGCAGTAGAAGAGTGACGCGACCTCGGACCCCGTCGGGCCGTCCAGGTCGAGCCAGTAGTTGCCGTCTCCCGTCGAGTCGCCTGCCGTCAGGATCTCCTGGCAGCGGCGCGCCGGGCGCGACACGGTACCGAGCGGCGCTTCGTTGACCAACGGGACGAACTCGTCGCCGTCGCAGACCAGCACTTGGCGGCTCGTCGTGTTGAAGTACAGGTAGCCGGTTTCGGCGTTATCGCAGGTCACGGGGTCGGCGCTGGCCGTCTCGAGGCGAAGGCCGGAGGTGCCCTTGCTCGCGAAGTTCACCGGCCCCGAGAGCGTCAGTCCCGGCGCGTCTTGGACTGCGGCGACGGCCTCCGTGTCCGAGTAGCCGGGCCCGTGGGCGGCAGCGTCGGCGGTGTGCGCATCGAACGCCGCCGAGAGCGCCGAGAGGTCAGCCGCGGCGGCCGGCAGGATGGCGAGCGCCGACGGCGGAACGCAGCCGGTGCAGTCGAGAGCGTGTGCAACGAGCGCCGTCGGCACGCTGTCGATGCGACGTCGGGGCATCGGCGGCTCGGGCACCACCTGTACTTCGAGCCAGCGAGCGCCACCGGCGAAGACCCCGGCGCCGATCGGCGCGCCGTCGCCGAGTGCGAGGCTGAAGATGCCATCGACCACCGCGACCCCGGGAGCGCTCGTGTGGGCTTCCTCCCAAAGCCGTTCGCCGCCCGTCTCGGCGGTCCAGACGCTGAACGTGAGGCCGTAGCTCCCGTCGGGCGCTGAGAGCCCGGCCGCGTTCGTGAGCCGACCTTGCACGGCGAAGGAGCCCGATGCCGATGACAGCGCCGGTGCGACGAGGACCAATGTCAGGAGCTGCCAAGGGGCCATGGTTCTTCTCCAATTCTCAGGGACGGGCATTCACTGCGGCGGCGGGAGGGCCGAGCGAGCGATGGCCTCCATCTGCTCGCGCATGCCCTTGTCGACATCCGTGCCGTCGGAGCGCATGCCCACGAGGATGACACGCTTCTCGCCGACGCAGAGGTCATAGCCCACCGCGTGACGAAACGGGGTGCCTGCGGTCGCCTCCGCCGCGCTGCGCTGCGAGAGTTCCTGGAACATACAGGCGCCGTGGAGCTTGCACTTCGTCCACGTCTTGATGCGAAGGATGGCATCGAGCGCCTTTCGGTCGCGACCGATGGCAGCTTTCGCTTTGATCATGTCAGCCTTTTGCGTCGCCTTACACCCCTTCTCACCGGGCTTCGGCTCGCTGATCATCAGCACGAAGGGGAGCTTCTCGTGGCGATAGACGGCCGCGGCGAGCAGGTTGTCGGGCAGCGCGCCACCGCCGAGCTTCTTCAGCTCGCCCGGTGGGACCGCGAGCGTCGTCCCGCCCTCGAGGGTGATGATGCCTGGGGGTGGCGGAGCGGCGCTGGCGCTGGCGGCCAAGAAGCCGCTCAGTGCGAAGGAGAGCGCCCAACGTAGACGGCATGACATGGGGTTCTCCACAGGGGTCAGCGTGCTCCGGGCCATGGTCCACGACGTAATACCACGGTCAGGTTGTTCGCGGGCATCGGGACGACCTCGTCGAGCGCGAGTCCCTCTTGGGCGGCGACCGCGATGACGTCGTCGAGGTCCCGAACGCCCCACGCCGGGTTGCGCGACCGGAGGCTCGCGTCGAACTCCACGTTGCTGGGCGCCGTGTGCTGTCCGCCGCGCTGGAATGGCCCATAGAGGACGAGCGGCCCTCCCGGGCGGAGCAGTCGGCCCGCTTCGGCGAGGAGTCCGACGGCCGCGTCCCACGGAGCGATGTGGATCATGTTCGCGCAGTAGATCGCGCCCAGCCCGTCGTTCGGTGCACCCGGCGGCCACGGGCGGACGAGCGCGTCGAGGGGCAGCGGCGGCAGGACGTTCTGGAGGCGCTCGTGGGCCGACCAGGCGGCGATGGAGGCGCAGTGGTCCGGGTCGGGATCGCTCGGTTGCCACGTCAAGGTGGGCAGGGCCGCCGCAAAGAACACGGCGTGTTCCCCGCTCCCGCTCGCGACTTCGAGGACGGTGCCGCTGTCCGGCAGGACGCGCTTCAGCACCGCGAGGATCGGCTCCCGGTTGCGCGCCGTGGCGGGGAAGAAGAGTCGTTCGGTCATTGCGGTGCTCCGAAGCCCTCAGGCCTCGCGGCTTTCTCGGCGTCTGCCGCTGGGCTCTCCGTTCGGGCGTCCGGTTCGTCCGTTGGCGTGCCGGTGGAATGGCCAAAGCACGACGGGATGCACGGCAGCAGCAGTAGGACATCTGGATTCGTCACTCGGCCCCCGACGCGAGCCCACACGGCGGCTCGCGGGCCCTATCAAACCCGAGATTCCGCGGCGCGCGCAAACGAATCGAGTCGTCTCAAGAGCGACAAATAGCGAGGGTGCGCCGTCGTCTCGTCTTCGATAGACAGGAGTTGGTAGAGCGCCCCCTCCGGATCGGGAGACGTCGGGCTGAACGGGACATCGAGGCCAGCAGCGCGAAGGCGTGGCGCGGCCACGAGGACCAGGAGGGCGTTCGTGGTGAGCAGTCCTCGCTCAAGGTCGGCGACGCCCGGGAGGGTGAACTCGGCGCCGGGCAGATTATCCCAGCGTTTCACCGGGACCTCCGCGGGTTGGGTCGTCGTGCGGCGCACAAACGGCTCTCAGCCGGCGCTCGAACGAGGCCGGATCGACCGCGGGAAACCGAACGAGCAGGGGTCGTATCTGTTCGAAGCCATCAAGCAGTCCGGTGCGAGTGACGAGGCCGCTCGCCAACATCGCGTTCACGTCGGCGCGGTCGCGGGCGTGGTCTCGTTCGATCTTGGCCAGCGCCTGCGCCGTGAAGTCGAAGTGGAAGGCGTCGAGCTTGCCGAAGGTCCCGATCCACTCCGCGCGGCCCCGCCATGTGGCTGGCACGGGGATGAACAGCGCGGGAGACGCAAGCTCCACGTTGATGTCGAGCCGTTGCTTCAGGTCTGGAATAGCTTCGAAGACTCCATCCGCTTCCGGCTCGAACTCGATGTCCACGTCGACTGTCGAGGCTCGCCACCCTTTCAGCACCGCGGTCGCGCCACCGGTCAAGTAGACCCGGCCGGGACTACGCGCGGCACGGCCCAGCCCTTCGAGGAAGAGCTTGACGCGAGTGGGGTCGACCTCGGGACGCATGTTGCGATGGTAGCGCCCCGCCGGTGGCCCGTCGATGGTTCAGGAGCCGCGGCGACAGGACGCCCGCAGCCATCGGCTGGCGGTGGCGCAGTTCGATTCCTCCGCCGCGGGCGACTCTGAAACCGAGCTGGGCGCTTCGGTTGGCGTCGCCATGAGCTCCACCGCAGCGCCGCCGCGGAGGACTCGGATCGCCGTCGGTTGGTCCACGCGGCCGGTCAGTGCCCCGAGGAGATGGACCGGGTGCGTGGTCGCTCGGCCGTCGACTTCAAGGAGGAGGTCGCCGGTCTGGACACCGGCCGACGCCGCCGGGCCATCCGCGCGGACGTCGGTCACGAGCAGCCCACTCCAGGTCTGGTCGGCCGCCCGGACGGTGCCGGGCTGAACCGTGACACCGAGCTGCCCTCGCCGGACGCGCCCGTGGGCTTCGAGTGCCTCCGCGATGCGGAGCACGGTCCGGGTGGGGAGGACCGCGCCGCCGGGCAGGTGGGCGTGGGTGTTCATGCCGAGGAGGGTCCCGTCCGCCCGGACCAGGGGGCCGCCGGAGTAGCCATCCGGGAGGCGGCCGTCGACGTCGATGTAGCGGTCGATTGGGGCGCCGTGCGGCGTCCACCAGGGTCCGCCGAGCCGAGCGATCTGCCCGAGTGCGGAGGCGACGCCGCTGCCGGGGCGACCGAGCGCGAGGGCGAGCTCGCCCACTCGGAGCGTCTCGTCGTCCGCCCACGTCGGCGCGACGGCGACGGGGACCGCGAGCTTGAGGAGTGCGAGGTCGGTGGCGCGGTCGCGGCCGATGAGCTCGGCTTCGATGAGGTCAACGTGCCCTGCGGCGCCGACCGGACGGAGGTGGACCCGCTCGCGTGGGCCGACGACGTGGGTCGCGGTGACGGCACGGCCCGGATGCGTCGTGACGACGGCGGTCCCGCCGCGGCGCCCCACCACCTGGAAGAGCGATGGCGAGACGGCGGCGATGATGTCGGCGATGCCGGACGAGAGAGCGTGGAAGTCGGAGTGCGCTTGCATGGGGCTCCTGGTGGGTCTCGGGCGCGGTGGTGCGCCTCGGGACACAAGCTAGGGGCACCCTGGGCGGGGGCGAGCCCGCTGACCGGGGAGGTCGTGCTGCCCGAATGGGTAGCCGCCCCACCGTCAGAACGCCACGAGCCCCGCCCGCAGACCGCGAACGGCCGCGTCAGTACGCGAGCGGGCGTCTAGTTTCTCCATGACGCGGTTTACATGAAACTTGGCGGTGTGCTCCGAGATCCCGAGCCGACGTGCGATGCGCCGATTGGAGAAGCCTTGCGCGAGGAGGTTGAGCGCTTCGCGTTCGCGGGGGGAGAGGTCCGTACGCAGTTCGAGCTCGGGCTCCACCTCGGGCTCCGGCACGCGGAAGGCGCGGTCGCGCACCTCGAATCCCAGTGCTGCGGCCCTCAGGGCGGCCACCATACGCGGCGGGCTGCCGTCCCGCATGACGACGCCGGCCGCCCCTCGTCTGGAGGCTCGGAGAGCCATCTCGGGACCATCGACCAACGCGACGAAGGGGTCCTCGGTCTCTACGAGTGACGCCGGAGGATCGCCATCGTAGAGGCGGACGCGGAGGCGGCCGCGTGAACGATCCGAAAACGGCGCTTCGAAAGATCCAGCGTCGTCGACCGGGGCGCTCGCGTCGATGACGTCGAACTCATCGAGGTCGCCGAGCGAGGCCATGAGCCCGAGCCGGGAGAGGGGGTTAGAGGAGTAAACTTCGACTTCGATGGTGGGGAAACGTGGGACCATCGGCGAAAGCTAGGGCCGGGCCATCGCTGGGCAAGGTCAGGGGCTGAACCTTTCTCAGCCCAGGCCACGTCAGGTCGTCCAATACGCGACGGCGCACCCGACGTCGCGGGAGTCTAGTCGACGCGGAGTGCCGCCTCAGGCTCTCCCCGAAAGTCGCGTCACGGCCGCCTGTAGCGCGCTCTCCACTTGCGACGCACAGCGGGCGACATACTCGGCGTCGTCGGCGGCGTCCGCGCCCCCCTCGAAGTGCATGGGCGGAAGCACCTCGACCTGGATCTTCGAGGGGAAGGGGATGTACGGCGGTGTTGGGCCGAGGACGAAGCCCCACGGGAGCAAGAACGAGAGGGGGAAGACCTTGGCGCGGAAACGTTTGTCGACGCCGAGCGCTTTCGCGAGCCCTGGCAGGTCGTCGAGGATGATGAGGGTCGCGTGTGCGCCTTGGGCCGCCACCGGGACGATGGGGACGCCGGCCTTGAGCGCCGTGCGGATGTAGCCCTGTCGACCGCCGAAGCGGACCTCGTTTCGGGCGCGGTATGGGCGCATCGCCTCGAGATCGCCGCCGGGATAGACCATGACGCTGCGGCCCGCGCCGAGGAGGCGGAGGCTGTTCTCGGGGTGCGCCGGGACGCAGCCGAAGCGGCGCAGCAGGTGACCGACGCCGGGCACGCTGAGCGCGAGATCGTGTGCGAGCCCGTGGGGTGCTGCTTCCATGCCGTGGGCGCGGAGCAGCGCGACCGCGAAGATCCAGGTGTCGCCGGAGTAGAGTGCGCCGTTATGGTTACCGACGTAGAGGACCGGGCCGTTGGGGATACGGTCGATGCCGTCCACCGTCGCTCGGTGGTAGGGGACGATGGTCTTCTCGATCCAGGGGACGACACGCTCGATGAGGGCCACGTCGCGGGTCAGCAGCTTCTCGAGCGGGTACACGGCGTTACTCATGCCGCCGTCCTTATCAGATCACGGGGCGCTACTGCAGCAGCGAAATCCGGTGGAGTAGTCGTAGTGGGAGACGTCGTGCGCCGTGGTCTTGTACAGGCAGCCGTTTCCATTGAGCTTCGTGTCGACGTAGAAGCCGCCGCGGAAGGTACCGGCGGGGTCGGCGGTCCACTCGTGGAGGTTGCCGACGAGGTCGAAGACGCCCTCGGCCGATACGCAGCCGCCCTTGGCGCCGGTCGCGGCGAGACTTTCGGGGAGCTGGTTCAGGCAGGGGTGGTCGAGCTCGGACCAGATCCAGGATTCATTCGTGCCGAAGTACTGGACGGCGGGGTGGCACGCGCGGGCGTCGTTGCACAGCCCGGGGACGACCGTCGCGCCGTAGGGGTAGGTAGTCACCGTCGGGCCCTGGCAGGCGCGTAGCCACTCGACGTCGGTACAGAGACGTTTGCCGGACGCGGCGCAGGCGGCGGACGCCACCACGCCTGACACGTAGCCCGATGGGACGAGACCGGGTGCGCTCACTGCCCGCACCGAGACGGTCGGCGCCGCATACGGCGTGACCGGTCCTTCGGGCGCGGTGGTGACCAGGGCGGCTTCCCAACGGTCGATGCAGAAGTCATCGACCCGCGTCATCCCCGCGGGGCATCCGCCGAGCCCGTCGGGTTCGACCGGGACGCCATTCGGGGTGCCGAGGTCGGTCGCCATGCAGGCGGAGGGTCCGCAGGGATCGGGGTCGGCCAGAGACACCGTGAGCGTGTACGGACCCGGCTTCGGGACCCCGTTCTGGACCCAGGTGTCGACGGCGATCCAGAGCGGACCGGCGCTGACGTTGACGGACAAGGTCTTGTCGGCCCGGCCGAGGCAGACCGACGGGTCGGGCGCGCCGAGCAGGTGGACATCGACGTCGACGTCGTCACCGGAGACGTCGTCCAGGGTGAGCGTGAGCGTCCCGGCGGCCGGGATGACGAGACTGTAGACCACCTCCGGGCCCGACTCGTCTTTCGAGGGCGCACACGCGTAGCTGGCGATGGCGACGCTCAGCGACGTCGTGGTGTCGCCGGTGACGGTCGTGGGCAGAGCGTCGATGACGATCGGCGCAGCGAACGGGTCAACGGCGACGCCGATGTCGTCCGGCGACGTCTCCGCCGAGTCGGAGGTGATGTCGGGGCCGGGCTCGATGTCATTGGCGGTGGCGATGTCGGGGGTGGCGGTATCGACGGGGGCGGCCGCGTCGGATTCGGGTGCAGTGTCTGGCGCGCTCGTGTCGGGCTCGCTGGTGTCGGGTTCGCTGGTGTCGGGCTCTGGCGTCACGTCCAGGTCGGGCGTGGACGAAGTATCGGTGTCCTCGTCGGACGCGCGTGTGTCCACGGTGTTTCCGATGGCGTCGAACGAGGTCGTGGCGACTGCGACGTGGCTCGTCGTTTCGCCGCAGGCGAGGAAGACGGTGAAGGCGGCGAACTTGAAGAGGGTCATGGCCTCCCTATACACGGATCTGGGACGTCTGCCTCGACGACGACGCCGAGAACGGCACCGCGTTCCTGCTCGATGAAGGCCCGCCTGCATGGATTCAAAGCCAGACTTTGAGCTCATGCATGGCGGGGCTATCCTGCGTACATGATTGAGAGACGCGCTGCTGATTTCCTTCGAAGATGTGCCCGCCACTATCCCGTGGCGCCATCTTCGAGTCGTGGATCACGGCCGAGGTACTCAAGGCGCGGCTGAACGCCGGCCTCCCCGCCCGACTCTTCGACTTCCGACAGACGCGCGGCGCCGAGATAGACCTCCTCGTCGAGCGCGACGCTGAGGACCTGATCGCGGTCGAGCGTAAGTCGGGCGCAAACCAGGGTTGAGGCGCGAGCGCCATCCGATCAGCTCGACGGCTCACGCGCCATTCGGAGGAGATCGGCGACGTAGCTCTCGTCCTCCTGGAAGACCACATGGCGGGCGGTCATCTCCTCACGTGTGACAGGCCAGACGTGTTGCATCTCGCGGAACGGGGTTTTGGACACGATGAAGGAGCTCAGGTGCACGGTCTCGTCGCCGAGGCGGCCTTCGAGCTCCCTGACTGTCTCGGAGAAGAGGAGCTTCGGATCGTCCCACTTGACCTGACGGACGCCCTTCGGGTCGACGAAGGCGATGTACTGGTGGCCGCCCCGAACCTGCCAGACGATGAAGTCCGGGTGGAAGTTGCCGGCCTCGAAGAAGCCGAGCCCACGACCGCGGCTCAAGTTTCGCAGCAGGTAGAGGGAGGTGCTCTCGAGGTCGGCCGCGTGCTGGTCGTGGTAGCGCTTCAGGTCCTCTACGAAGCGGGCCTCGTCGGCGTTCAGTCCGATGGGCGTGAGCGTCGCTGAGCCGTTGCTCGAGGTCAGAAGCGGCCAGAAGAGGTGGCGGTCGCACATGACGGTCTTGAGGCCGCCGAACTCCCAATGCTGAGCCTGGCCAGAGAGGATGAGGGCCTTCAGCTCTTCGAGGCGGGCGCGGAAGGCGGTGTCGCCGACCTCGTACTCGATGGCGTAATACGGGTCGCCGGGCGTGTCGCCTTGGCCGAGGAGGTTCTGGTCGGCGGGTGACAGTGGTTCGAGGCGCATCGTCTTCGTGTCCCACGCTTGCTTGTGGAGCCGATAGACACGCTCCAGGTACTTACCCAGGAGCCGTTCAATAATCTCCTCCCACAGTCGCACGGAGGCTCGGCCCTGGTATCGGAGGAGATTCGGTGGGATCTCAAGATGGTACCAGTCCGTGTCCGCGAGCAGCGAGGCGATGGAAGATCGCGGGAGGTTGACGTTATTCCACCCACGTTCCGATTTCATACGAATCATAGCACTGTGTAGGCGATCCAGGTCCATGAGGGCGACGTGCGAACGCGTGAAGATGCCGCGCTCCTTCGTGAGGGCGAGCGCTTCCGGCCCGCTCGTCGAGCCCATCGCTTGGATCCGGGGGTACCAGTCGAGGTTGACTGGCGACCGTCGCAGGGCTTGCGCGATCACGTCGCCGTGCGTATCGGGTACGTCCATGGTTGGGTTCGGCGCTAGCGCTCGAAAGTCGGCGCCCGATGTCGTGTCCTTGCCGCCGACCCGCTTCGGCCGCGCGATCATCTTGAGCTCGGTGTCCCCGAGCCCGGAGATGACCGGCATGAGGAAGACCTCCTTCGCCGTCCCCTCGGAGATGGCAAAGGTGGGGACGCCCTCTTTCTCCAAGAAGTCCCGGAACTGCGCCATGTAAGTAGCTTGGACGCCGAAGACGTTGAGTGTCTCGAGTGCGGGCAGACCCTCGGGCCGAACGACACCGGGTGGCAGCCGCATGTGAGCGCTTCGCCGGAGCCGGAAGTCGTAGCCTTTCAGACGCACGCCGCGGCCGAAGAGCTGTATGATTTGAGCACCTTCGGTCTTGCCGATGTGCATGAGCCCCATGGTGGAGACGCGCCAGCTCGACCAACCCTCTGTGAACTTCCGGGAGCCGATGAGGAGGTTCGTGTGGCTCTTTCGTTCATTGAGGCGCCGGAACACCGAGGTGCCGGTAACGCTCTCGCCGACGACGAAACCATTCTTTCGACACAATTCCAGCAGCTCCTTGTCGTCCCCGACGTTCACGACGCCGAAGGGTTCGTTGCCCGCGCCGACTCGCAGCGCCAGCTCGCCCGCCGCGTCCTTCAGGTCGTAGACATGGAGCGCCCCACCGCCAGGGGCGTTGAAGACGTGACTCAGGCTCAGTTCGTAAAGCGCGTCCGGGTCGAGTCGGTTCACATTCGGGTGGTTGAGGCGCCCGCGAAACACGTCGGTGCCCGTTCGGTCTACTAGCCTTCCTTCGATGATCCCACGGATCGCCTCCACATTCACGGCTCGTCGCGTCGGGTCGACGTAGTCGCGCAGGAAGTGAAGGATCGCCATGATGTCGGACCGGTCCTGCTTGCCGAGCGACGCCGTCACGCTCCCGCCCACGAAGACCCAAAGCGGGCGCTCGATCCCGAAGTCGCGGCGGAGTGCGGTCTCCTGACCGGCAAAGACGTGCAATTGCTGAAAGAAGGCGAGCAAGCACCCTACGAGGTAGAGCCCGTGGTGTGCCTCATTCGAGGCGTCCGAGTCCAGATTCAGGATGTGATACTCTTTGCCATAACCGTCCGTGTAGAAGTGACGGTAGGAGTAGTCGAAGAGGATGTTTCGCCCGTAGGTCTTCATGAGCGCGGGGTCGTCACCCACGGCCTGACCGAAGGTGGCGGAGTACTCGAACGAGAAGCCTCTCTCGCACAGGGCCGCCCGGAACCGCATCCACTGTCCTTGATCGCCAGCGGAGGTCCCGCGGTGGCCTTCATCGACGAAGACCAGGTTGTTCCCTTCGAAGGCCTCCGCGGCGACTGTGGTCCTCCCTTTCGACTCGCGGAGTTTGTTCACATCGATGATCTCGACCGAGCGGCCAACGAAGAGCCGCCCGCTATTCGGGTCGAAGCGCTCCGCCGGAATCCCCGCCGCCTTGAGTTCGATCAAGTGCTGCTCGCTGAGCCCATCGTTCGGTGTCAGCAGGATGATGCGGCTCAGGCGTGGCGCGGACTGGCCGGGCGGCGTGCGCTCCAAGTAGTGGAGGTACTGCCGGAGGTTGCAGTGCAAGATCAGCGTCTTGCCGGATCCGGTCGCGCTCCAGAAGGCGACCTTGTTGAGCTGCGACCACGGGTCGGCGTCGAGGTCGAAGGGATCCAGCCGGTCGTCCTGACCGGCCTTCGCGCGAACCTCATTCCATCGCCGGATCACGTGGTCGAGCTCGACCAGCAGCGCCTTCGGATCGCGGAAGAGCCGGTCGAGGTAGAGCTCGGTGAAGAGCAGCATCAGGTACTGGAAGTACTTCCAGACGATCGCGGGCTCGCCGCGCATTACGCGTCGATGATTGAGCGCCATCGTGTGGGACGCGATGTTCTGTTCGTAGCCGAGCAGGACGTCCTTCGTGAGAGGTGGGGACCCGTTCCGTGCTGCTCCGGCGTCTATCGAGTGCGCCACGATTGCATGATGAAAATAATGTATCCCGTCGCCGTCGACGCCTTCGAGGCCGGCGTCGAGGAGGTGAACCTTGAGCGCGTCGAGCGACTCTGCCCCAAGCTGAGAGAGCGCCCACTCGAACAGGACAAGTCGGCTACGGAAGGGCAGCTTGGGCGCCGACTTGGCTTTGTTGCGGACTTCCGGCGGCCTACCCACGGGTTATCTCGCTCGCCTCGAACATGAGCCGCACCAGCTCGGCTTCCGAGCGTCGCACCTTCCAGGTCTCGTCGTCGCGGCGCAGGTTCTCGAGGGTGCAGTCGCCGTTCACGCAGATGAGGTCGAACTCGCGATCGCCTGTCCTGGAGCCGGGGCGCTCGAACCAATGTTCCAGAACGGCGTTATCGAGCTCCGGGTCGCCGGTCAGGCGCCGCCACACCACGAGGACTCGCTTCTCCTCGGGATCCGTGCCAGTCACGGCGCGTAGCCAGTGCGCCCCGTCCGCGTCGGGCGTCAGACGTGTGACCTCGAGGCGCCCGTGTTCGGTGCGACGCGTGAGCGCCGTAAAGGTCTCCGGTGCGTCGAGGCGTCTGACGCGGAGCCCGAGGAGGAGGTTCAGCGTCTCGACAAGGTCGACGGCGACGCGCCTACTCTCGTCCCCACCCGGGGGCTTCACTGTGAGCAGGTAGCGCGTCGGATCGGCGAAGGCGCTCATGTCGACGAGCGACGCGCTGCCCCGCGTTTCAGTGTCGAGCAGGGACGACACCAGATAGGTCGCCCGCTCCTGGGGGCCCGACAAGAGTCGGTCGAGCCCCTCGGGCCGTCGCAGCTCCAGGTTGTTCAGCGTGTCTTCGTAGGACTCGAGTCGCAGGACCTTCACGAGCCCAGGTCCCCGCAATATCTCCTCGGAGGTCGCGGCTCGTTTTGGCTTTCCAGCGTCCCACTCTGGGGAGTAGGTGACTTTCATGACGCGTGGCAGCAGGACCGTTTCGAAGTAGTCCGCCATCTCGACGAGGACGAACTTGCGTCGCCCGCCGTCCTCGCGGTTCAGGTTGATGACGGCGTGGCTGGTGGTGCCCGAGCCGGCGAAGTAGTCGAGGACGACCTCCTGAGAGAACAGATTGGCCGCGCAGAGCGAGTGGTGAACGGTCCATATCGACTTGGGGAATGTGAACCCAGTCAGTCCGAGGTTCTTGAGCAGCGTGCTTCCGTGTTCGGCGGCGTTGAACTCGGGATCGACCCAGGTCGTTCGGTAAGACTCTTGAGACTTCCCAAGATACACAATGGGCGTGCCGTCGCGAGTTCGTCGCACCTCCAGATCGTCGAGCACCGAATGAACGGAATCCCGTGCGTAGCGCCATTTCCGCTCCTGGCCGTCACTCGAGATGGGCCAAAGCTCCTGTCGCCCGTCAGCGCGAGTTACCGTAGGGCCGGGCGGGTGCCATGTCTTGGCTGGCACGTCACCAATCTCGACGACCGTGTCTTGCTCGACCACGATTGGATAGAAGCAGTTCCGGGCGGTATCGCGAGTAGACTCACTCCCCGTCTTCATGAGCGGTTTGGACTTGGTTTGATCGAGCGACTTCTTTCCGAGCGGGAAGCCACGCGTTCTAACAAACATGGCGAATTCATTGGTGCACGACAGTCCGTCGCCTTGAATCCCACGCGGGTTGTGGACCACGGCCACGGGCACGATCTCTCGGTCCGGGAAGGACTCTCGCAGGAGCAGGTGCAATCGATCGACTTCGTTCTCATCGATGGCCACGACCCAGGTGGCTCCAGGTCGAGCCAGGGGTGCCGCTCCATCGAAGCGATCGGCCATCATCGACACCCAGGAGGAGTGCTCAAAGGAGTTCTTGTATAGGATCTTGGATGTTTTCGCGTTGTATGGAGGATCGATGTAGACACACTTCACCTCCCCGCTGTACCGCCCCTGTAGCAGGTTCAACGCCTGAAAGTTCTCGCTGTTCACCAGCACCCCGTCCGTGGCGTCGTCGAGGTCGCCGAAGGTCGCGAGAAGGCGTGCCGTGAAATCGGCGGAGAAGTGGCGGGTGTCGAGGACGAGCGATCGGTTCTCGTGGAGGAACGCGGGTGTCAGCGGAACCGAGTAGGGCGCTCGGACGCGGTCGCCCGTGATTCGGTCGATCGCATAGAGCCGCACCCACGCCTCGCGCTGCGCGTCGCACGCGGTGATCTCCCCGAAGAGACCCTCGTCGATGCGATCGAGCGTGACGCACCAGGACGTCTCGGTGACGAACTTCTTCTTGAGCCAGAGGCGCTTTTGGAAGTCCTCGAGCTGGGCCAAGAAGGTGATTAGTTGCTCGCCGATGTCTCGGATGACGCGGAGGGTCGAGAGCCGCTGTTCGAGCTGATTCGATGTGGCGCGAATCAAGTCGTCGGTGTGGAGGACGTCGCACTTCAGGAAGTACTCGAGCTCGCCGCGTAAGAAGGCACCGAGGTCCTTGTGGATGAAGTAGTCTCGTTGGTTTCGCGCGACGTAGCTCCGTAGTCGATACGCGAGCTTCGAGGGCGGCGGCGTGCTCGAAGTCCCCTCCTGCGCCTTTCCGAGCTCATGCAGCCACTCCGTGAGCGCGTGGTCGTTGACCCCCAAAATCCCGGCGATCGCCGCGTCGACCAATTTCTCCTGTGACTCTGGATGCTTCCGGTACTCGAAGCGTATGTGCAGCTCTCCGCCCTCGAGGTGGAGGAAGTCTCGGCCCGACGCACCCGGAGCGGCCAGGACGAAGCGCCGCTCCTTCCCGGCCGCGGCTTTGACGTTGGCGTGTTCGCCTTCGTCGGCGTTGACCAGATCGAAGTGGACTCGCATCGGCGCATCGTTCTGGGTGGGCCGGAGGCGGAACGAGTAGTTGCGGAAGGCCTCGGAAGTCTTGATGTAGAACTGGTCCTTGTTCGCCCAGTGCAGCAGGACCTCTTCACCCTGGTACGGGATTGCGTAGACACCGTCCTTGTAGACGCGTCGGCTGACGAAGTCGCCGCCTTGATAGTAGCGCCGGAAGAAGCGGTAGAGGTGGTCGTAGACCTCGGATTCGAGCGCGCCGCGATCGACCGACTCGGCGGCCGCCAGCTCGGCGCTGTGCGCGTCGTCATGGCGGGCGAAGGACCCTCGGACGTGGTCCGGCAACGACTCTTCGAGGAAGGTGGTGATCTCCCCGCTTCGGAGACGAAGGACCCGGTACATGCCGAAGTCGAGATCCGGCTGGTCGAGCTCGAAGAGCTCCTTCAGCAAGCTGAGGAGCCGGTTCAACCTCGTGCTCATCGCACGCTCCATTCGTTCGTCATGAGGGTCTCGTGGTGCACCGTCTGAGCAACGCGGCGTTCGAGCGTGACGACGAGCCGGTCTCGTTCGTCGGCATCGATAGGAGCCTCCCCTGGTATCACGGCCAATGCCGTGACTCCAGGCACATGGTGACGCGTGGCTCGAATCCACGGCTGGCATTCACAGCGACCCCGGGCTCCAGTAACCCGAACGACGGCGGCGGTCAGTAGCTCGGTTGGGCTCTCCGCGTGGACGGGTGCGGATCGGCCGTCATTCGAGTGGCGCCTCTGGCGCGTCGCAGCGTCCATTGGGGAGCGCGCCGAGCGCCGCGTCGAGCACGCGGTGGTCCACGGCCGAACGAATCTCGGCGGCGATGGACGTCAGGGCCATCAGTCGCCCGACCGCATCGGGTTCCGCCAGGGCGGCGTTCAACGCGCGCGTCCACGCGTCGCGGCTTGCGGTGTCGTCTCCGAGGCGCGCGAGGACGCGGGCCGCTCGGGCGTCGGCGGTGACGACCCATCCCGCTGGCAAGTTCGCGGCTGGCGACTCACCTGCGACGGCCAGAAGCTCCCGCGACTTCTCGGGTTTCCCGGCTTCCAGCCATGCTTCCGCCAGCGCGACATAGGCGGCGCGGGGCGGGCCGTTCTCGTCCGTCACGACGGGGGTGACGGCCCGTGTCAGCGCGTCGAGGAGCGCCGGGTCGCGTGGGGGTGCGGACGCGACCCAGTCCCGAAGGATGCACTGGAGTGGCGACAGGTCAGGCCCGTAGAAGCTCCTCGGCGCGGAGCCGACGGACCAACCCGCCGCGACGTCCCACAGCCCGAGCGAGGCGGCGACACGAGCCGCTTCGCCCAAGGCCGGCACGGTGAAAGCGTAGTTGTGGTTGTAGAAGCTCGTCATGGCCTCGGCGGCTCGGGCGGTGTCACCGAGGAGGAGGAAGGTCTCGTAGAGCGAGAAGCGCACTGGGTTCCACATCGAGACCGGCTCGGGCCCGGGCTCTGCGAGGTGAAGGAGGGCCTCGGTCGCCAACCGCATCGCCAGGGACTTGTCGCCCGATGCAGCCCACGCTCTCGCGATCTCGGCGGCGCCTTCGAACGCGTCGGGGCGCGTCTCGGCCGCTTTCACGACGCCTTTCGTGACCGCGGCGATCGCCTTGGCGAGCGCGGTCTTGGCGGCTTTGTCCCCCGACTTGGCGGCCGCGGCAGTCAACGAGAGGTCGAGGAGGAGACGCTGGCGCCACAGGTAGGGGTTCCAGCCCTTGGCCTTTCGGTTCGGGAGCGCGTTCAGGAGACGGCGCGCGCCGTCGACATCGCCGCTCCGTTCCAGCCGCAACGCTAGTCGGAGGCGCGACTCCACCGTCAATGTGGGGAGCGCTGGCGCTGCGGCCACTTGGCTCCAAATGGTCGTGGGGAGTGGCGCCTCGACGTCGAAGAGCGCCTGAAGGACCGTGTCGAGGGTCTTCGGAGCGAGCAGGCGCGGGAGGAGAACGCCGGCGGGGGCCGGGTCGGCGTTCACGAGCGAGGTCACGGCCGCACGCAGGAGGTCGTGGGGGAGCCCCTCGGCCCACGTGAGGAGCGGAGCGCCGAGAGAGGCGGCGCAGCCGGGCGGAAGGCGCAGATCGGAGAGCGCCGCGAGCGCATCGGTCGAGCGGGAGAGCGCGCCAAGGCGCTTGATGGCGTCGTCGCAGGGGCCGAGCGTGAGGGCGAGCTCGTCTCGGAGCCTCTCGGCGGTCACGCGAGCGCTGTCGTTCGCGACGGCGACGAGGCGCTGTGCGCAGCGCTCCACGGCGGTGTCGGCGCTACGGGTGGGCTCGTCGGCGGCCGAGTTCACAGCCACGAGGACCGCGCCCAGGGCTGCCAAGACCGCGAGAACCGGGTGGCTTGGCGACGGGGGACGGTTCATGGGGCACATCCGGTGGAGCAAAGGGATTCGATGCAGAGAGGCGACGGCGCTCGCAGGTTCGGACACGGTAGCAGGTACACCCGAGCGGGAACACCTGTCAGCCGAAGCCCGCGCCGTCCTGATTCTGCTCGGCGCCACCTCCCCGTCCGGCTCGAGCCAAGTCCTCGAAATACGGGGAGTATGTCTTCGGCCAGGTCCCGAGCCGGGCGGGGCGCGGCGTGGTCAACCCAAACCACTGATTGTCGACCGAGCCCCCGCCGGAGACTTGCGGAGCGGCGCTCAGGCTATACGCTCCCGGCCATGAAGGCGCTCCACCTCGATATCTGGTCCGACATCGCCTGCCCCTGGTGCTACGTCGGCAAGCGCCGCTTCGAAGCGGCCCTGTCGCGTTTTCCACACCGGGATCACGTCACGATCACTTGGCGCTCGTTCGAGCTCGACCCGAGCGCGCCACCCATCCAAGACGGCGGCGTCTCGTACGCCGAGCGGCTCGGCCGCAAGTACGGCAAGTCCACGGCCGACGCGCAGGCGATGATCGACTCGATGACTGAGGTCGCCCGTCAGGACGGCCTCGACTTTCGCTTCGACCGCATCGCCCCCGGAAACACCTTCCATGCCCATCGCCTGCTCCACCTTGCCAAATCCCAAGGCAGAGGCGACGAGGCCAAGGAACGGCTCTTCCGCGCCTACTTCACCGAAGGCCGCGCCATGGGGGACCTCGCTACACTGAACGCGCTTGGCACGGAGCTCGGCCTCGCCGACGTCGAAGCGACGCTCGCGAGCGACGCCTACGCCAAGGACGTCCGTCGGGACGAATCCGACGCCCAGGAGCTCGGCATCCGCGGCGTCCCGTTCTTCGTCCTCGCCAGCCGATACGGTGTCTCCGGCGCCCAGTCCCCGGAGGTGCTGCTCGGCGCGCTCGAAGAAGCGTGGAAAGGCCTCTCGGACGACCCGGCCGCGGCCCAAGACGGTGACGTGTGCGGCCCGGATGGGTGCACGTGAACGCGTAGTGGCTCATCACGGCCCGCGAGGCGGTTCGCGCCCCGGGACTCTGTCGTCCCGGTCGGTCACCCCAGTGAGGCACGCAGACCGTTCCAGAGATCGATAGCGCGGCCATGTCCGCGCAGCCGTCAGTCGATGGGCGGAACGACGTCGTTGCGTCAAGCGTTTGGGGGCGCTCACTGCGTCGACGATCTCACGCTCGACGCGTCGGGCCGCGGCGCGAGGGGGCCCCGCTCCCACCGTGGGCGCGATAGCCGAGCCCCTCTTCAATCTCCTCCTGCGACAAGAGCCGCCACGCGTTCTCGGCGAGATCGAGGGCGACGCCGCCGACGTGGGTGCGCGTGAGGCGAATGACTTGGCTTCCCACGGCGAGGAGGCTGCGCCGGATCTGGCGGTTCTTTCCTTCAGCGATCCGCATCGTGAGCCAGGTTGTCGCCGTCTGATAGCCCTCGACGATGACCTCGGCGGGCCCGCTCATCCCGAGGCCGCCCGTGAGCGGAACGCCGGCGCGGAGCTGCGCTACGGCCTCGTCCGTGAGGAGTCCCTTCGCGAGCACGCGATAGGTCTTCGGGAGCTTTGTCTTCGGCTGCGTCGCGTGATGAACGAGCGCGCCGTCGTTCGTGAACAGGAGGAGGCCCGTGGTGTCGGCGTCGAGGCGGCCGATCGCATGCCAGTCGACGCGGGCGAGCTGTGGGGGCAAGAGCGTGCGCAGGCGGTCGTAGACCGTCTCGCGACCCAGCTCGTCGGCGTGGGTCGTGATGAGCCCTTTCGGCTTGTGGTAAGCGACGACCATGAGCTTCGCGGGCGTCATGGCGGCTCGCCTTCGAGCCGGGTCGAGCGTAGTGGGTCGTGGTTTGGGCCTGCGTTCATGGACGCGGGAGGATCTACTCCCGCCGCACCGGAAACGCGAGGTCGACATTCACTGTGTGTGAGTGACATTCAATCTGGAGTCTGGACGCTGGCTCCTTTGGCTCATGAGAGACGACGGCCGCGAGTGATACCGGCACGTGGGTAGGGTTCGTGCTCGGCGCGCTCTCCGGCGAATGACGAGAGCGCGACCTATCAGATCCTAACAATCGCAGTCCCTCTTGGACTTTTGGTCAGGCGCCGGGCAGTTTCCGGCCATAATGAACTACCGCGCCACCCTACTCGCCATCGGCGTCACCTCGCTCCTCATCGCCTGCACCCCCGGACCCGACACGGGCGGGGACGCTGCGACCACCAAGTCCGACGCGTCCAAGACGGACACCTCGCTGCTCCCCGTGTGCGATCTGTCGCGCGCCTGCGCCGCCGTCGGCGCCATCGAGTGCGACGACGGCGCTTCCCGTACTTGCGAGGTGGTCGCCGCCGGCTGCCTACAGTGGTCCGATTGGACAGCGTGCGACGTGCTCCTCGATCGATGTACGCAAGGCTGGTGCTCTCCCGGCGTGGGCTGCGAGACCTCGCCCGCGGACTGTGACGACCAGAACCCGTGTACATCCGAGATCTGCGACCCGAAGAAGGGCTGCCAGTACACCCAGGAGAACGACGCCATCTGCGACGACGGCGACGCCTGCACCGTCAAGGACCGCTGCTTCAAAGGCGTCTGCTACGCCGGGAAACCCGTGGCCTGCCCGCCCGGCGGACCGTGCGAGGGCCCGGGGAGCTGCGATTCCGCCACGGGGTCGTGCGTCAACCCCCCGATCGCAGACGGGACCGCGTGTTCCGACGGCGCCGTCTGCACGCTCGCGGACACCTGCGTCGGTGGCGACTGCATCCCCGGGCCCTGCGGCGAAAACTGGAGCTGCGGGGGGGAGGAGCCTGGATGTGACTGCGCGCCGGGCTACGACGGGCCCGGGTGCAATCAGTGCGCAGCGGGGTACGAGGCCTCATCGCAGGCGGTGGCTTGGGGCACGACGTACTACGGAGTGCCGAATGTCCCCGCGGCAGCTCAAAGTGATGTCGTCGCGGTTGCGGCCGGGTACTTCACGACCCTGGCGCTCAAGGCGAACGGGGACGTCGTGGGGTGGGGCAATCAGGGCTACCTCTCCGTTCCGCCGGCCGCTCAGCACGACGTGAAGGGCATCGACTGCGGCGAGAGGCGCTACTGCCTCGCGCTGAAGAACGATGGCCAGGTGATCGCCTGGGGGCAGCTGAACTCCAACGGCGAGCTCGACGTTCCACCGGCCGCACAGTCCGACGTCGTCATGATCTCGGCTGGTTACAACCACTCGCTAGCGCTTCGAAGCGACGGCCAAGTGGTCGGGTGGGGCTCGAACACGTCCGGAAAAGCGACGCCTCCGGCGACCCTCCCCGCCGATATCGTCGCGGTGGAAGCCGGCCTATATCACAGTCTCGTATTGACGAGCACGGGCGGCGTCATCGCCTGGGGGAATTCGACATCCGGTTCGCTCGTGGTGCCGCCGGAAGCCCAGAGCGGCGTCGTCGCCATCGAGGCAGGCGCGTTCCGGTCGTACGCCGTCAAGGCAACCGGCGAGATCATCATGTGGGGCGACGACGCCCCGCCGGCCCCCGTCGGAGCGACCGCGGTCTCAGTGAAGCATCTGGCGGGGATCGCACTCATGCCGACGGGCGACGCCGTCTTGTTCGGTTCGCCCGTGCCGGGACCGCAGTTCACGCCCCCGAGCTGGGCCCAAGGCCGCTTCACCGCGGTGTCGGCAGCCCAGTTTACTGTCGCCGGCGTCGTCCTGACCTGCGTCGACACCGACGAGTGCGCCGATGGGACCGCCGTCTGTGGTGAAGGCACCGTCTGCGTGAACGCCCCTGGCAGCTACGAGTGCGCATGCGCGCCCAGCTACGAGCTCGTGGGCGGCGTCTGCACCTTCTCCTGCGCGCTCGCCGGCGACGGCGCGGCGTGCGACGACGGTGATCTCTGCACGACGGGCGACGTCTGCCAGGGCGGGGCGTGTGCCGGCGCGCCGCTCTGTGGCTCCGTTGGGCAGTGTGAGCTCGACTCCGTCTGCGACTCGAAGACGGGCCAGTGCCTTATCACTCCCGCCAAGGACGGCACCGCGTGCGACGACGGAGATGCCTGCACGATCGGCGACTCGTGTCAGAGCGGCGCCTGTCAGCCCGGCGGCCCCATGGTCTGCGAGGCCGTCGATGAGTGCCACGCCGCCGGGGTCTGCGAGCCGCTCACGGGGCTCTGCACGAGTCCCGTGGCGGCCGACGGGCTCCCGTGCGACGACGGCGCCCCCTGTACGCTCGGAGACACGTGCCTCCAGGGTGTCTGCAACCCCGGGGAGTGCGGGTCGAGCTGGACGTGCGACCCCTACCTTGGCTGCGGGTGCGCCCCGGGTTACGCCGGGCCGGACTGCACCGAGTGCGGCGAGGGCTATGCCATGACGGGGCAGGCCGTCGTGTGGGGAGGGACCGAGTATTACGGGGTGCCGGTCGCTGCCACGACACGGGTGGTCAAGGTCGCGGCGGGGACCAACATGACATTGGCGCTCCGTGACGACGGCACCGTCGTGGCGTGGGGTGGGGCGGCGGCGCTCACCAACGTGCCATTGGCCGCGCAGACCGGCGTCGTCGACATCGATTGTGCGGATGAGGGCTTCTGTCTGGCGCTCACCAGCGCCGGGCGGGTGGTCGCGTGGGGCAGCTCGACCTACGGAGCGGCCAACGTCCCCGCGGCCGCGCAGAGCGGCGTGGTGGCGATCTCGGCGGCCGGTTACGGGATGGCCACCGCCCTGACGGCGTCCGGCGGCGTGCTGTCGTGGGGCTACAACGGCTCACTGGTACCGACCAGTGTGCAGTCCGGCGTCGTCGCCATCGCCTCCGGCGCGTGGCATCGCGTCGCGCTCAAGTCCAGCGGCGAGGTCATCGCATGGCACTCGGCCCTCACGCCGACCACCGACGTGGTGCCCGCCGCGGCGCAGTCGGGTATCGTGGCCATCGCTGCCGGGAACGAGGTCACCTACGCCCTCACGGCGGCCGGGCAGCTCGTGGTGTGGGGCGTCAACGCCTACCCCGGGCCGCCTACCACCGCCGGCATGGCGAACATTGCGGCGACGTGGCACCACGCGCTCGCCCTCATGCCGACCGGTGAAGTCATCCCATGGGGCATCGTCAACGTCACCTCGCTCGCGACGCCCCCGGCCTGGGCGCAGGGCCGCTTCGAATCGGTCTCTCCGGGTCGCTACAACTCGGCGGGCGTCGTCCGCACCTGCGCGGACGTCGACGAGTGCGCCGATGGCACCGCCGTCTGCCCCGGCGACACCGTCTGCGTGAATACCTCTGGCGGCTACGACTGCGAGTGCCCACCCGGCTACGAGCTCGTCGTTGGCGTGTGCACCTTCTCCTGCGCGCTCGCGGGCAACGGTGTCGCCTGCGACGACGGCGATCTTTGCACGACCGGTGACGCGTGTGTGGGTGGTGAGTGTGTCGGCGAGGCCATCGTGTGTGAGGACCCGGGGCCCTGCCAGGGCGCGGGCGTGTGCAGCCCGTCCACGGGGCTGTGTACGCCGACGGCGGACGAAGACGGCTCTCCGTGTGACGACGGCAATCTCTGCACGGTCAGCGACGCCTGCAAGAACGGGAAGTGCCGCGGCAAGACCGTCGTCTGCGCGGCCAGCGACGCCTGCCACCTCCCAGGCACCTGTGATCCCGCGACTGGGGCCTGCTCCGATCCGGTCGCGCCGAACGGCACCCCGTGCGACGACGGGACGGCGTGCACCGGCCCTGACGCCTGCATCGTCGGGATCTGCATGCCGGGGCCGTGCGGCGAGGACTGGATCTGCGATGGCTCGAGTGGCGTCGTGGCCTGCGCCTGTGCTCCGGGGCTCGCGGGTGATCAGTGCGAGTCCTGCGCCGAAGGCTACGAGAGCGTCGACGCGGCCGTCTCGTTCAGCACCAACTTCCCCACGTCGCCACCGCCGGGCACCGAAGACGACATCGTCGCCGTCGCGACCGGTTATGCCCACTCGCTCGCGCTTCGCGACGACGGCCGCGTCTTCGCCTGGGGATCGAACCTCCAAGGGGAGTCCACGGTCCCGCTCGCGGCACAATCCGGCATCAAGGCCATCGCTGCGGGCGCGGGCTTCTCGCTCGCGCTCACCAGCACCGGCCAAGTCATCGGCTGGGGGCGGAACGACTACGGCCAAAGCGCGATCCCCGTCGCCGCCCAGAGCGGCGTGGTCGCCATCGCGGCCGGGTGGTTCCATGGGCTCGCGCTCACGAGCAGCGGCGCCGTCATCGCTTGGGGTCAGAATAGCTACGGCTCCACGGTGGTCCCGGCTGCCGCGAGCGCCGGGATCGTCGCCATCGCGAGCGGCGCCATCACCTCGATGGCGCTCACGTCGGCGGGTCAGGTCCTAGCGTGGGGCTGGGACGGTCCAGGGATGGTGTCGGCGATGCCGCCGGACACGCAGTCGGGGATCGTCGCCATCGCGGGCGGCTCGGACCACCTCCTCGCGCTCACGTCCACGGGCAAGGTCATCGCCTGGGGTGGCTTCTGGGCGACCCCCGTGCCACCACAAGCCCTGTCCGGGATGGTCGCAATCGGCGGCGGGAGCGACTACTCGTACGCGCTCTCGGCGAATGGGCACCTCATCCCGTGGGGCTACGACTACAACCAGCACTACCTCCCGCCGTCGTCCATTCAGGGTCGCGTGACCGTCATCACGGCCGGCGCCGCCCACGCGACCGCGATCGTGCACCGTTGCGACGACGTCGACGAGTGTGCGGACGGGACCGACGAGTGCGGCCCAAACACCGTCTGCGTGAACACCGTCGGGAGCTACGAGTGTGACTGTGCGCCGGGCTTCGTCCTCGTCGGTGGCGTCTGTATCTCGATCTGCCACAGCGCCCCCTTCGGGACGCCGTGTGACGACGGGGATCCCTGCACTGGCGCCGACACGTGCCAGAAAGGCGTCTGCGGCGGTCTGCCGGTGCTCTGCGTGGACGACGGCAACCCCTGCACTCAGGAGGCGAAGTGCGACCCGGACACGGGCCTCTGCGTCGCGCCGCCCATCCCGGACGGCTCCCCCTGCGAAGACGGTGACAAGTGTACGACCAAGGACACGTGCACCGGCGGGAGCTGCGTCGCCGTGCCGGTCGAGTGCCCCGCCCCGGAGCCGTGCCGGCAGCCCGGGACGTGCAAGCCGGACTCCGGCCAATGTGTCTACGCGACGTCGCCGGACGGGACGCCGTGCCAAGATGGCGACGTTTGCACCAAGGGCGACGCCTGCAAGTCGGGCACGTGCGCGGCCGGCGCCGATATCTGCCCGTAGGTCATCGGGAATAGGAGCCACGGGCGCCGAACAACGCCTCTTGCTTGACGCTGTACGGCTGGACCGAGCGAGGTGTCTACGCGCTCACAGCCGCCGGCCCCCAGGGCCTTGGCGCGTTGGCCCTGACTGCCCTGCTGGCGGCTCTCACTGACGCGACGGGGGGCGTCGCTCGTAGCGCCTGACGCGCGGCCCCAGCGCGCAGAGCACCACCGCCGCCAGCCACAGCGCCGCGCTCGTCGCAGGGCCACCCAACGCGCGGCCGCTCGCGCTCGAGCACCCGCCGTCGGACCCCGAGGCTCCGCTCGGCGCGCCCGCGTCGGCGGCCGGTGCGCTGGCGTCGCCGGCGTCGATCGGGCCTGCGGCTCCCGAGTCGGGCGCCTCGTCCGCGTCCGGGGAAGTCGCGTCGCTCGGGTCGATCGGGCCCCCGTCTGCTGAGTCCATGGCGTCGGCGGGGGCCTCCGTGGCGTCCTCCGCGCCCCCCACGTCGGCGGGCTCCCCCGACGTATCCCCGGGCCCCGTCGATACGTCGCCCGCACTGCCCGCGTCTGCGGTGTCCTCCGGCCCGCCCACGTCTTCCCAGCCCGGCGGCAGGCCCCCGCTACCCACGAAGCGCAGGCCCGCGCGTCGCCCGGGCACCGCCACGTCCTCGCCGTAGGTCGCCACGCGAGACATGAGCACGGCCCAGCTCTCGAGGCCCGTGGCGGCCACGACCACCTCGCGGGTGGGCCAAGACGACTCCGACAGCGTCCACGGGGCCTCCGTCGGCAACCCGTCCGCGCCGAAGCGCACGGCCAACGCCTCGGCGCTCGTGGCGTCGATCCACGTCAGCAGCGGCTGCCCCCCGGGCGCCGCGGTGAGCCAGGGCGAGACGAGCCGGGTCTGCGGCGGTGTCCAGCCGGCGTCGACGTCGAGAAGCTCCCCGTCAGGCGAGAGCCGGGCCACGCGGACCCGCGTGTCCACGTTCCAGTTGACCGCGCTGCTCCACGCGATCAGCCAGCCCCAGGGGGCCGCGGCCGCCGCAGTGAGCACCGGCGCGCCGGCGGTCGCCGCTTCGAGCGCCTTCGAGGGCCCCAGTGGGGCGCCGTCGGCCGCGATGAGGCGCGTCGAGAGCACCATGCCGTACTCGGCGGAGGCTACGAGGTACGCGGCCCCGTCCCACGCCACGGCGTGCGCGGCGCTCCCGAATGAGAGCGTCCCCACCGTTCCGGTGGCGCCGTCGATCGGTGCGCCCGAGGCGTCCAACAGCAGATACTTCCCGCGTGGCCCGGAGAGAGTTCGCCCGTCGGTGTAGACCAGCAGCGCCCCGCTCCCGCTCGAAGCGAGCGCCGGGTTGAAGTCGTAGGTGTACTCGCCTTCGTAGCTCGGAGTCGTTGGCGCGAAGTCCCCAAGGGCGGCGCCGTCGGCGCTCAGCCGGCGCACGAGCAGCCTTCCGGGCACGCTGTCGAAGATCGAAAACGGGGGGCCAACCTGCACCCACGCGACCACCCAGGCGGTTCCGGCGAACGTCGCGGCGGCGGTGGGGCCAATATCGGGTTCTCCGGGCCCGGTGGTCCCGAGCAGGACACCGTCGGGCTCCACCGCGCCTCCGTCGGGGCCTACGCGGGCATAGCGCACCTCGACCATGCCGTTCGAGCCTCGCGTCTCGGAGTAGACCGCCAGCGCGCCTGCGGGGGCCACGGCCAACGCCACGTTGACCTGCGCGTTGGGCGCCGCACTCACCACCGTGACGGGAGTGGCGTCGCCCACCACCGGCGTGGCGTCGAGGCGCCGGGCGAACGTGTCAGGCCACCAGCCATAGTCGGGTTCCCAACCGGACCAGACCAGCACTGGCCCACTTTGGCCCGGCGCCGCGACCAGCCGAGTCAACCGCCACGAGCTGTCGACCCGCACCTCGCCGCCGGGCGGCGTGACGGCCGTACCCACGACCGTCGCCATCATCAGGTCCGAGCGATCGCACGGACCGTCGAAGCTGGCCTTGCAGTACAGGGGCTGCTCGGATGCCTGGGCCGAGCGCCAAGCGACGAGGAAGCCGTCGTCGGTGGCAATCACGCTGGGGGAGTCCTGATGGTTCCCTGCCGCGCTCACCAGGAACCCGGCGGGGCCTTCTCCGGGAGGCGGCGCGTCCGGCACCGCGCCGTCCGCCGAGACCCGCATCGCGTAGAGGTCGGAGTCGGGCTCCGCCTTGGATCCGTTGAAGTCGTAGAGCCAGTTGCCCGCGCGTAGATCCGGCCACGCCACGAGGTACTCGCTCCCGTTCCAGGCCACTGCCACGCGCCGGCTGTCCGCCACCTGGGCGTCTGCCGTGCTCGTGCTCAGCATCACCGGGGCGCCGTCGACCGCGTGCGTCAGGCGGTGAAGCTCAAGCCTGCCGTCCTCTCGAGCGCTGGCCACCAGCAGCAGACTGTCGCTGCCGCGTGCTACCGCGGGCGGTCCGTTGCCGTACTGGCCCTGGGTCACCACGGCGCTCATGGCCCCCGAAGGGAGGACTCGCACCGCGCTGATCCCCTGGGCGGTGTTGGCGACGACGGTCCAGCCGCCCCCGTCCCACGCGACATCGACCTCCCCCATCGCTGGGAGTGGAAGCTGGAAGCCGCCGGGTGTGAGGGCCACGCCCAAGTCGCTCACTTGCGTGGCCCAGGACCGGGCCTCGGCCCCCTCGCCGATGACCCAGACCACGAGCCACGCGGCGTCTCCGCGGGCGACGGCAGGCGGCCCGCGGAGACCAGGGTTCGACGTGGCGATTGGCGGCGACCTGTCTACCAGCGTGGCTTGCGCCGTGAGCCGGGCTAACACCAACGTTCGCGGCTCGCCGTCGGGGGAGCGTATGTACGGGACCAGCCAGCCGTCGGGCCCCGCGGCGACATCGGGCCAGTCCTTTGCGACCGAGTACGAGCCCGCCCCCCACGCGGTGGCGGTGAGATCGAGGTCCGGTCCCAGCACGGGCGAGGCGGTCGCCCGGAGGGGCAGGGCGGAGCCGAAGAGGACGAGCGACGCCGTGAGGGCGCGAGCGCCCGAGGCTTGGGAGGTGCGGCTGAGCATTGCTCTATGTTACCGCCGCGGCGAACGTCGATCGAAGCTATTGGGTAGGCGCCCTTGAGGTCGGGCCACTCGACAGGGAGCAACCATGGGGTGGCGGGGAGGGTCATCGAGGAGCGAACGGATTGGTGGACTCGTAATACGTCTGGAGGATCTCAAGACGGAACGACTTTCCTAGTATCTCGGCCCGTTCACTCGCCCGACTCGCGGCAGCGTGCGCTCAGGGGCCAGTTCTCACATCGCCCGAGGCGACACAGACGCCATCTCTTGGGGTGCAGCGCCCGTGCTTGATGCATGCCTCGGACGCGGCGCAGTCGGCCTCGGTCTTGGCGACGCAACGAGGACTGTCCCAGGTGCAGAGGCCTCGAGTGGCGCATTCGGGGGCGGACGCGCACGTCGGAAAGCGCTCCCGTAGCTCTACACACCGCGCCGCGTTCGTGTAGCCGTAGGCAGCGCTGGGGCCCCAAATCGAGCCGGTCAAGATGGGGAGCGAGGACATTGACAGGAAGACTACGCCCAAGCCGGACCCGTCAATCTTCTCTTTCGCGTACTCCGCGTCCTCGGCCATGAGTACGGCGCCAGTCACGAGGAGACCGAGCGCCGCGGCGCCTGAGATCGACGCCATGACGAGGTCGCTGGCGGGTGCCGACGTCGAGGTGGTGCAGTCGCGCTGAAACACGCCATCCACCTCTGCTCGGTTCATCTGAGCCCAGGAGCAGCCCCCGACGAGGAGATGAGCGAGTGCGACGGAAGCAGCCACGAACGGAGCAGGTTGGCGGTTCACCATGCGGGCCAGGATACGACGTGGCATGGCGGGCTTGGAATCCACCAATTGGTGGAGCGTCGTTCGTGGGAGGCGACCGCCCGGGCTCGCCCGAACATCGGGTTTTCTGGGCTGAGACACGCACGGCGTCTGCGTGAAGGTGCTGTTTTCATTCGATAAAGTGGCCGGACTCGAGGTGGAGGCACGGCTGGGTGGCCGGGTCCTGGACGACGTACCAGCGGTAGGCGCCCTTGAGGTCGGACCACTCGACCGGGAGCAACCATGGGGTGGCGGGGAGGGTCATCGAGGAACGACCGGCTTGATGGGCTTGTAATACGCTGGTATGATCTCAAGATGGAACGACTCTCCCTATCGCTTTCAGACGACTTGGCCGCGCGGATCCGGGCGGCCGCCAATGATGATGGTGAGACGCTCTCTTCTTGGCTGGCGAGAGCTGCGGAGGCGCGTCTACTCCTCCGACACGCCGCGGCGGCCATTGCGCACTGGGAGCGAGAGCACGGCGAGATCACCGAAGCCGACGTCTCGGCGGTCGAAAGCGCATGGCGGGAGTAACCCTCGACACCGGCGCGCTCATCGCCGCGAGCCGTGACGACCGGCGATTCTGGGTCTGGTGGAAGTGGCTGACCTCGAGGGGCATCGTGGCGTCCGTCCCATCGCCCGTCGTGGCCCAGGCGTGGCGTGGCCCTCGCGACGCGCGTCTCGCTAGCGTGCTCAGCGGATGCCGTGAGGTTCAGTTCGACGCCACGAGCTCCAAACGCACCGGCGAGCTCTGCGCCCGGTCGGGGACCTCCGACGTGGTCGACGCGTTCGTCGTACTCGTCGCCGCCGACCGGCGCGACGACGTCTTGACCGGTGACGTGAGTGACCTCAGGCACCTGGCCGCGTTCATGCCCGGGGTCGGCCGCATTCGCTCGCTCGATGACCTCGGCGCTGCGTAGACGGACCGCCCAGAGTCCGTCTTGCGCCTGACTCGATCTTCCTGCGCTCGGTCGCTCTCGCTTCCAGGGGTGCCGACGAAGCGTCCCGGCAAATGTTCCGTGGCTTCACGCGGTCAAAGGCGCCGTGGTCATGTCGCGAAGGGAAAGCCCCGCTCCGCCTGCATTCGGGCCCTCTGATCGGCCGTGAGGCAGACGACGAGGGCGAAGTTGCCATCCACGGCGCACTCGAACTGACGCCCCGAGGACTCGTTCAAGTCGTTGATCTCGCTCTTCGACATGGTCACCTGCACCACGTCAGGCCTTGATTCGCCGTGGATCGAGCGATATCGTCCAGTCCAGAGGCGATATCATGATACGAACCATCATCTCACTCGAACCCGACGACAAGCGGTGGCTCGACCGTGTCGCTGAGGCAGAGCAAACGTCGATGGCTGAGGTGGTCAGACGGGCGGTCCGACTGATGAGGGCCAGCGCTCCCCCACTCGATGCGTCGTTTCAAGACCTCCTTCAAGTGACGAGAGGAACGTGGAAAGAGGGCGACGGACTCGCGTACCAGAACAAGACCAGGGCGGAATGGGATGGCCGCTGACGACTACGTCATTGATTCCGTCGTCATTATCGACCACCTCAACGGCCATGGTCGCGCCACTGCGTTCCTCGGGGCCACCGCTGGACGCGCTCACATAACGGCAGTGACGATGGCGGAGGTACTGGCAGGCTACGACCCGGGTCCGTCTCGAGATTCGGTCGAGAAGTTGCTCCAACGCTTTCCGCTGATCGTCGTCGATGGCGACGTGGCGAACCTGGCCGCGACGCTTCGTCGATCGAATCGTTGGAAGCTGCCCGATGCGCTTCAGGCGGCGGCTGCGGTGAGTCGAGGCCATCGCCTCGTGACTCGCAATACAAAGGACTTTCCGCCAAGCGCTTACAACTGGGTGCACGTCCCGTACGAGCTCTAGAGGAGTCGCCGACCGCGAGCGCGCTCTTGTCGCCGGTCGCGAGCACCATAGGGCCGTGGCGGTTCGAGAAGGTTATGAGGAGCTGGCCCCGGGTGCCGGACTGCGGGTGCTCGCAGGCCTACTCCCGCCGAAGCGGAAACGCGAGCACCGTGCGCGTGAGCGACGGCATCGGGTC
>JADMJS010000723.1 GCA_018780435.1 Myxococcales bacterium
CCGTCGACCAGAAGGCGCAGAAGATGAGCAAGGAGTTCACCGAGGGCAACATCCACCTCGGCTTTCTCAGCGAGCTCTTCAAGGACTTTGCGTTTCCCGAGGCGACGCTGGTGCAGCTCGACTCGGTGCTCAAGAACTTCATGACCACGATCAAGAACATCGAGTTCTCGTGGAAGGAGGAGTCCGAGTCGGTCGACCACCTCGTGTTCGTCTACGACTTTGCTCCGGTGCCCGGCCTCAAGATCAAGGTGCCGCACCTCCGCCTGTTCTACCTGCACATCGACCAGTCGTCGTGGCGCATCTCGGTCGGCAAGTCCAGCGTCGGCCAGCTCAAGTTCCACATGAACTACATGGACAACATCTGGCGCATGAACTCGTCGCAGGTGAGCAAGTTCACCGAGAAGTTGCAAAACCTCATCATGATCTGGACCGAGGCCGCCCTCGACGACATCATGGCGCGCACCGCGCCGACCGTCATTACCAAGGGCACCGAGAACCAGCCGGTCAACAACGTGCAGTTTGCGCGCCTGCCCGACATCATGACGGTCATCACCAAGACGACCACCATCATCACGGCGCAGCGCCGCGACTCGTCGCTCTGCTGCCGCACGCAGGCCGACAAGACCCACAGCAACGTGCTGGGCCTGTACGTCGGCTGGAACGGCAAGATCGCGCTGTGGCAGCCCGGCTCGATCATCCGCTGGGGCGTCTGGGTCGAGAGCTTTCCGTCGGTCCAGGAGGCGCACTATGCCGGCGCGCAGCTCGTCTTGGCCGCGCAGGCGTGGAACGCCGTCAACGCGGGCGTCAGCTTCGAGTACGCCGACTCGTCGGCCAACGCCACGTTCTTGCTCGCGTTCGCCGGCGATGGCGGCAACATGTACGCCGAGGCCTTCTTCCCGAACGACGCGCCGCTGAGCGTTCTCAAGGTCTACAAGCGCGCCTTCGCTGAGCGCGACGTGATGGCCAACATCTTTCTCCACGAGCTCGGCCACGTGCTCGGCCTGCGCCACGAGTTCGCCGACATGGAGGGCGGCGCGCAGATCTGGGGCACGCGCAACCCGAACTCGGTCATGAGCTACGAGTTTCCTCCCCAGATGCAGGACAGCGACAAGCGCGGCTTCGCCAACCTCATGCACGCCGTCGCGACAGGCGCCAACTCGATCGGCGTGTTCCCGGTGGTGCTCTACCGCACGCGTTGACCGC
>JADMJS010000610.1 GCA_018780435.1 Myxococcales bacterium
CCGCCAAGAGCTGGGAGCCCCACGGCCCGAACACCGGCCCGAGCCCCTTCCTCGTGCACGACGAACTGGAGGAGAAGCGCCTACTGGAGGGCCTCCACCTCTTCCTCCGGGCCTACGCGCTCGCCTACGCCCGCTTCAAGGCCGGCGACCACAACGTGGCATTCCCACGGGGCACCTACCGCCTCATGCGGTCCTTCGGCGCGCGCGTCGCGACCCTCGGCCCGGACAACGACGTCGCGCCGCCCGCCATCGCGGGCCTCCTGCCCGCGCCGCTTCCCTCCACGTAGCTTCAGCACAGCGGCGGATTCGGGGTGACGGTGGGTCGCCGGGGGGTGGTCTGTCGATCTAAATAATGTACGAACATGGTCCGATAAGAGATTAACAGCGTTGGAACCGCGGCCGAGCGCCGGTGGCTCAAGACCGCCCAGCCATCAAGGCCTTTCAGGTATGACTGACGGAGAGATCTTCCTGGAGAGATCTTCCTTCCAGGTATGACTGACGGAGAGATCTTCCCTGTGGGTCGCCGGGGGGTGGTCTGTCGATCTAAATAATGTACGAACACGAGTCGTTACGAAGTTAACAGGGTCGGTACCGCAGTCAAGCGCCGGTGGCTTGAGATCGCCCAGTCCTCAAGGCCTTTCAGGTATGACTGACGGAGAGATCTTCCCGCAAGGCCTTTCAGGTATGACTGACGGAGAGATCTTCCGAATTCTCGCCCACTTGCATGATCTCGCTAAGTTATCACTAGTGTACTAGTGATAACCAAACTACAGCCACGCTCCGGCGGCTCGAGATCGCCCAGTGCCCAAGGCCTTCCAGGTATGACTGACGGAGAGATCTTCCCGGAGAGATCTTCCCGGTCACACGTCGGAGCCGAAGTCCCTGTCGAGCTGAGCAGGTAGGGTCTCAATCACGTTACTTTTCCAACTCGAAGGATCAGCTAACGGCAGGGAAGCCCGTTCGTCAGGAATGTCGCTCAATTCCTTTGCTCCGTAAACACTCATGAAGCGCTTGAACGACTCGGCACGTGACTCGCCCTCCTTCAAGAACTGAGCGAAGGTTACGCCTGCGTTGTTGCTGGGCAAGTCTTCCGGCGAGAACGCGCTCCTATAGACCTTCTTGTCCCCTCCGAGTCTTCGTGCACTTTCCTCGACGAGTTGCCGAATTTCAACGGCAAGCCCTCCGAGTAATACTAGACCGCCTAGATAGGGTGCATCCTCTGTTTCTGCCGCCGCTGCAAAGAAGTGACGCTTGTCGACCCAGCCGAAATGACTTGTGTAGAAGTACCTGTCATCGTTCCCTGAGTATGCATCAGACAGCTCATGCAGAGTTTTATTGCCACGCAGCGCTTCCGTCACTGACGAAGAGTCCGATGCGCCTGCCACATTCGGAGCTAGGCCGGACGGGTCACGGAGCGCGAGTGGGTTGCTGTTCATTGCCCTAAGTCGATTGGGATAGGTTCCAGTAAGTAATGACGTGGAAATGTCATTCTGCAATACTTCTACAAATGGGTCTGCTGATAGCCAGCTACCACGTAACCGATCCGTTATGCGATGAAGCGCTGCAGCTAAATGATCATGATTTCCTCCCAACTCCTCCAAACCCTGAAATCCGCCATCAATCGCACCATCTCCGTTCGTGAATCGAAGAACTCCATACGGAAAAGTCCCAAACCGCTCAACCACACTGCCACTCTCCTCAGTCACCACGCTCGGCGTCCCAATATGATTCGCATGCATCCAGGTAACCGCCCCTGCGCCCACCAGCATCCGCCGCCCCGAGGCCTCAAGCTCCGCCTCAACCACCCATCCAACCCGCTGCGCCACCCAAGCATCCCCGGCTGTAATCTGCCCATCCGCCTTACCCACTACATTCCCACCTATGAGGACCGCCGGCGCCAAATCCTCAATCCCCAAAGGAATCGCTGGTGTCTCCACCCGAACCACTCGATCTTGCCCCAAGCGAATGGACACCACCCCCACACCCTCCCGAACCTCAAAATCCGACGTGAAGTACAGCGCCCGCTTACCCCCCTCGGTCTTCCAAACCCGCTCAACGGTAGGCCCATAGCCAAGCTCGATCTTGATCTGCGCCGAATCAAGGTTCCGCAGCAGCCGCCCGTCATGATCCCACTCGAACGTCTGAGTTCCATCGGAGACCCGATTCCCAGCCAAGTCATAGCCGATAGGGACACCGCCAGCCGTGGTAGGGGCATGAACCCCAAACCCGTTCTCGCCATACACCATGGCCCCCACATGCTCGGGGCTCGCCGCCCCCTTGTTCGAGGCCTTAAGCGTCATGTTGTCGATGCGGTTGTACGCGTATGTGAGCACCTCGGCCGCCGGCCTCCCGGCATCAAGCCGAGCCTCGACCAGGCGATAGAGCGCGTCGTATTCGTACGTCGCCGCCTCACTCGGCTCCACCCCCGCATTCGAGTCCGCAATCTCCGTGATGTTGCCCACGCGGTCCCGGGTGTACCCATAGTCCTGAACCCGCTCGCCCGAGGGCAAAGTCGTTCGGAGCGACCCGAGCCTCGCGATCCTGTCGTACGCATACTCGGTCGCCACGCCGTTCCCGTAGAGCACCTTCCCGAGCGAACCCCGCGCGTCATACGACAGGCTAGGTATGTAAGTCGGCACGGACGTGAGCCGCCCAGACCCATCCAAGAGATTCTGAACGGAGATCCCCCCAGGATAGTCCTGCCGAACGAGCCGATCGGCATTGTCAAACACGGTCCCAAAGCTAAGAGTGACCTCCCCAATCCGCCGAGTCAGCCCGACAGCCCGCCCGCGCCCATCGTAGGTGTGCCGGTCCATGCCGCTGACACCATTCGACATCCACTCCGCCCCCGCAACTCTGCCCGGCAGAGCATCACACTCACCCGCCGTACACGTCGCCCGCCGGTCGTACTCGGTCGTCACGAGCGTCCCGGGCTTGTCCGCTTCCGCAAACCTCTCGACCGGCCGGTTGGCCTCGTCGTACACCGTGCGAACCCGAATGCCGCGAGCATCCTCCCGAACGACCAAGTTCCCGACCGCGTCATACGTGAACAACGTGGTGCCCGAGTCCGGATCGTCGACCTCGACGACCCTCCCAATCCGGTCGTAGTACTGGAACTTCTCGTTCGCGGGCACGACGTCGTCGCGCCAGCCGCGTAGGTGACCGAGGCTGTCGTAGGGGAACCTCAACACATACGCGTCGCCCGGCACGGTGCGCTCCATGCGGACGACGCGATCCAATCCATCCTTCACCGTCCGCGTCGGCGTCCCGTAGTGCGGGCCACCCACGTTGAGGTCCTCTTCGTCCCAGGCCTCTTCGAGGAGCGGGCGGTAGACCATCGCCGTGTTGGAGTCGGTGCCGCCGTGGTCCGGGCCGTCGGGGTGGACCGTGAAGGTCGGGCGGCCGAGGCCGTCGTAGATGATCTTCTCGAAGAGCACCCCACTCGCCGGCGGCGTCGTGTCGCACGATCCGCTGTTGCCGAGATACGGCTGATAGCGCCGCCGCTCCTTGCCCTGCGTGTTGAAGTCAGAGAATCCGGAAACCTGGTACTTGCCCGGCGCGAGCTTCGTCCGGGTCTGGAGTACCCGGCCGAGGCCGTCGAAGCACTGCACCGCCTCGAGGTCCGTTGGCTGGCCCGCCTGCGAGCGCGTCCGGGTCACGATTCGGCTGACGGGCGCCCCGAGGAGATAGGCGTACTCGTGCGTTGGGGCGTCGAGGGTGTCTCCGGGCGCGGCCATCGCGATGAGGCGGCCGAGCGCGTCGTAGCGGTAGGTGGTCGGGAACTCGGGTGTCTGGTCCTTGCCGCCTTCGACTCGCACCCAGGCCGTCGAGCGGTTCACGGCCTCCAGCACCGGGTCGTAGCTGACCCGTTGTTCGAGCTGATACGGCGGGGTCGCCTTCACGAAGAGGATGCGGTCCACTTTCGGCAGGAGCCCGTCCGCGTCGTAGTCCAGCTCGCGGCGGTTGCCGTTCGCGTCGAGGAAGGCGACTGGGTTGCCGTGGGCGTCGAACTGGACGCGCTCCGGCTCGATGAAGGTGGTCGCGTCGACGCGCTGCCGCGACCGCGAGACGAGGCCCTTCGTCGCCGTGCACAGCGCCTGGCCGACGAAAGGCGCGCCGTCGTAGTAGGTCTCGGACTCCTTGACCAGGCCCTGCGCCGTCGCCTGCGCCTTCGGCAACCCGTACTGGAGCGACCGGCACGGCAACCGCAACTGCCACCGGCCGCCGGTCGCCGTGACCGGCACGTAGGTCGTCTCGGTCGTGACCTCGTCGCCGCGACACTGGAAGCCGGCGTCGTCACACGGCTCGCCGAACGCAGTGGGATCCACGCAGGCGCCGCAGCCCAGGCCGCCCCGCGTAACCACGCCGAGCTTCTTCTCGAGGAGCACGTTGCCGTAGCCGTCGTAGGTCCACTCGTCGCGCGTCGTGACGTGCTCCGCCGCCGGCCGACCCTCTTCGAGCGTCAATTGACTCGACGCCTTACACACCCACTCGATGGGCGGCTCAGTGACCGGCACGCCCTCGACCGCGCACGGCCCGTACTGATGTTTGGCCGTCTGGAGCCGGACGCCCTTGGACCACGTCTCCTGTTCGAGCAACAGGCCGGCGCGCGCCGCGCTCTGTCGGCCCGTGTCGAAGCGCATCCGCAAGGTGCCGACATCGATGGAGTCGTCACCCGTCGTCTCGACCTTCACGCGCTCGAAGCCCCGGAAGCGGCGCTCGACGCCGTCCCAGTACCCGTCGCGGTACTCGACCGCCTTGACCTCATGGAGGCCGCCCGTGTCGTCGCCGGTGAGCGTCACGAAGGTGTCCACCTGGTCGACCGTGAGCATCGGGTTCGGCAGCTTGTAGAGCCACGGCAGCCCCTCCGTCTCCGAGCGCTCGGCGTGCTGCACGGTCGAGCCGTAGCGGAGCCGCGTCACCTTGCCGAGGCCGTTCTCGATTCGAATCAAGAGGTTCGGGCGCACCGGGAAGAGGTCGAGGTAAGTGACCTCGCCGTCCGGGCTGACCCACACAACGTCGGTCGAGCCGTTGCCGTTCATGTCGCCGAAACGTTCGCTCGAGCCACTCTCGATCACCGGCGCCGGGATTGAGCGCACGGGGCCCAGTTCCCGGCCGTTTCGGTTCAACTGGTAGCGGATCTCGGTCGGGAGCAGCCACACGAGATCGGTGAGCGCGTCGCCGTTGATGTCGTGGAAACGCGCCGGCGCCGACTGCGTCGGGAGGCCGGTGAGCTCGCGCCACTCCGTCCACTGGCCGTGGCCGAGGTTCAGCCGGTAGCTGAGCAGGTTGCCGCCGGCCGGGAGCAACACCGGATCCTGCAGGCCGTCGCCGTTCCAGTCCGCGAAGGAGAGCCCATCCGCAAAGCTCGCGCCGATCGACTCGACGACCTCGCACGTCCCCGACACGTCGTCCGGCCGGTTGAGGCACACCTCGGTGCTCGTCTCGTCGGCCGTGATGATGTCCATGCGCTTGTCGTTATCGACGTCGAAGTATCGCCGATTCCCGGCCCCGCCTTCGCTGAAGGCCCGACCGTCCGTGATCGTGGGAGGCGCCCAATCGCCGTTCGCGGTGCCGCGGTAGAGCGTCACCGTGCCATCGGCCGTGCCCGCGACCAGATCCGCGTGGCCGTCGCCGTCGACGTCGAAGAGGTTCGTGTTCGCGGTCGTGAGCCGTGGGGCACCCGCGCCCTTCGCCGTGTTGCTCGGGGTCGCGCCCGAGAAGACCTTGCCCCAGACATTCAGGAAGATCTCGTGGCCATCGGGCCCCGTGTGGAGCACGTCCGGCAACGCGTCGCCGTTCATGTCGATGAAGTCGGCGAGCCCGGTCGAGAGGTCGACGCCCACCGGGCCGTCCATCGTCACCACCACCGGCTGACACGCCGCCGACGTGCACCCTTCGAGCGAGGCCGAATAGGTGAGCGCGGTCTTGGCCTCATGGGCGGTGACGCCATCGCGTCCGAGCTGCGTGACCCGCGCGAGCCGGCTCTGCCCGCCCGTCACCGCGTCCGGCTCGTAGGTGAGCTCGTACCGCCGGAGGAGGCTGCCCTGCGTGAAGACCTCAATCTTTTCGAGGCGCTTTGTGAGCCGCACTTCGACGCCGGACTTGCAGTCCGACTGCACGTCGGGCCGACCGCCGTAGACGAGCTCGACGCGATATCGCGGCGCGCCGCTGCCATCGAAGGCGTAACGCACGCGCTCGAGCAGCGCAGTCTCGCTGTCCTTCAGGTAGTCGAAGAAGAGTCGGTGCCCGTGCACGTCGACTAGCTCTCGCAGGTGCCAGCGGAAGGTCTCACCCGCGCCCGGGACTCGGGCAGTCGGCGCCGCCAGCCCGGTGGCGTCGGCGCCGAAGTAGCCAACGCGGCCGTCGGGGTACTCGGCCTTCCAGTAGTCGCTCGCGACCATCCATGTGTACCGGACGAAGCCCCCCTCGAAGCGCGCCCGGTAGGTGAGCGGCCCCGCGCCCGAGCCCGCCACCCGGACGAGCTCTGTGCCCCCATCGGCCGCGATCTCGTCGTCGGTCGTGTAGCGCGGCAGCCCCTTTGCCGTGGCGCGCTCGATGCTGCCCACCCCGAGTGACCACCCGAGCCCGACCGGCCCTTGACCCCCGCCGGAGCTGTAGGACAGCCGTAGAGACGGGCTCAAGCCCGCGTGCCCAGACGGGACTGCGATCGGGATCCCGAAGCTCATCTGCCCCATCTGGAAGTTGACGTCGACGTTCTCGCCGACCCCTTCGAGCGA
>JADMJS010000227.1 GCA_018780435.1 Myxococcales bacterium
ACGGGCGCACGCGCACACACACGACGCGCCGCAGCGGCGACTCGAGCAGCCACGGCAGCAGCACGTGGCAGTCGGTGTTGCCGCCGCAGTCGCTGTCGGGCACGACGAGCCACGCGCGCTCGACGCCCACCAGCGCGTCGACCAGCGGCGCCTGCCACGCGCCAAACAGACCAACGTCGGCGGCGCGCGCCGTGACCGCCGGCGCGCTCGTCACCGCGTCGGCCGCGCCGCCGTGCTGGAGGCGCATGAACGAGCTCAGATCCTGCGCGACGCTCGTCGAACACAGGAACGTGCGCGGCGCAAAGCGCGCGTCGGGCATCGGCGTGTCGTCGACTGCGGGCGCCGGCGTCGGCGCGAGCAGCTCGTCGAGCAGCGCGAGCGACGGCAGCTTGCGGCACAGCTTGTCGACGCAGGCGAGCGCCGCTGTGCTGCAGTGCGCGGCGACGCTCAGCGGGCGGTACTTGCGGTCGATCTTGGCCGCCGCGTCGGGCGCCAGCGTCGCCATCCACGTCGACGTCGGCGGCGGCGCCACTTTGCGCGCGGGCGCGATCGGCGCAAAGCGCAGCGCCGCCGCGGGCGCCGCGCGCACTTCCGGCCAGCGCTCGGCGAGCCGCAGCGCGACGGCAGCCGCGACGCTGCCGCACACGCCCAGCACGGCGGCGCGCAGCGCGTCGGCCTCGGCGCCGTCGACGCGCCACGGCACGTCGGGCGGCGCGAGCGCGCGCGGCACAAACACCGGCATCGGCACATCCTCGCACACCGCCACCTCGACAAGCGGCAGCTGCCGCGCGCCAGCCGCCGCCAGATCGCGCAGTTCGACGCTGATCGGCGCCGCGAGCGAACCGCGCGTCAGATCCAGCACCACCGGCGGCGCCGCCAGCACAAGCGTCGAGCGCAGCATCGTCGCAGACAGCACCGCCGTGGTCGCCAGCACCGCCGGCACGACCACCGGCAGCAGCGGCAGACGCGCGGCACACGGCATCGGCAAACACGGCACGTCGAGCGCATCCGCATCATCGACGGTGGGCACGGCGGACCAGAGCCGCTCGTCCAGGCCGCGCACGGACGCGACGGGCGGCGACGCGAGCTCGAGCGCGGCCGTTGGAACGTCGGCGACGTCGAGCGCGACCCGCGCGACGCACTCTGCACTGACGTCGGCGATCGCAACCACTGGCAGCAGCGGCAGCGCCGTGCGCGCAA
>JADMJS010000432.1 GCA_018780435.1 Myxococcales bacterium
GGACCTGTTCGCTTATCGGGAGCAGCATGAAATCCGCCTCGACCAGAACCACGGGGTGCTAGGCGCCGCTTGGGCCACCCGGCTGGAACGAGTCGAAACTCGCTCCCCAAGTCACAGAGACGGCCGCTGCCGCCCCTCTTGGGGCGCGCGAGTTACCATCCGGGAGTGACGTCTGTCAATGAGAGAGTCGGCCGCGGTGGGACCGTCAGGAGGGCTGTCAGGAGTGGGATGATCCAGCGAGCTTGCCAGCCCGATCGAGCGCGGCGAGCTGATCGTAGCCGCCGATGAAGCGGTCGTCGATGAAGACCATCGGTACCGTGCTGTAGCCGTCGTGTTCATGCGCGAGGCGGGCGCGGGTAGCGCTGTCGCCGTCGACCGGGATCTCCTCGAAAGCGAGGCCGCGTTCGTTCAGGAGGGCCTTGGCGGCGCGGCAGTAGCCGCACCACCGGGTCGTGTAGATTCGAATCGTCATGCGGACCTCAGAAGAGCTCGAGGTACCAGGCGACTGCTGCCCCAGCTCCGAGGAGGACGGCCGCAGCGGCGGCCCAGAGCCAGCCGCGACCGCCGCGTGAGCGCCTGGCGCCCTGGGTGCCGGCGGCCCGTGCTTCGAGCTCCGCTTGGCGTTTGGCGACGAGGTCGGAGAGCTCGGTCGACGGGGGCAGGTCCGGTGGCCGGACGCTCCAGATGTCGGAGATGGAGAGCCGGCTGTCGACGGCGCGGAGCTCGAAGTCGTTCAGCGGCTTGGCGCCGATGCCCTGGCTCGGCTCGGGGATGCGGCCGAGCATGGACAGGTTGATGACCTCTTCGTCGATGAGCGCGGCGATACGCTGTCCCGGCGGTCCACCGGCGTCCGGCTCGACCGAAAAGATCTGTTCGAGCATGCCGGCCAAGTCGTAGTTGGTCGCCTTGGTCCGCATGGTGAAGAGATACTGAGTGAGCGCGTCGCCAAAGTCGCGGGCCGAGTGGTAGCGCGCCTTCGGATCGCGGGCGAGGGCCTTCATGACGATCTGCTCGAAGGCGGGCGTGACGTCTTTGCACAGCGGGATGAGCGACGGCACCTCCGCCTTGCGGATGAGCTCGACTGTCTCCATGTCGCTCTTGCCAAGGAACAGGCGCCTTCCGGCGAGCAGCTCCCACAAGAGGATGCCGGCGGCGAAGATGTCGGCGCGGTGATCGACGGCTTTGCCGTTGGCGGCTTCGGGCGAGAGGTAGCTGAACTTGCCCTTCACGATGCCGGGATCGGTGATCTCGAACTGGGTGATCGCCTTGGCCAGCCCGAAGTCCGTGATCTTCACTTCTCCCGCGCGGGAGATGAGGACGTTCGGCGGGCTGATGTCCCGGTGAACGATGCCGAGAGGGTTGCCCTGCTGGTCACGTTGATCGTGGGCGTGCGAGAGACCCTTGCAGACTTCGGCGATGAGGTAGGACGCCAACGGGACCGGGATGCGATAGGCGCGTTCGCTCATCCGCTGGATGATGCGGCGCAGGTTCTGCCCCTCGACGTACTCCATGACGATGAAGTAAGTGCCGTCCGCGCGGCCGACATCGAACACCTGCACGATGTTGGCGTGCGTGAGCACCATCGACAGACGCGCTTCGTCGAGGAACATGTTCACGAAGCGCTTGTTCTTCGTGAGGGCAGGGAGGACGCGCTTGATGGCGACGTTCTTCTCGATACCCCCGACGGCGACGGCGCGTGCGAGGTAGATCTCGGCCATGCCTCCGGCGTCGATCTTGCTCAGCACCCTGTAGCGCTGCCTTGTCACTCGGCGTACCTCGCTTCCGTCCCCGGGCTCTTGTAACCCATGCCCCTCGCCGTAACAACCCGTTCCACGGTGGGTGCGTCCATCCCTTCGACGTCCCCGGCGGACGCCGGTCGACCCAGACGATGGATCGCCTTCACTTACGGACTCAGGCCGACCAGTGCCATCCCCGCGTTGCCTGCGTTATGGTGCCCCGATGCCCGCTGCCGACGATTCGAAGCCTCAACCCGTCGCGCGTCCTGGCTGGCTCGCCGTGGCGCTTCCCCACCTCGTCACGGCGGTGGTCGTCACCGGGCTCCATCTGCCGGCATTGCTCGGCGGCGTCTACTTCCTCGACGTCTACGCGACCGAAGTCCATCCGCACCTCGTCGAGGTCCAGCGTGCGCTCGACCACGGGCAGCTCCCGTGGTGGTCGCCCGGCCTCCAGCTCGGCTATCCCCTCGCCGCCAATCCGCAGGTCGGCGCGCTCTACCCGCTCCACCTCGCGCTCCTTCCATGGATGGACGTCCATCAGATGCTCGCCCTCTCGGTGTGGCTCCACGGCGTCGTCGGCGCGTGCGGGATGGTGGCGCTGGTGCGGCGTTACGGCGGTGGCGGGGTCGGCGCTGCCGTCGCCGGCGTGGTCTACTCCTGTTCGCCCTTCGTCGTCTTCTACCACCAGGCCATCCACGGTGTGGTGGCGCTAGCGCTACTGCCGTGGTGCGTCGTGGTCGGGGCGGCGCTCGGCTCGCCGCGCTTCAGAAAGGGTGCGTTCGCGGGTCTCGTGGTCATCCTCACCCTCGGGTTCTACGCGGGGCATTTGCAGCTCATGCTCTATGGTGCCGTCGCCGCCGCCCTCGCGGCCGTGTCGGAGGGCCTCGGCGCCCCGGGGAGTACGTGGCGGGACCACGCGCGGACGTTGCTGCGGCTCGGCGGCGCTGGCGCGCTTTCGGTCTTGCTCTATGGCCCGCAGCTCTTGCCCGCCATCGAGCTCTGGTCACTCAGTCTACGCCGCGCGCTGTCGCCCGACGCGATGCTCGCCGGCCTCGCCACCGAGTCGCTTGGGCTCGATGACGCCGTGGAGAGCATCCTCCCGCGCTTCTTCGGCGGGCCTAGCCTCCGCGATTTCTGGTACCCGGAGTTCCTCGGTCTACCCGTCCTGGCCGCGGCCGCCGCCGCCTGGCGCAGGCGTCCGAGGGCGCTCGGGTTTCTCGTCCTGCTGCCCCTCGTCGTCCTCGTGGCGGTTCAAGTCCCAGGCCTTTCGCGAGTCCTCTTGGGCATCCCGGGGCTGTCGGTGTTCCGGGCGCCTGGCCGGGTCTACTGCTTGCTGCTGCTCGGCGTGTCGGCTCTCGCGGGTCTCGGCGTGGACCGCCTCTGGGAGCGTCCTCGCTGGTCGCTCGGGCTACTCGGCGTCGCGCTCGCCCTGGGCGTGTCCATCGCGCTGGGACTACTCGACGGCGTTGCCTTTCGAGATCCGGAGCTGACGACGGCGCCTGCGCTGCTCGCGACCGCTCTTACGAACCGGGCCCAAGACGGCGTCGCTTTGGCCCTCGCGGCGGGGCTGCTCCTGCTGTCGGGCGTCGTCCCCGTACGATTTCGGTGCGTCGCTGTCGCCGCCGGGGTCGTCTGGCCCGTCCTCTACGTCGGCGCTCGTTACAGCCCCACGGTCGACCTCGTCGAGCCTCCGCCGGTGGTCGCGTTTCTCCGGTCGGCACCGACCGACCGGGTCCTCGGAGTCACGGCGGGCAACCCCAACTACCTGGCGACCGTCCCCGGCCCGACCGGCTGGCAGCCGGGCCGATTGGACAGTGGCGCTACCAACCCCGATCCTCGGACGTTCGGACGGCCCGAACACGCGATGTACGGCGTCGGTCCCGACTCGAACGTGGCCTTTGGCCTGCACGGGATCCACGTCCAGACCAGCTTGCCCTTGAAGCGCGTCGTCACGCGGCTCTTCGGCGATCTGGGTGTCCTCGACTACCCGCTCAAACAAGATCCCCCGTGGGACGCGTCGTTCCTCGAACACCTCGGGGTTACCCACGTCGTCACGCATCGCCATGGGCTCATGCCGGTGTCGCCGCGCCCGCCGGCGGTGTGGCAGCGCGACAACATCGTCGCCCACGCGCTGCAGCGGCCGAAAGGACGGGTCCGCTTCTACCCCGCCGCACTTACCCGTACCGTCGCGCCGGGCGACTCGACCGCGCTCGCGAGGCGAGAGGGCCCAGCACCGGACTTGCCACTCCTCGTCGAAGCGCCTCGCTCCAAAGGGCTCTTGACATCACCCGATGACGTGCCTCTGCCGGCGAACGCACCCGACCTCGTGCGCGAAGCGGAGCTCGTCCGTGTCGGCGCGGGGGCCATCGACGCTCGGATCACCGCTTCGACCGACGGTATCGTGCTCGTCGTCGAGAGCGCATACCCGGGTTGGCTGCTGGAAGTGGACGGCGTTCGGCAAGACTGGGTGGTCGCTGACGGCGCGTTCATTGGCGTCCCCGTGACGGCGGGGGCACATCGAATCGCCCTACGCTTCGATCCGGTGCGGGCGCGTGAGGGACTTTGGCTACTTGGAGCCGGCGTCGTGGGGCTCCTGACAGTCCTTCTCTGGCCTCGTCCTGCTCAGCCACGACCTCTTGGGGACGGCGGGCTGCGCTCCCAGATCGGCTCCGGGTAGTCGCGACTACGCGGCACAGGCGCCGTCCCGATTCGAAGGCGTTCGATGTTCGCGCCCGCACCTGCGGCCTCCGGGCCACGGGGCGAAGGGGGCGTAGGGCGGCCCATTCCGGGCACACGTACGTTCCAGACCGTGCTCATCGATGACTCCTCAGCGGCACCTCGGCGCCGCGTTACGTGGCAGCCCATCCTTCGGGACCTCGGTCGGTCGGGTTTCGGTCGGCCCTGCGAATTGTCGACGGCGCAGCGCCCGAACGCCCCTGGACCCGCCTACGGTCCGACCGTCCATTGCCCCACGGGCGTCGTCGCGTTACGGTCCCGCCGCTTACGCCGGAGAGCCCATGCCGACCTTTTTGATCCACCTCCTCGTTGCGACGTGCACTACGACGGATCCGCCGACCCGAGAAGGGCCTCTCGACGTGCCGCCGGTCGTCATCACAGGGACGCGCCGCCCCGAACGGCCGCTCGAGGCGCCGGTGTCGGTCGACGCTGTGCCCTCGAAGACGCTCGAGACGAAGCAAGCGACGACGGCTGCCGACGCCATCGAGGCGACGCCCGGCGTCTTCATGCAGCGGAGCAACTCCGGCGCGGGCGCGCCGATTATTCGCGGGCTCATCGGACCGCAGAACCTCTATTTGATAGATGGAGTTCGGTTATCGAACAGTGTTTTCCGCACCGGCCCAAACCAATACCTGAACCTCATGGACCCCACCGGGGTCGAGCGCTACGAAGTGCTCCGGGGGGCCTCGTCGGTCCTTCACGGCAACGGGGCCATGGGCGGCGTCGTGCAGGCGCTCACCCTCGACCCGCGGCAGGAGCCGTGGTGGATACGGGCCCGCGCGCGGGCTCACACCGCGGCCGTGGGCGGTGGCGGCGAGATCACGGTCTCGAACCACTGGTTGCTCGCAGAGCCTCCCGCCGATCCAGAGGCCTTCGTCCCTAGCATCGGGCTCATCGCCGGCGGGGGCTTCGACAGCGGCTCCGCACTCCGAATCGGCGGCGGAGACGAGGTGCCCCTCTCGAACCTCGACACCGCGGGGTGGCGCTTCAAGCTGCTCTGGGAGCCCACTCGAGCGCTGGAAGTCCGCGCCGCCTATCTCGGCTCCGTACTCAACAATCAGGGGAGGGTCGACGACCTCGGCAAGGGGGACGTTCGGATCTACGACAACATCGATCACCTCGCCTATGTCCGCGTCGTCTACCAGGGCGACGTGCTCCGCTTCGCGTCCGCCACCTTCAGCTATCATCGCTTCGAAGAAGACACGCTTCGTTCTACGTGCGCGACCGTGGACGTCCCCTTCGGGAGCGGTACAGCCAAGGTCGTCGCCGACCGCGCCCGATGTACGGCGCTCGATGACGCCACGATCTCCAAGAAGACGTCGTTGCTCGACACCGTCGACACCTACGGAGGCGACGTGGCCGTCGAGCTGGCTTTTCTCGACGACCGGCTACGGGTGCTGGCGGGCGCCGAGCTCTACGGCGACCTCGTCTCGTCGGGGCAGAGCGAGAGCAAGAAAGGAGACGACGGCACCTTCGGACCCGACACGGCGAAGCCGCGGGGGGCCTTCTCGGACGGCTCGGACTACCTCTCGGTCGGCGCCTTCGCTCACGTGGACGGCACCCCGTGGCGCTTCGGACCCGGGCTCGAGCTTCGGCTCGGCGGCGGGCTCCGGGTCTCCCACTTTAGTGCTGCCGCGCCGGATGTTCCGGAGCTCGGAGACGTCGACTACGACTTCACCGGGGTCGCGCTCTCGGCGTCGATGCAGGTCGTGATGCCGAGGGTCTTCAACGTCTACGCGAGCTTCCTCCAAGGCTTCCGCGCGCCGAACCTCCAGGAGACCACCGTGCTCGGTGACACGGGCAGCCGCTTCGAGATCCCGAATGCGGAGCTGGAGCCGGAGCGTTCGAACACCATCGAGCTCGGCGCCAAGATGGAGCTGTATGGGGTGACGCTCGGTCTCGCATGGTATTACTCCGTTATCGATGACCTCATCACCGATCAGTCGGCGACGTGGCTCGGCTCCGACACGGCAGGTGACGGTGACAAGCCCGTGTCGCAGCGGGTCAACGCGGACTCGGGGCACATTCAGGGCGTCGAGCTGTCGGCGTCGGCTCGCTTCTGGCAGTTCACGCTGGCCTACGCGATGACCTACACCACCGGCGAGGTCGAGATCGGCGGCGAGACCGTGCCGTTCCGACGGCTTCCTCCGCTCTTCGGCGACGCTAGCCTCCGCTACGACCTTCCCGGCGACAAGGCGTTCATTGCGCTCGGCGTCGCGTTCGCGGCCCGACAGGACGAGCTCAACCCGGCCGACGAGAAAGACGCCCGGATCTGTGAGACGGCACCGTACTCCGGCCTACTCGAAGCCGATTGCGACGGGACGCCCGGCTCTGCCATTCTGAACCTGAGCGCGGGGTTTCGGCTCTCGCCTTTCGCTCGCGTCGACATGGCCATCCTGAACCTGCTCGATGCCCGATACCGGCGTCACGGCTCGGGATACGATGGTGCCGGCATCGACACCAAGCTTCAGTTCACCTTGGAGTTCTGACCCAATGAATCGAACCGAGACGACCGACGCCCGCATGAGCAGCGCAGACAGAGACCCGCGACGGGGTCTGGTGGAGGCGGCCTTCGCTGGGGACGCGCCGCTCGAGTCCGTCCGAGACGTCGTCGCGGCGGTCATCGCCGACCTCGACGCCGGCCATCTCCGCGTCGCCGAGCCGCTCGGACCGCCGGGCGAATGGGTGACGAACGTCTGGGTCAAGCAGGCGATCTTGCTCTACTTTCGGCTCTCGTCCGTGCGCGACTTCGAAGCGGGTGACCTCCGCTACCGCGATCTCTTGCCGCCGAAGACGGCCCTCGAGGGAGTTCGAGTCGTGCCGCCGGGTGTCGCTCGTTATGGGGCCCACCTTGAGCCGGGCGTGATCGTCATGCCCGGCTTTGTCAACATCGGTGCACGTGTCGGCGCCGGCTCGATGGTCGACACGTGGGCCACCGTCGGAAGCTGTGCCCAGATCGGCAAGGGGGTTCACCTCGCTGGCGGCGTGGGGATCGGAGGCGTCCTTGAGCCCCCCGCAGCGAACCCAGTCATCATCGAAGACGGCGCGTTCATCGGGAGCCGCTGCGTGGTTGTCGAAGGCGTCATCGTGGAGCGTGAAGCCGTGCTCGGCGCGGGTGTCGTGCTGACGTCGACCACTCAGATCATCGACGTCTCCGGCAGTGAGCCGATCACGCTCAGGGGGCGAATTCCGGCCCGCAGCGTGGTCATCCCCGGCATGCGCCCGCGCCAGTTTCCGGCTGGCGAGTTCTACACGCCTTGCGCACTCATTGTTGGGACTCGCCAGGAGTCCACGGATCGGAAGACGTCCTTGAACGACGCCCTCAGGACCTTCAGCGTCGCGGTTTGACGCTGCGGAGGGTCACTCGGTGAGGGTAGCCTCGGGGTGGAACCCGCCACAGCGTGTTGCGTAGGGACATGCCTCGTCCTCGCCGGGGCCATGGCATCGAAAGCCCTGCTCACAGAAGCGGAAGTTCCCGGGCCCTCCGGCGCCTTGAAGCGGCTCGCGAGTGTGTCCGTGTTTGGGATGCCAGCGCGCTTGGAACGGGTGAAGGGACGCGACGCGCAGGACGCCCGAGTGAGCACCGACCCACACTTGAACTTGTGCCCGTACCGACGTGTCACTACGTCGGTCGCTGGCGTCGATCATGACGAATCCGCGCAAGCTGGCGATGTGGAGGCGCCCGTTGGTGAAGATCAGCGCGCCGTGAGGTCGCCAAGGCTGCGGGACGACACTGGCCGTGTCGCGAAACGCGATGTGCCAGACTCTCGGTTGCCAGGCTTTCGGCGGCGGTGAGGCGTCATCGGGCTCCGCGAGGTTCGCGGCGTCGAGGCTTCGTGCGGCGACTTCGAGCGTCGCGTAGCCGACACCAACGTCGCTCGGCGAGACGGCGAAGTCACGTATGTGCCAGTCTCTCCTGAAGAACTTCGACGCAATCTCGGGTGGCCAATCGTCACTTGGAGTACAGTAAGAACCTGCGAACTCAAAGACCGGGTGGAGCTGTTCCCAGTCTCCGGTCCGTGCAGCGCGATGGAGTCGGACGCACAGCTTGCCGAAGTCCTGCGCGGGAGCGTCGAAGAGGGTCAAGGGATCGATGTCGAGCAGTGCCGCTAGCGCGACGGCCTGCGCGGCTGTTCCCGGGAGCGCTGGCGCGCTGCTGCTTAGCCAACGCGACACTGTGCTCCGATGAACGCCGAGGCGCGTGGCGATTCCACTGATTCCAGCGATCCCGCGCGCGGTCGCGATGGTCAGGACGCGTTCTGCGTTGAGCTTTACGTTCATTTGGCCCCCGACCGCACAAAACATCCTCGGTAGGGGTCACCGCGGTGACCCGAGCCAGCGCAGCGACTGTCGAATCCGAGCCGACGGACCCGGCAACCGCAGCCAACAGTTTACACCTTTCACGTCGCTTTGAACATCGCGTCGATGCGACGAGGGCTTCCTTTCGGAGTGCTAAACCGCATGAACACACAGGGAGGGACCCATGGATCGAAATCAGGCTGACAGTTCTTTACATTCTGACGCGAGCAACATCGGTGGCGCAACGTCCGAGAGCCGAATCGGCGCACAAGCGATGGAGTCGATGCTCGACAGCATGCCCATCAATGTCATCATGGCGGACACGGAGTTCGTCATCCGCTACGTCAACGCGGCGAGTGTTCGTACCCTGAAGACGCTGGAGCGCCACCTGCCGGTTCGCGCGGATGACATCGTCGGACGCTCCATCGACATCTTCCATCGCAACCCGTCGCATCAGCGCCGCATGCTCGGTGACGTGAGGAACCTCCCGCACCGTGCCACCATCAAGCTTGGCGAGGACATGCTCGAGCTGCTCGTGAGCCCCATCTACGACGCCAATCGCGTGTATCAGGGGCCGATGGTGACTTGGCAGGTCGTGACCGAGAAGCTCGCGACCGAGGCGAAGGTCGTCGCGGCCGCCGAACGCGAGCGTGAGGTCGCGGCGGAGCTTCGAGGCAAGGTGCTCACGATCGGAGCGTCGTCCAAGCAGCTCACCGACGTCAGTCAGCAGATGGGCCAGAACGCAGCGCGCACGTCGGGTCAGGCAGCCTCGGTGTCGGCGGCGTCGGAGCAGGTCGCGAGGAACGTACAGACCGTCGCGAGCGCATCGGAGGAGATGACCGCGAGCATCAACGAGATCGCGAAGAGCGCTGGCGAAGCGGCACGTGTCGCGTCGGGCGCGGTTACGGCGGCGAAAGCGGCGTCGACCACGATCTCCCGGCTCGGCGACTCGAGTCGGGAGATCGGCTCCGTAGTGAAGGTCATCACGTCCATCGCTCAGCAGACGAACCTCCTCGCGCTCAACGCCACCATCGAAGCGGCCCGTGCGGGTGAAGCCGGCAAGGGCTTCGCTGTCGTCGCGACGGAGGTGAAACAGCTCGCCAAGGAGACCGCGAAGGCGACCGAGGACATCGGTCGCAAGGTCGAGGCCATCCAAGGGGCGACCGGTGAGGCCGTCGATGCCGTGAGCCAGATCTCGGAGATCATCGCACGTATCGCCGATTTGCAGACCACCATTGCGGGCGCGGTGGAGGAGCAGACGGCGACGACCAACGAGATCAGCCGCAACGTCAACGAAGCCGCGCGGGGGACCACGGAGATCGCCGCCACGATCGGCTCCGTCGCGCGCGACACGCAGGCAACGTCGGCCTTCGCGGTCGAGACCGAGCGTGCCGCCACCGAGCTTGGGCGACTCGCGACCGAGATTCAGAACCTCGTGGGTCGACTCTCAAGCTGAGACGATCCGAGGACATGGCCCTGACGGAGTAGAGCATGATCGAACCGACACCCGGGGACGTTCACATCACGCGACGCGGCTTGCCGTGGGTCATCTCAGGGCTCGTCGCCTTCTCCGTCTGGTTTCTCTCCCCGCCCCTCGGCGCGGCACGTGCCGAGGGCGTGGGGGACCTCGAACTCGATGGGCCCGTCGAAGCGCTGATCCTCGGCGGTCTCGCGGCGGCGGTGGCTGGACTCTTCGCGACGGTGCTCCTCCGATCGGCACAGCGGGCGTCGGAGCGCGCCGACTCGCTCGCGCAGCAGCTCCGCAAGTGCTCCGAGAGCGCGAACGAAGCGTCCCGAGACGTCTCGGCGCTCCGGAGGGCGCTCGACGACCACGCCATCGTCTCGATCACCGATCGGGCTGGCCGCATCATCGAGGTGAACGCCGCCTTCTGCCGAATCTCCGGCTACGACGCGAACGAACTTCGAGGGCAGGATCACCGGATCTTGAACTCGGGCTTCCACGCGTCGACGTTCTGGCGTCACGTGTGGCAGGAACTCGGGGCAGGCCGACCCTGGCGGGGGGAAGTGTGCAATAAGCGCAAGGACGGGACGTTGTACTGGGTCGACAGCACGATCATCCCTGTCGCGGGAATCGATGGCGAGACGGAGCGTTACGTCTCGATTCGCTTCGAGATCACACGTCTCAAGGAGGCGAGGGCGGCGCTCGTGGATGCACGCCGCCGGGCGGAGGTGGCGAGCGAGGCCAAGAGCGCCTTCTTGGCCCACATGAGTCACGAAGTCCGGACGCCGCTCACGGCGATTATCGGCTTCACCGACCTGGTCCTCAGCGGGCTCGAACAGGCTGAGCCCACCGAGCGGATCGCTCGTCACGCCGGCATCATCAAGCGCAACGGCGAGCACCTCCTCGACGTCGTCAATGAGATCCTCGACCTCGCCAAGATCGAAGCCGGGAAGCTGGTCGCGGAGCGAGTCGCGACGTCGCCGCGCCGTATCGTCGAAGAGGTCATGGCGACCTTCCAGCCCAGGGCCGCGGCGCGTGGCCTTGGGCTCGAGCTCGCCGTCGTCGGCGAGATCCCGCCGCTCATCGCGACGGACGCCCTCCGTTTGCGCCAGATCCTCATCAATTTGGTGGGGAATGCGCTGAAGTTCACCGAGAGAGGGCAAGTGCGGCTCGAGGTCCGGGTTGCGAGCACGGAGCATCTCTCCTTCACGGTCGAGGATACGGGGATCGGCCTCCCCGCCGCCGCGCTCGACCGAATCTTCGAGCCCTTCGAGCAGGAGGACTCGAGCACGACGCGGCGCTTCGGTGGTACAGGGCTCGGGCTCCAGATCAGCCGACGGCTCGCGCGAATGCTCGGCGGCGACATCACGGTGACGAGCGAACAAGGGGTCGGGAGCGCGTTCACCCTGACCGTCTCCATCGGGGCGCTCGGTCTACACGCGGAAGCGGACCGGGTGGCCGTGAGCGACGACCGAAGCGTCCAAGTGCCAGCCCCCACGGTAACGCGGCTCGACGGGATGCACATAATGCTCGCCGAAGATGGGCCCGATAATGTACTCCTGATAGGAGGGTTACTCGAGAAGGCCGGGGCTCGCGTGTCGGTCTTCGACAACGGGCGCTTGCTCCTCGACGCGGTCACGGCGCCGGACGGTGGTGCTCTCATCTCGGCGCGCCCCGCGGACGTGATCTTGACCGACATACAGATGCCCGAGCTCGATGGTTATGCCATGACGCAGGCGCTCCGAGTGCTCGGGTGCCAGACGCCCATCTTGGCCATCACCGCCCACGGCATGCTCGAAGTGGAGCGCCGCTGCCGAGAATCCGGGTGCGACGACTATCTCGTGAAGCCGATCGACCGCTCGAAGCTCATCGACGCGTGCGCGACGTGGGGCCGACGCGAGAGGGCGGCCTCTGCCGCGTGACTCCTCAGCGAGAGAGCACCTCGGCTCGTCCCGCGCGTTCGATGGAGGCGATGCGATCGGACGTGAGGGGGGTTCGACGCTCTCCGCGCCAGACTCGCGTCGGTTCGACGTAGAGGAGGGGCTCGAAGGCCTCGAAGTAGCCCAGGGGAGGGCGTCGCGCGTGGGCGACGTGTTCGCGAAAGGCGTCTTGGACGGGGGTTCGGGCCACGACCCAGTCGTTCAGCCCGTACCAGTCGAGGACGTGGGCCGCTGGGAAGACCCACCCGACGACGCCCACGCCGGACGCCTGTACGACGGGGTTCTCAGTGCCCTCGGGCCACGGCGGCGGCGCGTCTCGGGCCGGGAGGAACGACCGCATGTGCTGCGCGAAGAGCCGATGCTGCTGGTGGCGCATGCACACGCTACGATCGTGTAGCCACGCTTGCTGCGAGTCGAGCCAGCCCCCGTACACCGCGAGGGGGCCCGGGAGGATCGGGGCGGCCCGGGAGTCGAGCGTGGTCATCGTCCAGGCCGTGCTGCGCTGACTGGCGTGCCAGATCGCCCAAGGGCAGACCGAGGACAGGATCAGCGTCGTGGCGGTCCCGATGACGGCGTAACGCGGGGCAAGTCGCACCGCGACGGCGACGGTCGCGAGTGCGAGCAGCGGCACGAGGTGAGACAGCACGCGGTACTCGAAGTGGTCGCCGCCGGCGACGACGCAGTACCAGCCGGTGTGGGCGACGAGCGCAAGTACGGCCAGGGTGCGACGCACGGGCGGCCGTGCGAGACGCGCGCGCATGAGCACCAGCGCGGCGCCTAGTGCCGGAAACCAAAGTGCATATTCGAGCACGAACGAGAGCAGGTAGCGCGCTCCCGACTCGGGGAGGGCGCCGACGACCTTCGCGTAATAGGTGTTGGGTAGCCACTCGCCGTAGGTCCCGAGGCGCCAAATCAGGTGGGCGACGACGAGGCCGAGTGGCGCGCTCGCGACGACGAGGTGGCGCATCCGCTCGTGGCCTGTGGCGCCGCGGGGGAGGGCGCTGACAATGGCGAGGCCGGTCACGAGGACGAACAGGTACCCATCGGGGCGGGTGAGCGCGACCAGCGCAGCCAGCAGGGACACGATGGTGAGGTCGCGGGTCTCGTGACCGCCTCCTCGGTGTGATGACCAGAGAGCAAGAAACCAGAGCTGAATCAAGAGGTTGAAGAGCGCAGTCTCGAGGCCGGAGCTCGTCCAGACGAGGAAGGTCGGGTTCGACACGACGAGCGCGAGGGTGAGCGCGAGGAGCGCCACTGACTGCGGTGCGGCTAGGCTGGCGAGGACTCGCCTCCCGGCGACGAAGGTCAACGTCACCGAGCCGAGCGCGAAGACGAGACTGAGCCCGTTCGCGGCGTCGGGCGGCTCGAGGCCGGTGACGCTCCAGACGAGATCGAGGAGCGCGACGAACGCGAAGCTTGAGTAGCCCTCGACCGGAGCGAAGGGCGGCGCGTTCCAGACGTAGCCGTGGCCGAGCTGGCTATTCGAGACGTAGCGGAACGCGATGAACGCGTCGTCGGTCAGGAACCAGAAGAGGCGCCAGCCGACGACGGTGGCCGTGAGGGCCACGGCCAGGAGCACCCATTCGGCGGGGCGGAGGCGGCTCGGGAGGCCACTCACGTCGAGTGGCGCGTCTCGGTGCTCACAGCGTCCACTCCCGGCGGCGCAGGCGCTGGTCGCAGCCGACGATGCTGCGATCCGCGATAGCGTTCCACACGTTGTCGCCCTGCAGCGGCTCGCTGCTCACGATGAAGTGCGACACGAAGCCAAACGGCGAGTCGACCTCACATTCGGTGCGGAAGCTCGGGCAGGTGTCGCGCTCGGGGCAGCGGTTCTTGCGGGTAGAGAGATGCAGCTCCTTGCGGACGCGCGACGCGAGCAGGAGCGAGCCGTCGGTGATGATCGTCGTCAGCAGCGGGTCGGCGAGGCCGTGACGGGCGCTTGTGGCCTCGACGGTCGCCAGGGACTCGCGCATGGCATCGGCGACGACCTCGACCGGGACGCCCTGCCGGTGCAGGTCTTCGCGGCGGGCGATGTTCGACAGGATCATGAAGAAGAGCACTTCGCTGTCCGTATCGCCGAGGACGTAGCGGCGCAGCTTCGGCGTGATGCAGTCGAGGAGCTCGGCCCTGACGGCCTGAAAGTCCGGGATGTCGCCGTTGTGGGCGAAGGTCCAGCGGCCGTACTGGAACGGATGGCTGTTCAGGATCGAGAGCTCGCCGACTGTGGCCCGCCGGACGTGCGCGATGACCGTGTCGCTCGTGACGACGCCGCTGACGCGTTGGAAGAGGCGGTCCTCGCAGGCGGCCGAGCTCGACTTGATGACGTGGGGCGTGCCCGCGACGTAATACGCGACGCCCCACCCGTCGGGGTGGCTCGCCGCTTGAACGCCCAGCGCGTTCTCGGCCGAGGTCAGGCTGGAGTGGACGTGGCTTTCGATGATGGAGCGGAAACCGAAGAGTCGGCACATGGTCCCGCAACGCTACCACCGGGTGGTACGCGGGTGCGAATTGTGCGCCTGTTCACTCGTCGGGCAGGAGCCGCGCGGTTCCGGCTTTGCCGTCGAGCTCGACCATCTGACCGTCCCGGACGCGCTTCATGAGGCCGGGGATGCCGACCACGGTCGGGATCCCGAACTCACGGGCTACGATGGCCGAGTGGGATAGCGCGCTCCCGCGCTCGACGAGGAGGCCGCCCGCCGTCGGAAAGAGGGGGACCCAGCCCGGATCGGTGCGTTCGCAGACCAAGATCTGCCCGTCGAGGCGCACGTCGTCCTTCGGTGAATGCACGATGCGGGCGCGCTCGCGGACGATGCCGGGTGCACAGCCGAGGCCGCTCAACAGATTCGGGTCGCCGCTCGGCGCTGCGGTGGGGCTAGCGACGCCCACGAAGGGGTTACCGAAGTGGACGCCGCCGCGGGTCTCGAAGCGGGCGTCCGGCGATGGCCCGCGGCGGTAGCGCTCGAACTCGGCACGCCGTGAGGCCACGAGCGGCTTCACGTGGACGGTCGTGCCCGTGCCTTCGACGAGGCCGAAGACCTCGTCTTTCTCGAGGTAGAAGACGTCGTCGACCTCGTCGAGAAGCCCCACGCGGACGAAGTGCCCGCCGAGGGCCCGGAAGAGCCGTCGAACGAGCCCGAAGACGCGCGTGCGGGCGAAGCGAAGGTTCTCGCGTTCGCGGACGTGGCGGCGGGCGCGGCGCAAGATCCAGCGGAAGAGCGTGCGTTTGCCGAAGGGGATGACGACGGCGTCTTCGGCGGCGCGACGCACCGAGGCTTCGCGCGTGTCCATGGCCTCGGAGGTGAGGTCGGCGCGGCCGACGTAGTTTCGGAGGGTCGAGACGAGGAAGGTCGGGTCGTCCCGCAGGGTGCGCGTCTCGAGCTTGAGCTCCTCCATGCACCGGTCCCCGTAGCGGTCGAGGTAGCTGACGAGCCAGGACTCGAACGCCGGGAAGGCGCGGGCGGCGGCGAGGCCTTCGGCGGGGGAGCCCGCTTCGATGGCCTGGCGGAGCGTCGGGTCGTCGCGGATCGCCTTTGCCATCGCGAGGATCTCGCGCGTCGGGAGCGTCGACTCCATGCCCGGTTCGCCGCACAAGAGGTCGTTGTGCAGCTCCGGCGCCATCTTCTTCAGGACGCCGAAGAAGATCATGGCGAAGAAGTCGTTGATGATCGGGGCCTTCCACTCGAGGAGCAGCTCGCGCTCAAGCTCCCGATAAGCGGCGACGAGGTCCTCCGCGGGCAGCGTCTCAAGGGCCTGACCGTGCCAGCGGTCGTAGACGGTGCGGAAGGTCGTCCGGAAGCGCTCGGTGCGGCTCCCGAGCGATCCGAGCGCGGCCATCAGCTTCCACACGAGGTAGGCGATGCGGAGCTTGCCGGTGCGGCTCTCCCCGCCGAGGTCGGCTTTCTGAGCGACCCCCATCATCTGCTCCATGAAGCGCTTGTTGTAGCGCGCGCCCGGCAGGAGCAAGAGGCAGCGGTACCAGGAGTCGAGGCGGTAGTAGACCCGGCCGCGAATGAGGCCGATCATGGCCTTGAACACCGCCGCGTTGGCTTCGATGTCCTGCCGCGTGACGCCCATCAGCTCGCAGAACTGCCGGTAGACCGTCTCGTACGCCGTTCGGGCGAAGGAGTAGGTCAGCGGGGTCGTGACGCCCGAGTAGGACTCCACGATGTTCGAGTTGTCCCAGGTGTAGACGACGCCGGTGCGGGGGCCGACGCCGGTGAGCGGCCGAGATTGGAGGAGCGCGATACTGCCCGCGGCGTCGACGGCCCACTCGATGTCTTGGGGCAGGCCGAAGTGCGCTTCGAGGCGCAGCCCGAGGTCGGCGAGGGCCACGGCCTGGGCGTCCGTGAGGCACGGGACGTGGCGGCGCGCCTCTGGGACCTCGGCTTCGACCGTGCCGCCCGAGGGGCCGCGGACGACGGCGGCGCGTTTGTCGGCGAGCTCGGTCGTGACCTCGAAGGCCCCGGGGCGGCCCGAGAGGCGCACGACGTCGGCGTCGGCGCGTCCGCTGACGATGCCTTCGCCGAGGCCCCACCCGGCGCTGATGAGGATGACGCGAGCGGCATCGTCAGTCGGCGTGGCGGCCGGATCGACCGTGAAGAGCACGCCGGAGGCGTCCGACGGGAACATCGCCTGCACGACGACCGCGATTCCGAGCCCAGAAAGGGGGACCCCGTGGCGTTCGGCGTAGGCCGTGAGGCGCTCGGACGTGACCGACGCGCGGACCTCCGCGATGGCGGCGAGGAGCGCCTCGTCGGAGTCGACTTCGAGGCGAGTGTCGAACTGGCCGGCGAAGGAGAGCCCCGCCGCGTCTTCGCCGACGGCGCTCGATCGGACCGCCACCGGGCCCGGTGGGAGGCGCCGTCTTGCACCGATGATCGCGTCGCGGTCGCAGTCGGCGCCGACGGGGAGGACGAAGAAGGGCGGGACGGGCAGGCCGAGCGTGTGCAGGACGAGCAGCTTGTGAGCTTTTCCACCCACCATCTTCGCGGTTACGTCGGCGAGATCGCCCGGCCCTCGAAACGCGTCCGAGTGCAGTACGGACAGGGCGGATGCTGTGGCTACTGACACGTCGGACTCCCGCTATAGGCTGGGCGGCAGGGTAGCGTCGCCGTCCGCTCACGTCGATCTGTTCCGCTCTCCGCCGTCTCTCGGGGAGCTTCCTCTCCTCGGCGCTTGCTTGTCCGGGAGGTGGGCTCTATGTTTCCGCGCCCGCGCCGCCGGCCGACCATCGTGGCGGCGTCCGCCGTGGCGTGTCCGACCTGGAGAATCCCGATGCACGACGAACCCGAGTTCGAGAGCCAACAAGGCGTCCCAAGTGAATGCGCCGATGCAGTCGCTGACGGCGCTGCGCATATCAATGAGCTCGAAGAGAAGCTTCGCTTGGCTGAAAAGCAGGTGGCCCTCATCCGTCAGGCCCACGCCGAGTCGGCTGCTGAGTTCGACAAGATCAAAGAGCGTATGCGGCGCCATCAAGAGCAAGAGCTCGAGCGGGCTCGCCTCGCCATGGCGAAGAACCTCTTCGATGTCGCGGACAACTTCGATCGCACCGTGGACGCCGCCGCGCAAGGCAGCGACCGCGAGACGCTGCTCGCGGGTGTGGTCGCTGTCCGTGACCTGTTCCTACGCTCGCTCACCGGTTTCGGACTCGAGCGGTATGCGCTCGTCGGCGAGCCCTTCGATCCGAACCTGCACGAGGCCATCGGCATGGTGCCCGTCGCGTTGCCGGCTTCGGACGGCAAGCTCGCCACCGTGTTCCAGCCCGGCTACCGAGCCGGTAGCGAAGTCCTGCGTCCCGCCCGTGTGCAGGTCGGAAAGTACGTCGAGCCGCCCAACGTGAACCAGGACGGCTGATCCCAAGGGGCCGCCTCGCTCCGGGAGGGGGCCCTGACTCCATCGAAAGCCGACGCCCTACCGGGGCCCGGCCACGCCTCTCCGCAATGGCCCCAGGAGGTCTTCGTGCTGAACGCCAAAGAGCGCACCGAACTTCGGCAGCGCCTCGTCGAAGTCTCCCGAACCCGCTCCCTGAGCGGCGATCTCCGCGAATGGGCCCACGAGCTGCTCGCCGAAACCACCCGCAGCGAAGCGGCTAGCGGCGACGCCGAGTCCGACGCCGACCCCTACTTCCTGCACAACGTCGCGGCGTTCGTCGCCACCCTCGACGACGCACCGGACTCCCGTGACCTGGCTTCGGGCCTCGCCGTCGCGGTCGCGGGCGCCTTCGAGCGTGCGCTCGACGCCGACAAGGACGACTTGGCGCTTGCCCACGGGCTCGCCGTCGCGGCACGTGCGGCCGATGTCGGCGCCCAAGTCGCGACCGCGCTCGTCTCGGCTCTCGAACGACCGCACTCCGGTGACCGGCTCGCGTCGGCCGTCGCGCGCGCCATCGCCGCTCGCGGTGGTGACGCCGAGAACCCGGAGACCAGCCGGGCCGCCGAACGCGTGCTCGAGCGGCTCGACGCCATCCTCGCGCGAGAGCCGGAACGCGAGACCCTCGCGACGGCGCGCCTTGAGCTGCTCCTCGACCTCGCGCGTTCTGGGCCCCTCGCTCGACGGCTCGCGTCGCATGAGCGCCTCGCGGTGCTCTTCGCCGACGCCGAAGCGGCGTTTGGCCCGTCGCCGGACCGTGACCTGCTCCGACTCGACGCGGCGTCGGTTCGGCTGTCGGATCGGGACCTCAAGTGTTCGACCAAGGACTCGTCCGAAGGTCTGCGGCTCGCCGAGCTCGCGGCGGAGGGCGATCTCGGTCGACGGCTTCGTGGCGCCGGCCCGGGCACTCCCGCGCGCTCGGTCGTCGACGTCGTCATGGCCCTGCAACGTGGCTTCGGCCGTCGGAAGTGGCTCAATGGCAACACGGCGCGGCGCCTCGCGAGTGTCTGGCAACGCATCAGCGCTCGGCTGCCCGGCAACGCCGACGCCCTCGCGGCCGCCACCGAAGCCCTCGAACAGTCGGGGGACGTCGCGTCACTCATCGACCATCACATTGAGCGGGTCCGCACCGGCTCGAGCACCGACGACACGCGCGGCGTGCTGGCGCGCCACTGGTTCGGCCGGGTCGACGCCGGTGAGCCCTCCGGGTTGCCGCGTGAGGTCGAAGCCTGGGTCCTCGACGGCCTCACGGCCGAGCTCGCGCGAGGGATCACGGTCGATTCGGCGCTCGTCCTCGCCCGCACGGTCGCCGACGCTCACGGCGCGCTCCCGGCGGCGGAGCTCCTCGAACGCACGCTCCTGAAGGTCAAGGGCCTCGGGAAGTCCCCCGAGCTCGTCCTCATGGCCGTTCAGCGCTTGGCGGACGCGGGTGAACCCGAACGGGCGCTCGATGTCGGCCACGGTCGGCTCGAGGGCCTCGGCGACGGGGCCCGCTCGGCGGTCCTCCGGCTCACACTCGCCAAAATCCACCTCGGTGCCGGCATCAACATCGCCGACGCCGAGCCGCTTCTTCGTGGCGTGGCCGCCGAAGGGGGCACGGCCGGGGCGGAAGCGCGCGCGCTCCGCGAAGAGCTGCTCGCGAGCCCCGACTTCGAGACGGCGCGACGGCAGGCGATGCTCGACGTCGAAGCGCGACTCGGGGTGGGGCAGAAGAAGCCCATCCGATGTCGCGTCATCCACGGCAGCGACAAGTTCGTTCTGGCCGAGATGCCGGCGGTCCGGGCGCCCGGCTCATATCCGCACTGGTATCTCCGCGTGATGATTCGGGATCAGGACCTGCCACAAGGCCAGACGGTCGCGTCTCTCGCCCGGGGCACCGAGCTCACCGCCGTGGTTCGCGGCGAGGACGACTGGAAGAGCGACCGCGTGCGCGTCTACTGGGTCGACGGCCCAGTCGTGATCCTCGCCCGGCCTCCCGAGGACGAGGGCAAAGGGCGAGGCAAGTCCCGCCCCGATGGCCATGACGAGGATGGCGACGCACCGAAGGCCGAGCGACCGCCACGAGGCGAGCGCGGCGCGAAGAAAGAGGGGCGTGGCCAGAAGGACGGCGACGACGGCGCGAAACGCGAGGAGCGTCCGCCGCGTGCCGAACGGCCCCCTCGGGAACCGGATCCGGAGCCGCCGACGCCCGAAGTGGAAGCGGCCTTCAACGTGGGCACCGACGCGCCCGCGCTCGTGCGCATCGACGTGCTTCACCGCAAGAGCCAGGTGCTCTTCGGGCGAGTGCTGCCGCCAGACGAGTCCGACGGCGACGTGTTCCCCATTCGAGTCGGCATCAAGGCGAAGTTCGCGCCCGACGGGATCTCCCCGGAGTCCCTCGCGGGTGCGGTCGTGAAGGCCAAGATCGGGCGCGGCCCGGGCGATCGACTCCGCTACGACGGCGTCGGGCCCATCGAGGTGGTCCGCCTGGGACCGGCGACCGCTCCGGCGGCCGACGGCAGCGACGCCGCACCCGCAGAGCCGAACGACGGCAGCACCGACGGCGGCGAGGCCCTCGATGGCTGAGGTCGTCTCACTCACCGGGCTCGACACCGAGCCCCGCGCGGGTTACCTCGCGCGGGCGCTCCACGAGCAATACGGCGTTCCAGCGGACAGCCTCGGCGCGGTTCGCCTCTCGAGCTCCGGGATCAGCCTTACCCTCACGGGCCCGGCGGCGCGTCGGCTCTTGACGCCGTGCCCGCTGCAGCTAGCCGATGGGAGTCGGGGCGTCCTCCGGCGCACGCGCGACCTCCCGGGGACCGCGTCGGAGTGGGCGTTGCACCTCGCGGGCCCGGTCTCGGAGTCCGCGGGCGCCATCGCGGCCGAGCTCGCTCGGGTGGCCCACGTCACGGGCGAGGACGTATTGGCTATTCGTCGAACGCGGGCGGGCGTCACAATCACGCTCTCGACCTGGCGCTATCGCGAAGTAGACCTCCCGACGTCACTCTTCGGTCGACCTGTGGTCGTCGAAAAAAAAAACTCTGACGAGGTGAACGGGGCCGAGTCGGGCGCAGACGCGCTCGCGACGGCCATCCGAGGTGGGCTCGGCCACGCCGAAGCCGCTGCCGACACGATCCGCCGCGTCATCGCGGCGTCGCGGGGCGACGAGCCGCTCGTCAACGCAGTCAGGCGGCTTCGAGAGCGTGGCCTCTCGACCGACGCCGACGCGATCCCGACCACCGACCTGGGTCTATTGCTACTCACGCAATCGGCCGCCCGACCTGCCCGTCGGCGCCGCCTCGCGGCCGCATTTCGCACGATCCCGTTTCCGTCGCCAGCGGAGCAGAGCGCGGGCGCTCTCCTCGCCGATCTGGAGTTCGAAGACGAAGGTCGCCTCCCGCCGCGTCACGGTCTGGGTGCGGCGCTCGACCAAGCGGCGAGCCAGCTCGGCGCGCGAACTGCCGCGTGGGGCACGTTGCTCCCGGGGCGGTCGGCGAGTGGGACCGTCGTCGCAGTGGCGCCCGAGGCCGACGCGGGTGACTCCCTGCTGTCCCGCTGGCTGGTCCTCATGGCGCAGCTCGCCACCGGAGCCGCGTCAAGGGCCGCCTTCGACGACGCCCTGAATGCGCTCGACTCGGACGTCCGTGAACAAGCGGGCGCCGTCGGGCTCGACCTCGACGGTTGGCAAGCGCTCCTGAGCCTCATCGGCGACGAACGCGACGGGCGAGCCCGGCTGCGGCCGCTCCCTCTCGAAGCGCTGGTCCCGGGATCCGAACGGTGGACGCACGCTGTCGTCCGCGGGATCGACGGCGCCGTTCACGCGGGCAAAGTCGACGTGGCCTCGCGCCTCGCGCGGGAAGCCTTCCACGCCGTTGATCCAGCCGCCGTCCCCGCCGTCGTCGCCCGCCGAAATGCGCGCCTAAACGTCCGTAAGGACGGTGGCGCGGTGGCGACGGATGACCCCGTCGTCCTCGTCCACGTCGCGGAGTCGCTCTACCGTCAAGGTAACCGCGCCGCGGCGGGCAACGCCTTCGAGGCCGCCGCTCCGGACCCAGGGGCTCCGGCAGCGCGCCACGCCGCCGCGCGCCTCGCCGCGCTCGACCGATTGCAGGCCGCAGGGCGCCTGTGTCGGGGCGCTACCAGCGACTGGAGCGTCGAACAGGGCGCCGTCGCTGACGAGGCCTGGGAACGCGCGACGGAAGCCTGGGCCCGACGCGCCGGGGGCTGGCTAGGGCTCATCGGCGGGCCGGCTTGGCTCGATGCGTCCGTCGTGGCGCAGCTCTCGACCTCGTCCCGTGCCATCTGTTCCGGCGACCTCGACCTCATCGCATCGGGTCCCGTTCGGGAGCAAGCGCAGGCTCTGCTCGTGAGCCCTCTCCATTCCGATTGGGCGTCCAGCGACGCCGTGCCGTCACTCGGTTCCCTCGCGATGTTCTGGGAGAGTCCAAACGCCGGTGACGTGCTCCTCGCCGCCGCGCGCGAGGTCGAGACGGGCAAACCCGTAACGGTGGGGCCGGTCACGCTACGCCGAATGGCGCGAGAGCTGGCTGCCGCCGATTGGCGCCCCGAGCATGCGAGGGCGCTCGTGACCCTCCTTGAGAACACCCGCGACGTCGAGCTCGCCAAGGCTCTGGGGAGTGACCTGCTCTTCGATTGGCTCGACGGTAACGAGGTCATCGCAGCCGACGTGGCCGCCGGCGACGCCAAACACGCGTTTGTCGCCGCGGCCGAGGCGGTCCTCGGGCACCCCGCCCGTGCGGCCGACGCCGCGCCTCGCCTCGAACACCTCCCGTCTCGCCGGCTCGAACGCGCCTTCGCCCTCATCGGCGAAGACCGCATGGACGACGCGGTCGCCACCGCCACCAGCCTGCTCAAGCGGGCCGCGGCGGGGCCGACTCGCGCCCAGTCGGCCGCGGTCCTGGCCATCGCTGGGGCCTTTGCGCCGCTCGAGGCGGGGCTCGATGCGCGGCCCATGGGGCCCGAGCAGCGCCTGCTCGCTTTCGACATCCTCGTCGGCTGCGACAGTGCCTACGCTGGCGATGCGGTCCCGGCCGAGCTACACGGCGCACTGCAGCGCCTCATCCTCACGGGACCGAGCCGGCTCCGGGCGGCTGCCCGAGCGTTGCTGGGCGAGGCCCTCACCGCGGAGGGATGACCCCATGATCGCCTTGGCGCTCTTCCTCGCGTGTTCGCTGACGGCGACGCCGCCCCTGCTCACTCACCCCTTCTTGACCGTCGACACGGCGCCGACCTTCGTCATCGCCGGCGGGAAGGCGTCGGTGACCATGCTCTGCGAGACGCCGAACTACCTCGGCCGCCTCGTTGCGCAGCCCGGCGCCGCGGTACCGGAGCACGTTCACCCGATGTCGGACGAGCTCATCTACGTGCTCAGCGGCAAGGGCGAGATGCGGCTCGAGGGCACCCCTGGCCCCATCCCGGTGACGCCGGGGATGGGGATTCAGATTCGGCGCGGCCAGAAGCACGCCTTCGCGGTGGCTGCGGACGCGACGGAGCCGCTCGTCGTCGTTCAGGTCTACACCCCCTCGGGACCGGAGCAACGCTTCAAGGTCCCGCCCATCCAGTGACATTGTGCTTTATATCTGGATAATCGAAGGTTGATAATCCAGATTGTTTGCAGGGAGAGCAGCCCCTAGGCTTCGTCGTGGAGGTAGACACCATGCGACGATTCAGCCAGCGCTTCTCTCGATTCGTGACCCCCTTCGTGCTCGGCGGAGGCCTCTCGGCGTGTACATCCGCGCTCCCCGGCGCTGTTCCCGGCCTCGGAGACGACGAGGCCGAGTCCAGCAGCGGCGACCCGGCCTCGGGCAGCGACCCCACCGACGAGCCCGCGCCGTCCGAGACGCCGTCTGAGCCGAACGGCGATCCGGGCGAGGAGCCGTACCCCACGCCCTACCTGCCGCTCCCGATACCCTCGGTCACCGCGCTCGAGACGTGCGCGCTCGAGGTCACCCAAGGCGACCAGGCCATGAATCACTACGGGACCCCGCGTGTGCTCTTCGTCCCGGGGACCGCCATGGCCGTCACGCAAGCGGACTACGACGTCGGGGTCCACTCGACCGTCACGGGCAACACGGCAGGGCACATCGCGGCCTTCATCGACCTGTCTTTCGAGCACGACGTCGCGCTCCGTCGCGCCTACCTCTCCGTCTACGGACCGGAGGTGCTCGAACTGGCGCGGCTCTCGGAGATCGATCCCGGACACGAAGAAGCGGGCCGCCTCGGGGTCACGTCGTGGCCAGCACCCAAGTCCGACGACGACTGGGCGAGCCTCATCGACGCACGCCTCCACCCGGACGGGGATCGCATCGTGACTTTCGCCTGCCACCACGCCCAAGACGGGTCCAGCGACGGCGTCATCGGAGTCATCAGCACGGGCGCCGGGCTCCCGGTCCTGGCCGAGTTCTCGACGGGCCCTGGCTGTAACCTGGGGACGTGGCCGCGCCGCGGGCACCTGCACGTCGCAGAGGACCGCGTCGTCATCAGCGCGGGCCCACACGTGTCGACCGTCTCGCTCGACGACGGCGTCCTTGCGCAGCTCACTCTCCCGGAGGGCGTCGAAGCCGTCGGTACCGCGGTCTCGCCCGACGGCCTGTCGGTCGCTCTCACCCTGAGCACCGGCGTTCTGGAGATTCGGGCGACGTCCACCTTGGCGCTCCTCCAGTCGCTTTCGAGCGGCGTCGGCCTCGCTATGGCCAACCCCAACACCTACGGCCCGAGCCTCGAGTCACCCGTCGCGTTCTCGCCCGACGGTCGCCTCATCGCGCACCTCGACGCTGGCTTCGTGCCGGGCGTGCTCTGGAGCCAGCCGGGCACGAACGACGGGGCCATCGTCATCCGTCGCCTCGCCGACTTCGCCATCGTACAAAGCGTCGAAATGCCCGAGTGGGTCTCGCCCTGGAGCACACCGGAATTTCCCGAGGTCGGCCACCCGGCCGTGTCAGGCCTCGCGTTCCTGCCCGACGGCTCTGGGCTCTTCGCCGTGACCGATGTCGCGCCCGCCGTGATTCGTTGTGTATCGGCCGGCACGGTGGTGCCGCCGGGGACGCTCGCCGTCGACGCCGTCGTCACCAGCGCCACCGACGTTCACGGCCAGGTGATCGTGACGGCGACAGCGAAGGACGCTGGAGCGCCGTCCTCATCGCCACTCCTCACCACGCTACGTGTCGACGCGGTCAACGCCGACGGGACCGAGACCCAAGTGTCGGGGTCCTACGACGCGACCTTCGGTAGCATCGTCGCGGCACATATCTGGGGCGTGCCGACCGTGCCGAACCAGACGACTCAGCACCTGCGCGCCACCGTCACCGTCACCGATGGATCGCGGACGGCCAGCACCGAGATCGAGTTCGAGATCCCCATCGAGCCCACGACCGACCTCGCCCCCTGACGCGCTCTCACTACTCCGAGATCGACGCCATCGGCGCGGGCAGCTTGCGGATGTCCACCGGGTCGCTCCCAGGGATCCAGTAGACGCCGATGAGCCCCACCGGCGTCGGCCCCGCCAGCGTGTGTTTTGCCACCGCGCCGTTCTCACCATGGCGAGTCAAGACGACGCCGTCTTTCAGCCCCACGGCACCGCAGCCGTTCGGCGCGACGAGGAGGCGGTCCGGCCCCGGGGACGGGCGACCCGTCACCTCCGCGAGCGCGTCCGGCATCGCGACCGGGATGGTGAGGTCGAGCTGGTTGTGGTTCTCCGCCCAGGAGCAGCAGTCGATCCGCGTGTAGCCGTAGAGCCCGAGCGGCATCGCGGCACGACGAGCCACCTCGGTCTCGGTGAGCGGGCCCGCCATCCAGTTTCCGGGGTCGAGGCCAAGTCCAGAGCGAGCGAGGGCCTCCGCGTTCACGGACGATGCCTCGAACCCCTCGTCGCCCGAGGCCTTCCGCGCCGCTTCGACACGCGTCGCTTCGGTCGCGGCCGCGGCGGCGTAGTCGGCGGCGTAGGAGTCGACCGTCACGCGCCTCCCATCGGGCGCGGCCAACGCGACCACGCCCGTCCCGTCATAGCCGTGGGCTCCACCCGCGTAGCCGGTCGATTGGTGAAAGAAGGAGACGACAGGACCGACGATCCCGACCACGTGCACGAGGCTTTGGGCGTCCATGCCTTGGACGCCCATGTCGTCATCCTGCATGTCCTTCGCCATGTCCGCGCTCTTGGCGCGCTCCTCGAACCAAGTCGCACGCGCCCCGCTCGCGAGGTCGACGGCGTCGAGCTGATCCCAGGTGTCTGCCACGTCGATCTTGCCCTCCTTCGCGCTGACGTCGGCGCGCCCCACCTGAAGCGCAAACGTGCGACCACCGTCGCGGACGACCAGCCCCGGCGCCTGAGCCAACGACGTCTCCGGCCCGATTCGGATGTCGAGGGTCGTGTACGAGGTGGGCGGCACGAGAGGCGGGGACTTCCCTTCCTCGAACGGTGCTTCCGAAGGCGTGGCGACCATCACGAGCGCACGACACTCGGTGGGGGGCGGAGGTGCCGGGGGCGCGTTCTTGGCCCCGGCCATCCCGGGCAGTGCGAGCGACGGCCGGGTCTCGGCCGGCGGGGCGCCTGTCGTCACCGGTGGCGCCGTCGGGGCCACGGGGACCGCCGACAGCGCACCCGCCGGAGCGGGTTCGGACTTCTTGCAACCCGGCGAGCTGCCGAGGACAGAGACGGACAAGAGGAGAGCGGGTCCGAATGTGGACTTCATGAGTGGCCTCGGCGCGGGCGATAGGTGATCATCGATGCTAGTCCTGGGCCCTACGTCGGTCCAGCCGTGACCCCGTTACACGAAGGACCCGCGAGTGAACCAAACGAGACCCTCTGGATCTTCCGCCGTTGCCGAGGTCATCGAACACGAGCTCAAGCTCGATCTCGGCGGCGACGTGGGCTGGGCCACGGCTCGACAGGCGCTGCTGGCGGGTGCAGGTCACCGGGGCCGGGTGGTCCAGACCAATACGTATTTCGACACGCCGGACGGCCGCATCCGTCGGGATCGCAGCGCCATGATCCGCATCCGCGAGGCGGGCGGCGACTTCGAGCTCACGGCCAAAGACCGCGTCACGACGGGCGCCGCAGGGCAACGGTCACGCGAACGAAACGAGGCCCTCCCCGAGGCCCTCGCGCGAGCACTCCTCGCAGGGCGGGTCGAGCTTGCCGACTCGGACTCCGCGCTCGGGCGCGCTCTTGTCGCCGAGTGGGGCCCGCTGCACCCGTGGGCGTCGATGGTCAACTCCCGTGATTCCTTCGACTTGGCGGACGGTTACGTCGCCGAACTCGACCTGACCGAGCTCCCGGGCGGACGGATCGACGCCGAGATCGAGCTCGAGCTCCGTCTGCCTCACCACACGCCCGCTGGGGCCCTGAATGCGCTCCGTGACGCATGGCCCGACCTCCCTGAGTGCGCCGCGGCGACGCCCAAGTTTCAGCGCTTTCTGGAGGCGGTCGCGGCGCGCGACGAGCTCGCGACGAACGCCTCCGAGCCATGAACGAGCGCCCTTTCGTCGCCGGCTCCACCGAGCGGCCCTGGCTCGCGTGGGCAGTCGTGGTCGCCGGTCTCGTCCTGGCGCTCCCGCCGCTCCTCCTCCCCGTCGTCCCCCTCCAGGATTTTCCGGCCCACTGCGCCGCGACCGCGATCTGGCAGGGCGGCGACGCGACCGGCCTCTATGAAGTGGTGAGTGGCTTCGGGCACTCCTCCCTCTATTACACGCTCGCCGGCTGGCTCGCCGCGGTCAGCTCAGCCGAGTGGGCGAACCGACTCCTCCTCGCCCTCGCGCTCGGGCTCTTGCCGGCGGCCGCTGTCGCATTCGCTCGCGCGTGCGCCCGTCGAGCCTGGGCCCCACTTGGCGTCGCGGTGGGCGTCGCGTGGGCCACGCCGACCGCGATGGGATTTCTCCCTTGGCTCCTCTCCATGACCGCGGCTTTTGCGGCCGCCGCGGTCGTTACGCGGCTCGCGTCGCGTGTCGCCGCGCTCTCGGCGGCGGCAGTCGCGGCCGTCCTGCTCTCGGGCATCCACACCTTCGGAGCGGCCCTCTTCGCGCTGCTCGTCGTTGCCGCGTCCCCGAACGTGCTCGCCGCGGCCACTCGGGGGGGCACGGCGCTCCTGGCTGCCTCGGCCGTCGTCCTCCGCGCCCGATCCACCGGATCCGCCGGTGAAGCGCCTAAAGTCGGAGACCCATGGGAGCGCCTGCTCGCACTCCCCGACTATCTCAGTCGCGCCACGAGCGGGGGCCCAGACGCCGCCCTCGCGCTGGCCGTCCTGCTGTCGCTCGTGCTCCTCGCCGTCCAGGGGCGCCGATCTCGCGTGGGCGCCGCGTCACCGCTCCTCCCGGCTGCCACGCTCTTCCTGGGGCTCGTCTGCTTGGTCGCGCCGGACTTCCTCGACGTCCCCCGCATCGTCCACCTGGCAACACGATTCTGGCCTGCGGCCATTTTGCTCGTGGCGGTCTGGGCGTCGGCGCCCGTCACTGCCGATTCGGGCGAGTCACCGCGACGCGTCGAAGTGTCGGCGTTGGTCGCTGGGGCGCTTCTGGCCGGCGTGAGCACCATCGGAGCGTCTCTCGACGCGGAGGCGCTCGCGCCCATCCGGCAGCAGCTCGCCCGCCTCCCGATGGGACCGACGACCGCCGTCATGACGCTGAATCGCCCCGCTCCTGGGTCGATCACCTTGGCATTCACGGGTTTGCACATGCCTAGATACCTCGATGCCGACGGACACGCGCGCACAATTGGCCCCTTCTTTCACGCCGACTCGCCCGTTCGCCTCGTGCCGCATCGCGCCACCGCCGTCGACTGGGCGACGCGAGACACACTGGAATACGTGCGCCGACTCTCTGTGGACATCCCCAGGTTTGTCGGTGACTTCGCAGAACAAGGTCCGATCCGGGCCGAACTCACCACCCTCGGCTATGTCGAATGTCGGGGCGTCTTGCCACTACCGTGGTCCGTTTGGGTACGTCCGGGTATTGCTTGCGCAGTACCGCAGTGAGGCGAATCGCCCCGTTTGTCCACACTCACGATGCGCCTTCATTCAGGGCCGACTGTCCCGATTCACACCAAACGGCCCCGCCGTCCGACTGGTTCGGATCACGGGCCCTTTTGATCAGGAACGGTGGCTGGTAATGCACTCGTCTCAAATCACACCTACTCCGGCCCCCGGCAAGCTCGCGCTTGGGGACGCACTCGACGTCCTCGCGTCACTCGTGCGCTCGTTTGGACGAGTCGCGTTCGAGATCGGCGAGGCTCGAGGGCCTGCGGTGGCCCCCGGAGAGGCCAAGGCGGACGTGAGATCGAGCCTGGACGTATTCGCGCTCGAAGCCGACCGGTGGGCCCGCCGAATCCTCATTGGCGTCGGCGCCGAGCAGGGGCTCGCTACGGGCGCCGACATCGCCGAGCTTCGGCGGTGGTTCGAGTCCCGCCGAAAGGGGGAGCGACAATACGTCGAGGACAACGTGGGCGGCTTCCGGACCGCCGTATCAAACCTCGTCCGCGGCGTACGGGGGCTGCTCGCCGAGGACATGAACACCGACGCCGACATCGACGCCCACCTCGCTCGGCTCGAACGCGCCGCCGCGGCGGGGCAGGTGGACCTGCTCACAGTCATGGTCCCGGCCGTCGTCGAGGGGATCCGCGGGTCGCTCGACAAGCGCCGAAAGACCTTTCGAGAGCAGCTTCGATCGATGGGCGAGGCGATGAGCCGCTTGCGCGAGGACCTCGAAACGACCCGCCAGGAGGTCGAGCTCGACGCCCTCACGCGAGTCACGAACCGCGGCGGACTCGACAAGGCCATCGAGAAGACCGTATTGCTCGCGGCGGGCACCGGGACCACCTTCCTGGTCGTGATGGTCGACCTCGACCACTTCAAGAGCCTCAACGACCAGCACGGCCACGCCGCCGGGGACGCCGTGCTCAGGGCGACCGCCGACGCGCTCGTCCGTACTTTCCCGCGCCGCGATGACCTCGTCGCACGTTACGGCGGGGAGGAGTTCTGCATCCTCGTGCGCGACGCCGATCCTCCGACGGCGGAGCGCCTCACGGCTCGGCTCCTCGACAACATCCGGCAGGCTCGGCCCGCGGCCCCGCACGGGTCACTCCAGGTCACTGCGTCGGTGGGCGTGGCCACGTGGCGACCGGGCGAGCCCGCCGCGTCCGTCCTGGCCCGCGCCGACGCCGCCATGTACGCCGCCAAACATGGAGGCCGCGACCGAGTCGTTCACGCCTGATCTTCCGACGTTTTTCGCGAGTCGACTTGCGCGGACGTGCACGTGGGGTAGGCTCGGCCCTCCTATACCGGAGGTCGTCATGCGCCGCGCGCACTCTTCTCTCGTCGCGTCCATCCTCGCCGTCTCGATGGCGTCGTCATCGTGCACCAAGTCGCCCTCGCCGGCAGAGGGTACGGGCTCGTCGACGGGCAGCACGTCCGTCGCGACGGGCGCCGTGGCCTCAGGCTGGTCGGGGGCCCGTGCCGCGCATGAGGCCTTCCTGGCGGGCGTGCCCGCCGACACCGCCATTGCGGCGACCGTGATGGTCGGCGCTTTCTTCGACGCGGCCGCGTTCGGGGGAATGGCGCTCGTCCCGTCGACCACGACGCCGGAGGTCCTTAGAAAGTCGCTTGGCGACGCGAGCCGAAAGGACTTCGGCATCGACCTCTTCGCCGCACGTTCCGTCAGCATCTGGGCATCGAGCCCCACTCGCCAGGCCTTCTTGGCGACGGTCACGGGCCCCTTCGACGGCCAACTGGCCATTCCGGGGCTCACGCCGGCCGACGTCGGCGGCGCTCCCGCGCTCCAGCTCGACGAAGACCTCTTCATCGCCCTCCGAGGCGGGCAGATCCTCTTTGGAAACCGCGCCGGCTTCGCGGTCGCCCCGGCCGCCAAGGACGACCGCCGCCCCCAACACACGCGCGCGCTGGCTAACGTCCCGGACGGCGCCGCCCTCGTGACGATCGCCATTCCGGACGACCTGCCACCGGTCTTTCCGACCGATGGGCTCGAAGCGGGGGCCATCGTCCTCTCGTCTGATATCGCCGTTCACGCGGCCCTCGTCGGAAAGGCCGAGGCACTCACGGCACTCCTGTCCGGCTACCAGACCTTCCGGGCCGCGACGATGGGGAAGCTCCGTTCTGAGGTCGAAGGGCTCACGAAGCAACAGTTTCCAGGTTCCGCGATCCTCTCGGTCATGGCCCAGGCGACCCTCGCGGACTTGGAAAAGTTCGAGCTCCTTCGGCAAAAGGATCCAACCACGCTCGTCGGTGCCACGCCATCGCTCGCGATGCAGCACTCCGTCATGTTCATCGTGCCGGTCCTGGCCGCCGTCGCGATACCGGCGTTCGTCAAGTACACACATCGAGCCAAGACGACCGAAGCCATCGACCAGCTCGACAAGATCTACAAGGCATCCGCGAGCTACTTCACCGCACCGCGAGTCGCCATGGCCACCGGCGAAAAATTGCCGTGCGCCTTCCCGCCCAGCGCTCCAGCGACGCCGCCGCTCACGTCGCTTTGCTGCGACGGGACGCGCGGAACGGAAGGGAGATGCAACCCGTCCGCGTCCGACTGGGCAGGGGAAACCTGGAGCGCCCTGCTATTTCAGATGAATGACCCGCACTATTTCCATTACGCGTATACATCTTCGGGCGTCGGCAGGGACGCCATGTTCACCGTCTCCGCTTATGCCGACCTCGACTGCGACGGCGAATGGTCGACTTTCGAGCGTACGGGCTACGGCGACATGGACCGCAGCGGCGAGTGTTCGATGATGGGCTCCCCCAAGTTCTTCAAGGAGAAGGAGACCGAGTGACCCACGCGCCGTGCTGACGATCAGCGCGTGTGGGAAAACTGGTCGTTCGGCCTCGTCCGGCAGATACTCCGCCGTCGCGCCGAGCTGTGTCGGGCGCATTACAGGTGTCTTCGTGGGAACGGTCAGTCAGTTGAAGAAGGCGAGCCTCTCGCCGGACCCCGGGGAGCCGGGGCGACCGGCCGGGCGTACGCGCGCCTCCAAGGCGGTCCTTCCGAAGGCCCCGCCGGCGCCATCGGGCCGCGCTGGCCTCGAGATCTACGGTCTCATCCTAACCGCCTTCGCCATCCTGCTCCTGCTCAGCCTCGTCTCCTTCGACCCCCGCGACATCTCCCTCGACCACCGCCTCCGTTCGGGCCCCATTCAGAACCTCATCGGGCCCGTCGGTGCGCACATCGCCGATCTGCTCTATCGGGTCGTGGGCCTCGCCGCGCTCTTCGCGTGTTCGACCTTCTTCTTCTTCGGCGGGCTCCTCCTCGCCGGCCGGCGCCCGACCGTTTCGGGCGGCGGGCTCATCGCCTATCTCGCCGTCGTCATCTTCGGCGACGTCCTCGCCCACGTCCTCCTGAAGAGCTACCGGCCCTTCGGCCACATGCCCGGCGGCCTCGTCGGCGCCTGGGTCGGTGAGATTGCCCGCACGCTCTTCGCGACACCGGGCACGCTCATCATCGCCAGCAGCGCTCTCGGCGCGTCGGTGCTCCGGCTCTCGGGCCTCACGATGATGGAGCTGGCCAGCTCGCCTGCACGTTTCGCGCGTTACGCGCTCGTCCAGCTCGATCGCTGGAGGGCCGAACGAGCCGTCGCTAAGGAAGAGGCCGACCGCGAAGCCGCAGTACGCCACGCCGAAGCGCTCCGTACGGCCGATGCCGCGCGTCCGGACCCCGTCCTCGACGCCGCGCGTGCACTCGAAGTGGCGCAGGTCGCCCAAGCCCAAGCCGCGGCACAGGCCCAAGCGGCCGCACGCGCGCTGGCCGCCGCCCAAGCCGGCGCGTCGTCCGTGCCCCGAGTCTCGATCGGCGAAGCCCCGGCCATGAACAACACCTCGCGCGTCAGCGAGAGCGCCCCGCCGGACCTCCGCGTGCCGCCGCGTGGTCCCGTCGCGGCCCCCTCATCGCCGGTCCCGGCCACGCCACGACCGGTGAGCCCCGCTAGTCAGCCCTCGGCCGACGACGGCGGCGGCGTCATCATCCGGCGACCGCCCGGCAGCGCCACGCCTCAGACCGTGGACGAGAATGGCGCACTCGTCATTGAGGAGATGCTCCCGGTCGCGCTCCCACCGGCCTTCGCGGAGCAGGAGCGACTGCCCCTCGACGGACCGTCGCTCCCCTACGAATACCCGTCGCTCAGCCTGCTCGACTACGACCCGCCGAAGCGTACCGCCGTCGACAAGGACGCGCTGAACGTCCTCGCTGGCACTCTCGAGGCCAAGCTCGCGGACTTCGGCGTCAAGGGCAACGTCGTGAAGATCCAGC
>JADMJS010000767.1 GCA_018780435.1 Myxococcales bacterium
TCGTGCTCCTCGATCCGCACGGCGACCTCGCCGAAGCGGCCCTCGCGTACACGCGGCCGGATCGTCCGGTCCTCGTCTTTGATCCGGGCGACGAAGCGTTCCCGATCCCCTGGAACCCGCTCCGCGGTGAGGGGAGCGAGAGCCTTCGCGTGAGTCGGTTGGTCGCGGTGCTGCACCGGCTCTTCGCCGACTCGTGGGGACCACGGCTCGAACACCTTCTGCGCGCGTGCCTCGCGACCGTACTCGTGTCGGAGCGGGCGTCGCTGCTCTTGGCGTACCGCTTCCTCATCGAACCTTCCCTCCGCGAACGCTTGGCCACGCGTGCACGGGACCCACTCCTTCGCGCGTTCTGGCTCAGCGAGTTCCCGAAGCTTCCCAAGGGGCTTCAGGCAGAAGCGGTGCTCCCGGTCACGAACAAGCTCGGCGCGTTCATCGCGAATCCCACGCTCCGTCGCATCTTCGGTTACGAGGCGAGTCGCGTGAATCTTGCACGTCACCTCGACGCGGGCGGGGTCCTCGTGGCGGCGCTCTCCAGGGCGCGCCTCGGCGAGGACGTCGCCAGCCTCCTCGGAGGACTTCTCCTCGCGGAGCTCGAAGCCGTGATGCTGTCTCGGCGAACACCCGAACCACCGGTGTCGCTCTACCTCGACGAGTTCCAGCACTTCGCGGGCGAGCGGATGGGCACCATCCTGGCCGAGGCGCGCAAGTTCGGACTGCGCGTGACCATGGCCCACCAGTTCCGCGCGCAGTTGCCCGAGACACTGGCCGCTGCCATTCGTGGCAACGTCGGCACGAGCGTCTACTTCCGTCTAGGTGCTGAGGACGCCGCCGAGCTCGCGCCCGATCTGGCGCCGGTCCTCACCGATGTCGACCTCACGCGTCTCGCGCGGCACCAGGTTGCCGTTCGGCTCCTTGCCGACGGGCTGCCACTACCCGCCTTCACCGCACGCACGCTTCGGGCACCGCCCGCACAGGACGGACCGGGGCGAGTGCAGGCCGCTCGCGAGGCGTCTCGGCGCCGCTTCGGCGTAACGAAGGACCGGGTGGATGCGCATCTCGCGCGCACCTTCCCGGGACCACGCCACACCACCTGATCCTCACGAGGGGAGAACGCCCCACCCCCGTGTGCGCCTTACCCGGCCCATACGGACGCGCTGCGCCCGAGTCGCGGCGCATCACCCAGGACCCTTCGGGTCGGGC
>JADMJS010000589.1:0-10779 GCA_018780435.1 Myxococcales bacterium
AGACCTTCACCCTGCTCTTCCACATCCACGACACCAGCGACGAGTCATGGGACTCACTCGTGCTCATCGACAACTTCCACTGGCTCGGCGGGTCCTTCGACCAAGGCACCGCCTCACACAACTGACGTCGCGCCCGAGGGGTGGGCCCGGTTGTCGCCGCTCCGTCGCCCTATCCCGGACGCGCTTGAACTCCGAGGAGCTTCCATGTTCATTCGCAACCTGTCGGCCGCACGCCGTGTGCCTCTCTCTCTGACCGTCCTCACGTTCGTGACCCTCTCGTGCAAGAAAGAAGAGGCCCCGGCCGCCGAGCCGACGTACACGCCGGGCGCGCTCGAGACGAAGCGCTTCGAGTCGCTCGACCTGTCGCTGTCGGTCCCGAACAACGTGACGGCGCAGGAGAAAGGCTCCGAGGTCGTGCTCGAAGCCCCGGGCTTCCCGACCGTGACGATCTCCATCGGCGAGAAGGGGAACGGTACTGGGCGCATGTCGTCGACGGGCAGCGGCGGCGTGTCGGTCAAGATGATGGGCCCCGAGAAGACCTGGATCTGCAAGTCCGGGCCAGCCGGAGCGCACAAGGACCTCATCAAGTCGATCTGCGACTCGCTGAAGCCCAAAGAGAACCCCCGTCTCCTGCCAGCAGACTGCACGATCGAAGGTTGGGACGAGAAGGTGGTCAAGGGGCTCTTCACGGCCCACGAGAAGGAGGTCTCGGCCTGCTTCGAAGCAGCCGCGAAGGCCGATCCCAAGTTCATTTCGGCGTCACTCTCGACCTCGATGAACCGCAACGCCGGCTCGACGTCGAGCGGCCTCTCGACGGGCCAGCCCGCCGCCGTGCAGGACTGCTTCAAGGCTATCTTCGAGAAGGTTCGTTCGGATCCCGCGCTCGTGGGCGACGGCTCGTACAGCTGCAACATCACGTACACCTTATACTAATGGTCGACCGATCGTGAGCCACGCGGAACGCGGAGCGACGCAGGACAATGGGGTCTCGGCAGCCGTCTTGACCGAGCTCGCCGGCGAGGTGGTCGAGCTGCTCTCGGTCACCCCACTCGCCGGTGGCGCGTGCCAGGACAACCTGAGGGTCGACCTCACCCGCTCAGGTCGGAAAGAGACCTGGGTGCTGCGGCACGACGCCCCCAGCTCTCTCGCGGGTTCGATCGACCGAGCGGCCGAGTTCGAGGTCATCGCGGCCGCCCGTGCGGCCCACGTGCTCACCCCGGAGGCGCGCTTCCTCGGTCGAGGATTGCTGGGCCGACCGGGCTGGGGCTACCTGTCGGCGTTCATGCCCGGCACCGCGATCGGTCGACAGGTCCTCGAACGGCCGGAGCTTGCCGCCGCCCGTAGCGGGCTCGCGACGGCGCTGGCCATCGAGCTCGCCAAGGTCCATTCGGTCGCGACGGACGTGCCCTTGCCGATTGCGGGTCTCGGCAACAGCGATCCCGCCGAGGCGGCCCTCAGTCGGCTCGAAAGCCTCCTCCGCGCGTCTCGAACGCCACTGCTGGCGCTCGAGCTCGTCATCGCCTGGCTCGTGCGAAACGCGCCGCCAGCCGGACCCCGCGTGCTCGTCCACGGCGATTTCCGAACCGGGAACTTCCTGGTCTCACCGGCCGGCCTCTCCGCCATCCTGGACTGGGAGTTCGCGCACTTCGGAGCCGCGGAGGAAGACCTCGGCTGGATCGCCGTCCGGGATTGGCGCTTCGGCCACCTGGACCGCCCCATCGGCGGCTTCGCGGCTCGCGATGACTTCTACGCGGCCTATGAGTCGGCCGCCGGACGCGAGCTCGACCGCCGCGCCATCCACTGGTGGGAGGTCTATGGGAACGCGCGGTGGGCGGCCGGATGCCTCGATCAAGCCGATCGGTATCGGGCCGCCGCCCTGCCCGGCCCGTCCGGCGCCGGCAAAGGCGACCTCGAGTTTCTCGCCATCGGCCGCCGGGCCTCCGAGATGGCCTTCGAGGCGATGCGACTCATCGAGGCGGCACCATGATCATCGGACCCACGAGTGAAGAGCTCCTCGACGCCCTCGCGACCTTCCTCAGCCGGGACGTGGTGCCTCGCTTGCGGGCGGGAGGCGACTCCGCTTCGGACGCCGGGCTCGCCTTCCGTACGCTGATTGCGGCCAACGTCGCGGCGACACTCGCCGCCGAGCAGCGCCTCGGGAGCGCCATCGACGCGGCGCAACGGTCCCGCCTCGGCGCGCTCGGCTTTCGGGACGGCGCGCGTGGGACGGAGAGCCTCGAAGGAGACCTCGTCGCTGCCCTTCGACGCGGTGACGTCGGCGAGGCCGGCCCGGGCTCGCTGGTCTGGGCACACGCCCGCGCCTCGCTCGTCGAGATGCTCTCGGCCGTGAACCCGCGCTTCGATGTCGCGTGGAACCGGGACGCGGGCCCAGCCGGAGGTGCCCAATGAACTTCGACCTCTCTCCCGAGCTCGCTTCGGCGCGCCGCGCCGTCCGCGCGTTCATGGACGAGCACGTCATCCCGGTCGAAGAGCGGATCATCGCGGAGGACGAGCGGGGGCTGAACCCGGAGACCCTCCTCAGCCTGCAGGCTCGGGCCCGGTCCGAAGGACTCTGGGTCCCTCACCTGCCGACCGAGTGGGGCGGCCGTGGTTTCGGCCCTATGGGCATGTGCGTCCTCTTTCGAGAGATGGGTCGCTCACTGGTCGGCGCCCGCGTCTTCAACTGTGACGCGCCCGATCAAGGCAACATGGACCTGCTTCTGCGGGTCGCCAGCCCCGAGGCCCGTGACCGGTGGCTCGGACCGCTCGCCCGCGCGGAGATCACGAGCGCGTTCGCGATGACCGAACCCGCCCCGGGCGCAGGCGCCGATCCCACGAACTTGCGCACGACCGCCCGCCTTGACGGCGAGTCGTGGGTCATCGACGGGCACAAGTGGTACACGACGGGCGGCGCCCAAGCGGCCGTCCTCATCGTGATGGCCCGCACGTCGGACGACCCGCGCAAAGGCGCGACCCTCTTCCTGGTCGACCGAGACGCGCCCGGCGTGGAGCTCGTACGCGAGATCCCGACCTTCGGGCCCCCGCTGCTTCAGCACCGCGAGGCCGAGTTTCGTTTCCACGGGGTCCGCGTCGGCCACGAGCAGCTCCTCGGCGGCGTCGGTGACGGCTTCCGGCTCGCGCAAGCGCGGCTGGTGCCGGCCCGCCTAACCCACTGCATGCGTTGGCTCGGGCTCGCCGATCGCACCGTCGCGCTGAGCCGCCGCTACGTGCAAGAGCGTGTCAGCTTCGGCAAGACCCTCGACAAACATCAGCTCGTACAAAAGGTCTTCGCCGACGCGGCGACCGCGATCCACGCCGGCAACCTCATGGCGTTCCACTGCGCGTGGCTCCTCGAACAAGGCCGAGACATCGAGGCGAGGCCCTACTCGTCGATGTGCAAGAACCACGTGGCGTCGCTGCTCTGCCGCACACTCGACGACGCGATGCAGCTCCACGGCGGCCTCGGCTACAGCGACGACGTGCCCTTCGGTCGGTGGTATCGCCACGCTCGCGCCGCCCGGATCGCGGACGGCCCGGACGAGGTCCACACCATGACCGTGGGCCGAGACACGATCGCCGGGACCTTCGACCTCCTCGTCTGAGGCGCCACGAGAGCGTCATCGTTTGACGAGGGTGACGACTTCGGGCGTCCCGTGGCCGCCGGTCCGTGCACGTACGTCGGCGGGGACGGTCCGCAACAGGTCGGACAGCGCGACGCCCGTCTCGGGGCCGTCGTCCCACACCAGGAGCGCGCCGGGCGGCGCCGCGAGCCACGGCGCCACGCCGTCACCGTGGAGCCCTGTATAGAGCGCCTCGTGCGCCGACGACCCAATGGGCCCATCGCCGAGCACGTCCCGCGTCTCGTAGCTGGCCCAGACCGACCAGGAGTAGAGGGGCGTCCGAGTCGGGTTGGCCTCGAGCGCCGTGCGGGTGGCGAGGACCACCGCAGCAGGCCGTACGCCGAGGCGGTGCGGTCGCAGGAAGAGCGCGACTTGGACGGACTGCAGCACCAGCAGGACGGCGAGCACCCCCTGCCCCGCCCGAGGAAAACGTAGCGCCGCGAAGAGCAACACGGCGCCGAGGGCAGCGAGGCTCGTGACCCAGTCTGCGAGGGACGGGAGCACGCCCAGGACGCCGGGTGGCGCGATGGTCTCGAGCTTGGCGAGAAAAATACCGCGTTCAAAAGCGACGGCCGTCGCAAGCAGGAGCCCGGTGACCGCGATCGCAGCTTGGTGCGCCCGCTGCTTGGGCCCGACGACGCGCCGGGCCCCCTCCCACGCGCACAGCGCTATCCACGGCGCGACGGGCACGAGGAACCGAGCGTAGCCGCCGCTCGCGTGCGTGTTCCGGTAGTAGAGAAGCGTTTGGAGGGCGACATAGCCGAGGGCGCCGAGGCCGATCAGCGCTCCGACGAGGCGGCGTCCGTCCTCACTCTGCCAAGCGGCACGCCAGTGACCCGTGCGCCCGCGCGCGGCGCCCCGCACGAGCGCCACGCCGCCAGCGCCGGCGAGCACGACGAGCAATGGCCCACAGGCCTCGACCCAGCGCACGAGGTAGAAGGTGAGCGAGCCCGTGCCGTACTTCGCGGCGCCCTCGGGCTGTCCTTCGAAGAGGACCGCCGACGGGAGCGCCCAGCCGAGTGCCGCCGCGACCCCGTTCGCGGCGACCAGGGCCCATCCGGTCAGCAGTACCGCTCGCCACTCGCGGCGCCAAGCGAACGCCGCGGCGCAGGCGACGACCAGGACGACGGCTTCGTGACGCGCTAGCGGCGCGAGTGCGATCCAGGTCGCCGCCACGTTCGGTCGACCTCGCGTCAGCGCCCGCGTCCCCGCCGCCAGATAGAGCGCGCAGACGGTCTCGGTGAGCGTCGTCGTCCCGAGGTGCAGGAAGAGTGGCGTCGCAAGCAGCCACCCCACCGCGGCAGCCTCGGTCCCGAGCGCCCTCTCGAGGCGCCCCGAGCTGACGGGATTCCCCCGCAGCGACTGCGCGATCTGGGCGACGAGGACCAGGGTCGCGACCGTGAACGCGGCGCTGAGTAGCCGGCAGGCCGTGAACCCCGTGGCGGTGTCTCCGATCCATGCGACGAGCGCGTAAGGGATGGTGAAGCCGGGGCGCCCCCACGCGTTCAGGAGCAGGGAGGGGTCTCGCCACGCGTCGCGGGCGAAGAGGTAGTGGGTCAGATCGTCGTCGTGGTAGGCCCCGTCCGAGAGGAGGGCCAGCACGGCGAGCACCACCCCCGCGCCGGCGATGATGGCGAGGGTGCTCGGAGGCAGACCGAACCAGCGCTTTTCAGACGTCGAGGTCACCCGCGTCCTTTATCAAGTTCCGTCGCGCTCGGCACACTCTTTGCTCGGGCCCGCACGCACGTGCGTTCTCCAGCCTTTAGCGACTGCTCATCGCGTTGCTGGGGAATCGAAACCCGGAACGGAACACCCCATCGTGGGGACAAGGGGCTCCCACATGTTGCAGAACGACACGGTCGCCGCGGCTACAGCCAACTCGGCCGCCGCACCGAGCGCGACGAACGCATCTCCCGCGTCGCTCCGAGTGGCGACGCATTCGGAAGGCACCGCCGCGCTCTCGGCGGCGGTCCCGCGCCCCCGCGCACGACCGAACCTGCTCACGGGAGCGCAGGAGCAGACCGCCATTCGTTACAACCGCGGCAAGCGCTTCTCGCGAGAGACCATTCGGGGTTATCAGAACGTCGTGAGGACTCCGGACGACGGCGACTTCGGCCCGAACACGGTCGAGGCCATCGCCCGCTTCCAGTCGCAGAACGGGCTCGAGGTCGACGGCAAGATTGGACCGGCCACGAAGCGCACTCTCGACGCGCAGGTCCACCACGACGCCCCCACGCCCAACCAGCCCGAACCGGAGCCCGACGCCGATCCGCAGCCGGTGCGTGACGGGGGCCTCACCGCCCACTTCGCACTGAACGAGTTCCGCAGCAAAGACGGCGCCGGCTTTCCGCGCAGCGTCATCCCCGTGCTGCGCGAGCTCGCCGAGAACCTGGAGGTGCTTCGAGCGGAAGTCGGTCCAATCGGCATCACATCGGGCTACCGGTCGCCTGCGCACAATCGTGCGGTCGGCGGCGCCAAGAACAGCTATCACGTGCGCGGAATGGCGGCCGACATCACGGTCGCAGGCATGACGCCGCGTCAGGTCCGCGCCAAAGTCCTGTCTCTCATCGCCTCGGGCCGCATGAAGCAGGGCGGTATCGGCCTCTACTCGACTTTCGTTCACTACGACACGCGGGGCTACGCGGCTCGCTGGTGAGTTGAGCCTTCAGATTTGACATGAGGGCACGTGGCTTCGACACTTCCGGGGCGCATCCCGAGGCGCCCCGGACAGCCACTTGACCCGTCACCGTCTCCTCCTCAGCTTCTTCGCGCTCACGATCGCCTGCACGGCGGCGGCGCAGAAGCGCCCGCCCAACGGGTCGACGGGACTGCGTCCGTTTACGACGCGCCACTTCGTCATCCGTACCAACTCAAGTGAAGCCTACGCGACGGCCCTCGGCCGCAAGCTCGACAGCTACTACACGCAGCTGAGCTCGCAACTGCCGGCCCTCCTTCAAGACAGCATCGAACCGTTCCGAATCTCGATCGTCGTCTGGGAGCGGCAAGAGGAGTATCAGCGCGAGGCACGCCGGAACGCGCCGCAGCTCGTCAACAACGGCGGCTACTACGACGGTGCGACCCGCACGATCGTGACCTACCGCTACAACAATTCATTGCAGCTCTACTTTCACGAGATCCTGCACGCGATCATGGGTGAGGTCTTCAAGGACCATCACTTCTTCCGCTATAGCAAGCCAAACTGGCCGATCTGGTTCGATGAAGGACTCGCGGAGTACTTCGGGAGCTTCGAAGTCGACGGCGACGACATCCGCATCGCCGCACGCAACAAGACCAAGATCGCCTACCTCGTGAACGCGCTGAACACGAAGTCGCTGAACCACCTGACCACGCTCCTGACGGCGCCGAGCGAGAACTACAGCGGCACGTCGATGAACCTCTACTACGCCCAAGCGTGGGGGCTCCTCGATTTCCTCGTGAAGACGCCACCTTACGACGTGGCCTTCCCCAAGTTCTACCGGGCGATCCGGAACGACGTCGACGGCCTCACGGCCTTTCGCCAAGCTTTCGGCGATGACCTCAACCGCATCGACGCCGAGTGGCGATCGTACCTGTGGGGGCTGGCGGCGATGCCGTCGGGCTGGCGTGAGCTCTTCAACGGCCTGTCGATCGACGAATGGACTGTTCACGAAGGCGGCAGTTGGACCGTCGAGGACCGCGCTATCGTCGGCCGTGGCGACGAGAACTACAACTACCTCATCAAGAGCGAGCTGCCCTACGGCGCTTTTACGCTACGCGTCGACGTGCAGATTGAGCGTGGCACGACGGGCCTCATCCTGGGCAACAACTACCACGGCGAATACCCGTACTATTACCTCATCGACCTCTCTCGAGATCAGGTGACCTTGCGTCGCGCGAAGTCAGCGACCCACATCTCCACGGTCGAAGAGGCCCAACCGCATCTCCCCCAGGACGAGTGGGTCACCGTGGCCGTGACCGTGTCAGGTCGGCGCCTCGTCGTGAAGGTGAACGATCAGGTCGTCTTCGACGAACCCGAGACCCGTGACCGCCGCTATTCGCTCTTCGGAGTCTACCTGTACCAAGGCTCCGCCCGATTTCGGAACCTGTCGGTGCGCAGCGAGCTCCCGACCCCGCCGGCTGCGCCCCGCTAATACAAAGGTTCATTCGAAGTCGGCGGTGAGGAGTCGGTTCGCCGCGGCGCGGACTTCGGCGTTCGGATGGCTCCCGGCACGGCCGAGGAGGTCGATGCAGCCGGCCGTCTCGAGCGTCTGACACGCGCGCATCACCGCGAGACGAACGTCGAGGCGGGCGTCGTGGGACCAGAACGCGCCGACGATCTCCGATTCCGCCGACACATCGCGCAGCTTGGCGAGCGCCTCGATGAGCTTCGTCTTCGGGATCGCGAGCGGGTCATCGCCCTGCGCGAAGCTGCGCTTCAGCGCGTCCACGAGGAGCGGGGCGGCCTGTTCGACGCCGGCCTGCCCGGCCGCCGTGGCCGCCGCGGCACGCACCTCAAGGTCGGACGCCTCCAGCCCGGCCAGGATACGTCCAGAGACGAGGGCGGCCGGGAACCGCGCATACGCCGCGAGGGTCTCGATCTGAAGGCTCAGGAGACCACGCGACCACACGCGGTCGAGCAACGGAATGGCGTCAACGGCCTTTGATGCCCCGAGCGCACGGATCAGGAAGATGGGCGGGTTGTCGCCGGCCTTGTCGAGGACCTGAGCGAGGACCGGAACGGCCGCGTGGCCCCCGGCGCCGAGAATGGCCTCCGCGTCGGCTCGGAGGCGATCGTCCTCGAGCGCCGCGACCGCGATCGCCTGCATGCCCTGCGCTCCATAGGCGCCGATGGCTTCACGCAAGGCGAAGCGGTAACGCGCCTCGCCACGTCGTAGCGCGTCGAGCATGAAGCGCAATGACGACGGCGAACGGTGGTGAGCGAGGAGTGAGATGGCGAGCTCGCCGTGTGGGGCCGTAGGCTCGCTGAGGTAGATGGCGAGCTGCCGGTCGCCGTCGTGGCGACGCGCGGCTCGGGCGATCGCCACTCGTGCGACGAACTCGTCGCCATCGCGCATCAGGTCGGCGAGGAGCTGGGTAGCCTCGTCGCCGGGCATGTCCCGTAGCCCTTTGGCGACCGCGACCCGGACGACGGGGTGCGGGTCAGACACCAGCCGAGCCAAGATGGCCGCGGCTTCCGCGTTTCGTGCTCCGGCGACAGCCCGCGCGGCGGCGGCGCGTACCGACGAGTGACGTGCTTTCGTAAACGGGACCGCGAGTGCGACCGCGCGTGGATCTCGCGTGCCAGCCAACGCTTTGAGAACGCGGGCCTGCACGTCTTCGTGTGGGCTGTCGAGGAGGCGCGCGAGCAGCGGCACCGCGGCCTTGCCGTATTGGCCTATCGACTTCGCGGCCGCGTCCGCCGCCGAGAGATCGGCGTCCGTCATCATGGCGGCGAGCACGGGGAGCGCCTTCCCGTCGCCGCAGTTCGCCAGCGCTTCAAGCGTGATGGCGCGTAGCTCGGGACCGGGTCCTCGGGTCCAGAAGGCGAGCAGCGCCGGTGCAGCCGCCGGGACGCCGAGCCCCTTGTACGCCCGAAGCGCGGCCATCTGCACACCTCGGTCGCTCCCTTGAAGGGCGAGCTCAAGCCGGGACAGCGCTGCCGGGCCGGCGGCGATGACCGCCTTCACGGCGTCGTCGACCTTCGCCGGATCGGCGAAGGACGCCACGAGCGCCTCGATACGCTCCCGTTCGGCCTCCGAGACGCGCGCGAGGTCGGCGCGCTCGTGGAAGATCAGGTCGGTGATACAGACTCCCGCCAGCTTCCCTCCGTAGATCTCCTTGACGACCACGCTGAGCGACCGCGCCGGAAGCGGTGGATGAACGGGGATCTCTTGGGCTCGGCGGCGATCCTGTATCTGCAGCGACACGGTCCTGCCGTCGGCTTCGAGCTCGATGGTCTTCGGTCGAGAGAACTCCTCAAAGGTGCGGTTCGAGCCGGCACAACCTGGCAGAATCGTCACCGAGGAGAGGTAGCGTGTGCCCGCGAAAGCGAGGTCGAGCTGAACGCCCACCCCACCTGTGGCCACCCAAGTGGTGAAGGCGCTCGCGTCGAAGAGGTGCTCGGGCTCGAAGCGGCTGCGCACCACGGTCTCGCCGGCAAACACGGGCGTGGAGCGCTCGACGCGGACGTCTTCGGCGCTCACGGGCGCGACGGACTGCGCATAAGCCGCCGCCGGAAGGAGCCCGGCGGCTCCCGCGATGAGGCACTCGACGACTCGTTGACTCAGCTTCATGTTCCCCTCCCTGACGACCGACCCGGTACCGAACTGCGTAGGACGCCACGACGGTGCGGCGATCCTGACTGCCCTTCGGTGCACGGAGCGCCTCGAATTAAGGCCGGAGTCGACTTTGCGGGGTCAATGTCGGCGTCGGCCGGCGAGCGTCAGCCGGCGAGCGTCAGCCGGCGGTGGGGCTGATTCCTTGAACACGTGACGCGAGGCGCCGTCCTAACCCTGGGCTGCGTGTCCGGGCGCTGGCCGCCGCAGGACACGCAGCTCCCGCTCCGGGTTGTGGTGATGGCGCCACAGTGTGGTGTGCCGAGTCGGCCCAGTCGCCCACTTTGGACCTGTCAAAAGCGCTGGAAGCCGCATCCCGACTCACTTTCTCCTCGGGGACGCCTACTGGCACGCTTTTGGCTAAGCGAGTCGCCGCCCCGCTCGAAGCACATGCCCGAGCACGAAGGCCAGCCCGGTTCTCGAGTCGAACGACCGGCGCTGCTCGTCCCCTGCGAAATGAGGAGTTCCGTTCATGATCAATCGCTTCAAGCTGATCGTCGCCGCGAGTGTCGCCGTTGCTCTCCCCGCCGTTGCGTCAGCGAGCCGCGCGCCGATGCAGCCATCCGCGATTCAAGCCGACGAGCCGGAGGGCGACGAGGACGGCGACGAGGACGATGAGGACGGTGAAGAAGAGGAAGGTGGCAAGCTGGTCATGAAAGACGAGCCGCCCCCGGCCGACGACGGCGACGATGACGACGACGACGATGACGACGACGACGACGGCGAGAAGGGCACCCGCATGGATGAGCCCGCCGACGAGGACGACGACGACGACGACGACGACGACGATGACGACGACGGCGGCGAAGAGGCCACCCGCATGGATGAGCCCGCCGACGAGGACG
>JADMJS010000589.1:10879-33265 GCA_018780435.1 Myxococcales bacterium
GACGACGACGGCGGCGAAGAGGCCACCCGCATGGATGAGCCCGCCGACGAGGACGATGACGACGACGACGACGAGGACGATGAGGATGAGGCTCCGGATGAGGGCCACCGCGCCGACGAGCCCGAGGGCGACGATGGCGAGGACGACGACGAGGAAGACGACGAGGACGAGGACGAGGGACACCGCGCCGACGAGCCCGAGGGCGACGATGGCGACGACGGTGAGGACGGCGAGGACGGTGAAGACGGCGAAGACGAGTAATCGTCCTTCGCAGAGCTAGGACCACCGTGAATCGGTCGTCCTAGCCACCTGCCTCGGGCATCTGATGTCCACGTGACGGCCCGCTTGCATTCCTGCAGGCGGGCCGTTCGCGTTTGGTCTCAAGATGCGATATCTACCGCGGTCGATGCCGGGATGATGGAATCGGTAGACGTGGGGGACTTAAAATCCCTTGCCTCAGGGCGTGCGGGTTCAAGTCCCGCTCCCGGCACCCAAGTGGAGGGGCGTGATGTTGGCAGCGTTGAGTGTTCTGGCCGTGATGTCGACGGCCGAAGTCCCCGTGGGGACCTTCACGTCGCGCCCCTTCGTGTTCGAGACCAACAGTCACTGGATCGAGGGGCCGACGGGGGTCGTCCTCATCGACACGCAGTTCTTGCCCGACGTCGGCGTCCTGGCGCTCGAGAAAGCTGAACGAGCCACCGGGAAGAAAGTCGTGCTGGCGGTGGTGTTGCACCCGAACCCCGACAAGTTCAATGGTGCCGCCGCTTTGCGCGCTCGTGGGGTGCGCGTGATCACCTCCGAGCAAGTGGCGGCCGAGATCCCGGCGGTTCATGCGCTACGCAAGACGTGGTTCTTCGAGAAGTACAGCCCGGATTATCCGGCCGACGCGCCGGAGCTCGAGCGTTTCGGCAATGTGTCCCAGACGGTCGAGGCGGGTGGCCTCACGCTGAAGCTGCATGTGCTCGGGGTGGGCTGTAGCCGGGCGCACGTGGTGGTGGAGGTGGACGGGGCCGTGTTCGTGGGCGATCTCGTCTCGAACGGCGTTCACGCCTGGATCGAGCTCGGCATGTTGCCCGAGTGGATGGAGACGCTCGACGCCGTGTCCGCGTTGAAGCCGTCGCGGGTGTACGTCGGCCGTGGGGCGTCGGGTGGCCCCGAGCTCATCGCTGCTCAACGCGCCTACTTGCTGTCGGTCTGGGAGCGGGTCCGCGCGATGGAGCCTTCGGACGCCCCCTCTCCGGAGGTGCTCGCGGCGCTGAAGGCGGAGATCGAGGCGGCGTATCCGACGTACGACTATGCGGCCTTCATCCGGATCGGGCTCCCGGCGGTCTGGAATCGAGCGCGCGGTCGCTGACCGGTCGCGACGTCAACTGGCCTGCGCCACGGATTGCGCGGCGGGCCGAAGCTCCGAGTAGAACTGGCGACAGTAGCGGCGATACACGCCGATGGGTCCGTCGCCGACGGCGAGTGCCGGTGGCTCGACGTAGCGCTTGGTCTGCCAGATGTCGAGGTCCTGTTTGATGTCGGCTACATAGCTGCGAAATGCAGCCGCTCGCACGAGGCGGAGCGCCAGGGCCTTCGGCAGGATAGCGAGGGCCGGCGAGAGCCCTTTGGGGTCGGTGTCCTCGGAGACGGTCATGGCGCTGCGGAAGTACGAGTGCCGGCCGTCGATGGGGCTCACGAGAACGAAGTTGCGGGACTTCATGCGGAAGGCCGGCACCTCAACGTCGACGAAGCTGTAGCCGAGCCCCCAGACCGAGATGGTGAACTCCATTCGGAAGTCCTTCGTGATGAAGGGCAGGCCCTTTCGGGTCACGGCGTAGCGGGTCGTCAGGAGCGGTCCGTGGACCTCCACCGGCTTCAATATTTCGACATCGCGATAGCCGTGTACGGCGGGCAAATGGCCGAGGTCGACGCTGTTCTCGGTGGTCTCTTGAGGGTGGGTCTCGAGGACCCACTCCTCCGTCGCCAGCGGGAGCCAGCCCGTCATGTCGAGCGCGGGGACCTGCCAGTGCGGCGCGTGGCCCTCCGAGTGAAACCACGCGAGGAGGAGCCCGTGCTTCTCTTCGAGAGGGACCATCGGCAGCTTCGCCTTCGGCGGCACTTTCGTGCCATAGGGCGTCGACACGCAGGCGCCGTTCCCATCGAAACAGAAGAGGTGGAAGGGGCACTCGATGGCCTCTCCACGAACCTTGCCGCCGTGTCCGAGGTGCGCGCCCATGTGGGGGCAGTAGGCATCTGACATGAAGGCTCGGCCGGACTCGGTGCGCCACAGCACCCAGTTCTGTCCGTGAGCCGTGAGGCGCTTCACCTCGCCACGCGCGAGGGAGCTTGAGAAGCCGGCGACGTACCAGCCGTCCGGGAAGGCGGAGTATGGGAACGCAGGCTTCTGTTCGGGGATGTTCATGAGATCACACCTGACTTTCCGAATCAGCGATCGCGAGTCCCGCTCAGCCCGGTCCGTTTGCCCCACCGACCAGGCGATGGAGCTCACGAGCGTCGCAATCCGGTAGGTCGCCGGGGCCCCGGAGGCGGGGCGACGCGCCGCTGAGTGCGCGCCGCAGCTCTCGGACGAGCGGCCACTTCATTCCACGTAGGGTCACGTCGTCATCCAGTCGTTCGATGCGGCTCGTCGCTTCGCGATGGGCGCCGTCGGCCAAGGAGACCCCGACCATAGCCAGCTCGGCCGGATAGCGGTCGAAGCGCCACGGCGCGAGGAGAGCAAGCGCCGCTTCGGCGGATTGACGGGCCGCGTCGAGCTCACCGGCGTCGAGTAGGGCTCGCGAGAGAGCGATGGCGGCGAGCCCGTGCCGGCGCGAATCTCGGAGGGTGGTCGCGAGGGCGAGGGCGCGTCGTGCATGGCGTACCGCGTCTTCGGGCTGGCCTTCGATGCGGGCCAGGTCGGCGAGCGCCACCAGGGTCTCGACTTCGGCCGCGCGTAGCCCGAGCGCACGGGCGGTACCGCGTGCCTGCTCCAATCGAGACTCGGCCGCGGTGAACTGACCGGCCCGCGTGAGCAACGCGCCGAGCCCCACGAGTGCGCGCGTCTCGAGGCCGACGTCGTCGCCCTCGGCGTGGTTGATGGCGTCGTCGAGGAGATGGGCCGCCGCTGCGGGATCGTCGAGCCACGAGATGACTTCGGCGAGCGCGAGGGCGCAACGAAGCCGCGGCGGTCCAGCGTTCAAGCGATCTCCAATGGATTCCAGGCGGGCGCGCGCACGGCGCAGCTCGGCTTCTCGGATCTGGAGCTCGCCTTGGTGCAACGCCACAGTGGCCCAAAGCCAGTCCTCGCCGGCCTCGAGCGCCGCGGCGGCGCCGTCGGTGAGCGCGTCGAAGGCTCGCTCGAGCCGACCTTCAGCGTCGTAGAGGTGGGCGAAGCCGATTCGCAGACGCACGGCCGTGGCCGGGCTCGTCCCGCGTAGCCCGAAGACATCGTCGAGCAGTCCGCGGGCCGACTCGCGACGACCCGCGGCGAGCTCAGCGTCCGCGAGCTGAAGGAGCACGTCGGCGACGAGGACCGTGGGGACGTCGGGATCCGCGCGGACGACGGTAGCGGCCCGCGTCAGCCAGGTCTCGACCTCGTCGGGGTCGCAGCGGAGGCGGGCGTCACGCGCTTCACTCAAGAAGTGTGTCAGGATCGCCCCGCGGACCCGTGGGAGCGCAGGATCCCGGCCGATTCGGCCCAGAATGTCCGTGGCGGTGACGCTGCTCCGGAGCCCGATGGCGTCGTCGCCGCGTTGTTCGACAAAACCGACGTCGACGAGGCTCGCCAGCGCCGATCCGACTTCACGGGCGTCGGTGCCGTCGATGAGCGACAGGAGGGGCCGCAGCTCCGCGAAGGACGCTTCGCCCCCGAGCGATGCGAACAGCCACAGGAGCCGCTTACCGAGCGTTGGAGTGGCCGACCGCAACAGGGCGACCAGGCGCGGATCGGCGTCGTCGATAGCAGCGGGGATCTCCACGAAGGATGCCCGGGCTCCGACGGTGGTCGGCGCCGTCGGAACGAAGAGGCGACGCCGAGTTCGGTCCAGGGCAGCGACTGGGTCGGCGGGGACGGCCGTGCCGGACGCCTTCGGTGATGGCGCTGGTGTCGGGGGAGTCACCGGCGTGGGAGGTGCCGGCGCTTGTCGGACCGCTCGCATGTCGATGCGCGGCTCCGTGGGCGTGTCTTCGTTCCCGTGCCCATCGGCGGGCACGACGACGGTGCTCGCCGCGTGAAACGCCAGCGGCGAGACGTCGGCGTGGTCCGACCACGCGGCGGGCCGGGTGGCGACGTGGTCGATCGCGACTCGGCCGGCGGGTGGCGGGACGTCCGCTTCGCGACGGAGCGCGGCTTCGGACGCCTGCGGCAATACGAACTCCGCGACGGTCTCGGCTTCGGACGCGACGAGAGCATGGTGCCCCGGGGGCAGGAGCTCGCCGCGTATCGGTTCGGAATCGGACTCGGGCTCGACTTCGAAGCGATCAGAGGCCACGACGTCCGGGCCGAGCGCGAAGCGGTCGACGGGGGACGTGTCGCGAATCGCCGCGCCCGTGGCGCCGAGCGTGTATTGCTGGGGCATGAGAGGCGCCCAACTCTCCGCCATCTTTCGGACTTCACGCGCGCCCGAGTAGACCCCGAGCGCTGGCAAGGACCGCTCGATGAGGTCGATGATGGGCTGCATGCCATCGAAGCGGCGCATGGGGTCTCGCTGCACCGTCCCGCGAAGCAGCTCGACCAGCTCGGGCGACCCCAGGCGCTCGAAGTGGCTCGGCTTCGGATACTCCTCGGTGAGGATCTCGATGAAGGCGCGTGGCGCCTCTGCGGAGAAGAAGAGGTCGCCCGTCGCGAGCGCCCACGCGAGGAGCCCGAAGGCGAAGACGTCCGTGCGGCGGTCGGTCTCTTTGCCTTCGATCTGCTCGGGCGCCATGAAGGCCGGCGAGCCGATGATCATGGACTTGAGGCTAGAGCTGCCCATGGGCTTGGCGAGCCCGAAGTCCATCAGATAGACCCGGCCGTGGCGCGAGATCATGACGTTGCCGGGCTTCAAGTCGCGGTGGATGATCTCGCGTGCGTGGGCATATTCGAGCGCCTCGGCGACCGGGAGCAACAGCGCGAGCACCGCCGAAGGCGAGAGCACGGGCCGGGATTCGATGAGCTCCTCGAAGGTGATGCCGTCGACAAACTCCGTAACGATGTATGCAGGCTCACCCGAGGGCTGTCCGAATTCAAACACCTGAATGATGTTCGGGTGTTGTAGCGCCGCGACCACCTTGGCTTCGCGTTCGAAGTAGCCGAGCAAGGTCACGTTCTCGGCGTGGTCGATGATGGCCTGACCGATCTGCTTGATGGCGACATAGCGCTCGAGGATGGGGTCGAACGCAAGGAAGACCTGCCCCATGCCGCCCTGGCCGAGTAGCCCCACCTTTCGGTACCGATCGAAGATCCCCACAGGGCCAGGGTGGCACAGAAGGTGAGCGCCCGGAAGGGTGGTCGAGCCATACTTCGTCGCCAAGGCGCGTCTGATGGGGAGAAACGCCCGAAGGCGCTTGCGGATGTGATCTCGCACGGTAGTCTTCCGCCCGCTTGAGCGTCAGCGGCGCTCGGAAAGCACGGCGGTCCATGGTTGGTCGACCGCCGTGATGCGCCCCACGGCCCTGTGACCCTACCTACACCGCACCCGCTTCAGGAGCACATCGATGCGTTTCCCCCTCTCGAACCTCCTCCTCGCCGTCGCCCTCACGGCGGCCAGCCCTGCGCTGGCGCAGCTCGAACTCCCGGCTCCGAGTCCGGCCGCCAAGGTCATGCAACGGGTTGGCCTCACGGACGTGACGGTCGATTACTCGAGCCCCGCCGTGAAGGGCCGCACTATCTGGGGTGACCTCGTCCCCTTCGACAAGATTTGGCGAACCGGCGCGAACGCGGCGACCAAGATCACGTTCTCCCGTGACGTCACAGTGGGCGGCAAGCCCGTCTCGGCGGGCACTTACGCGGTTGTGACGCTGCCGACCAAGAAGGGCTGGACCTTTATCCTCTCGAAGGCGACGGACCTCTGGGCCGGCGGCAAGCAGTACGACGAGAAGGACGACGCCGTCCGTGTGGAAGCGAAGACCACCGCCATCCCGCACCGCGAGCGATTCGCGTTCATCATCTCGGACACCAGCGACGCGGGCGCTTCGCTCGACGTCGAGTGGGAGAAGCTCCGCATCTCGGTCGCCATCGGCACTGACACGGCCGCGCAGGCTCTCGCCAACATCGAGAAGGAGCTCGGATCGTCGTGGCGCCCGCACCTGAACGCGGCGCGCTACATGGCCGACACGGTCAAGGACCTCGACAAGGCGCTCGCGCTCGCCGACAAGTCGATCGAGATCCAGTCGACGTGGTTCAACAATTGGGTGAAAGCCGACATTCTGAACCGCAAGGGCAACAAGACCGAAGCGCTGAAGTTCGCTCAGATCGCGTGGGATCTCGGCAACAAGGACGCTTACTTCTTCTTCAAGGCGGAGGTCGAGAAGGCCCTGAAGGACTGGAAGTAATCAGCCCGGGCGCCGGCGTTGCCGGCTTCAGCCGGAGCTGGCGCTGCGCTATCAGCGTTCAGCCTTGTCGGGTAGCCCGGCGAGTAAACAAAATCGCCGCGCCGCAGTAGAGAGCTCGGCCGGCCGGGCTGACCGCCGACGGCTGAGAGCTGAAAGCGAACGAACGGCCGAGAGTGACTCGCCGGCACCGCCGGCAGCAACCCTCGAAACCGAGTCAGTCACGAGCCTGGTCTGAGAGCCCGCTTCCCGGCCGCGGCCTGGTACAGCGCCTCGTAGGCGTCGAGTACCGGTCCCGGCTGGAAACGGTCGAGGACGCGCTGCCTCGCCGCCACCCGCATGGCGGCCATCCGCTCGGGGCTATCAAGCAGAGAGAGCACCGCCTTCGCGTGGGCGTCCGTGTCGCCGAGGGTCTCGAGCACCCCCGACACACCGTCTTCGATGACCTCGGGTAGACCGCCGACTCGGGAAGCGACGACCGGAACACCGCACGCCATCGCTTCGAGCGCGGCGAGGCCGAAGCTCTCGGATTCGCTCGGGAGCAAGAAGGCGCTCGCCTGCTGGAGGACGTCGACGAACTCCTCCTGTCGACCGAGGAAACAGACGCGTGAGGCGAGGCCCCGGTCGCGGGCCCAGCTCTCGGCGCGTTGGCGCTCGGGGCCGTCACCCACCATGACGAGGCGACACGGGCGGTCGGCGACCACGCGACCAAAGATCGCCATCACGTCCATGATCCGCTTCACGGGTCGAAAGTTCGACGCGTGGACGAGGAGCGCTTCGGCGTGGCCCCAATCCCGGGCGCCATACGCTGGCGCGGGTAGCCCCGGCGACATGAGTGGGCGCGGGCAGTACCTCTCGACGTCGACGAAGTTCGGGATGACGACGATGCCCTCCGTCGGGTCCCGCTCAGAGGAGGGAGCGGCCCTGGTCCCGGGGCGATGGACGCCCAGCCGCGCCGCGGTCTCGACCCGGAGGAACTGCGACGGGGTCGTGACGATGTCGCTCTTTTCGATAGAGAACCGCGTGATCGGCTGGAAGCTCGGGTCGGAGCCGACGAGTGTGATGTCGGTGCCGTGGAGGGTGGTCACGAGCCCGAAGCGCCGGTCGCCGAGGACTTCGCGCGCCATCCAGGCGGAGGTCGCGTGTGGGACGGCGTAATGAGCGTGAACGACGTCGAGGCCAGCCCACATGGCCACGTCCACGAGCTTGCTCGCGAGCGCGATCGCGTAGGAGCCGCCGGGCTCGAGCAGTGGGTATTCCAGAGCGCCGACCTGATGGAAGCGGAGGTTCTCGCGACTGTGCCGCAACCGTACCGGGGGCGCCGTGGAGAGGACGTGTACCTCGTGGCCGCGTTCGGCCATGGCCTCCGCGATCTCGGTGGCGACGATGCCGCTGCCGCCAAAGGTTGGATAACAAACGACGCCGATCCGGAGTCGGGGCTCGCTCATGGGAGACGCCGCGGGAAGAGATGGGCGGGTCCGTGGGCCGCGCCCTTGAAGAACGCGACGGGATCGGCGATGCCGAGGGTGGACTCCGCGAAATAGGGCTCCCCCGCCGCAACCCCGATCATGGCGCCGTGGTAGCGGTCGCGCGCCTCGATGGCGGCGAGGGCCAGCGCGCTGCCGATGAGCGGGCCGGAGGCGCTGGCCGGGCCGCCCACTTGGCTGACGTGGGCGAGGATCGCCTCCCGTTTGATGTCGAGGACCGCCGTGATGTCGACGACGAAGCTGACTGGGAGCTCCACTCGCATCGGCATGATCAAGGTCTGGCGCGGCGTGAACGGAGGCAGACCGTCGTCGCTCGTGAGCTTCGCGAGGCCTGAGAGGAAGAGTGCACGCCTTACGAGAGCGCCCGCGTGTTCGTGGTCCGGGTGACGTTCGAGCCGGGGAGGCGCGATGACGATGGCTGGCCGGAGTCGCCGGATGACACTGACGACCCGCATGACCGGCGAATCAACGTCATCGAGCTCGTCCGGGGTCGACGTGGCCGCCGAAAGGGCCCCATCGGGGAGCCCGAGGTTCTCGCGGTGACAGAGCCCGAGGACGTTCGCGGCGCGGTCGGCCTCGACAGCGCGGGTCTCCGGATCGCCACGGGTGGCTCGCTCGCCACGAGACAGGTCGACGATGCCGACCCGATGTCCACGTTGGGCCGAGAGCGCGAGCAGCCCACCCGCGAAGAGCTCGGCGTCATCGGGGTGGGGCGCGATGGCCAGGAGGTCGAGCGGAAGGAACGCGTCGCTCACGAGGCCACCTCGCGAGTGGACGCGTGCGCCCCGAGTTCGACGTCGATGAGGCCGCCCGAGAAGGGCTCGATGGCGCCGAGGAGCCTCTGGAGGAGGTCCGGGTAGCGTGCGAGGTAATAGGGGAGCCCGTGCACGCGTTCCTGGGGCACGCCGTTCGGCTCGAGCAGCACCCGAAGGCGATCGAGGCGGTCGCCCGTGAGCTGGTCGCGACCACGCCAGGCGCGTTCGTATTTCTGGACGAAGCGAACGACGCTGTCACCGGTGGCGTCCGCTAGTTTCTCGAGCGGGCCCCGAAGAGTGGGGTCCACGGTGGTGACGACGGCTTCTTCGGCAGCGATCACATCCCGAATACGCGCCTGCAGCCGTTCGCGAAGCTGGTCTGGCGCCGGGATGGGGGGCGCATCGGTGGACGGCGCCGTGTCGCGGCTCGCGATGAAGGCGAGGAGGTCGTCACGGGGGCGGCTGACGTCACCGGGGGTGAGCGCGAGATCCTGAAGCAGTCGACGGGCGCGCTCCTCGATGAGCCGAACGCGGGACCGAGGGACGATGAGGGGCATGGGACGCCCGAAGTGCTCGTAAACCGGCCCGATTTGGGCGAAGTACGCGAGCTCGGCAGGCCCGCCGACATACGCGACGGTCGGGAGTAGAGAGTCCTGAATGATGGGCCGGAGCAGCGCCGAGCTCGACAGCACACGGGGATCGGCTTCGGCGGCCGCCCGAAGCTGTGCACGGGTGACGAGGTCGCCGGGGCCGACGAGCGCATACCCGCCGTCATGGGTTTCGAGTCGATAGCGGGGCCCGAGCGGCCCAGTCGGGTGGAAGAACGCGAGCGGCGCGCCGGGGCGCACGTGGACTTGCCCACGGAAACCCAGCTCGGTCAGTCGCCCGTCGCGAGCCAGGAGGCCCGAGGCGATCGCCGACGCGCCATCGAGCGCGCGCAGGTGTATGGGGAGCGCGAGGCTCGCGAGCCCGGCGTCACGCGAATCGACGATGACCACCCCGAACGCATCGACGAGCCCGGAGAGCCACGTTGCGAAGGCGGCCGCGATGGACCGTCCCGGCACATAGGCGTCTTCGAGCGAGGATACCACCGCGCGTGCACCGTCGCCCTCTCCGAGCAGGGCGGAGAGCTCGAAGAGCGCCCCGACAACGGACTCGTTCAGGGGATGGTGCGCGACGGAGCAGCGCTCGCAGCCCGCTGACGGCTCCACGGCGACGCGTAGGAGCCCCGCCGCGCGCGCGGGGACCCAAGTCTCGGCGATCTCGGCAAAATCGTGGTCTTCGTTCTGGAGCCAGAACACCGGGACCACGGGCCGGCCGAGCTCCGCTTCGAGCGCGCGCGCATTCACGACGGCGGAGAGCAGCTTGACCATGGTGAGCAACGGGCCGCCGAAGAGGCCGGCCTGCTGACCCGTGACGACGGCGACGGCGCTCGGATGGCTGAGCCGGTCGAGGCTACGCAGCGCGAGCGGCCCACGAGGGACGTCTTGGGACGCCAGCACGTCGACCAGGGCTCGACGGCCCTCGAGCCGTGCACCGACCTCCGCGGCGGCGCGGCGCTGGGCGGCGTCGCGATAGTCGGGGAGGAGCTCGAGAGCGTCCGGCGAACCGGAGAGGAGAGCGGCAGCGAAAGAGCGCGTCACGCCCCCCGTGATACACGCCGAAAGTCAGGACGCAAGCCCCGGCTCTCAAGCGGTTTTGGTCAGCAGCCCGCGCTTTGGGGTGCTCGCGGCGTCGTGCGCGCATCCGAGCGAAGAATCGACGCATCGAGTGATGCGAACCCGGATTCGACCCTTTATGGTGCCGCACATGGTTGGCCTCGCCCTGTTGCTCTTCTCGTCTACTGCACTCGAACCGGCCACCGCGGCCCCGCCCTCCCCCGCCACGACCCAGGCGCGCCCTGCGCTTCATGGTGGTGAGATCGCCGCTGCGCTCGACCGATTGAGCGTCCTCGGGAGCGTGCTCTATGTGGCGGCTCACCCGGACGACGAAAACACACGTCTGCTGACGTGGCTCACTCGCGTGCGGCATCTCCGGGCGGCCTACATCTCGCTCACGCGTGGCGAAGGGGGCCAGAACCTCGTCGGGACGGAACAAGGCGAGCTGCTCGGACTCATCCGCACGCAAGAGCTGCTCGCGGCACGCCGGGTCGACGGCGCCGAGCAGCTCTTTTCTCGCGCGCGGGACTTCGGCTACTCGAAGACCGCAGACGAGACGCTGGCGTTCTGGGGTAAAGAGAAGGTCCTCGGCGATCTCGTGTGGGCGATACGTCGCTTGCGGCCCGACGTCATCGTCACGCGATTCAACACCGAGCCGCCCAATCATGGCCATCACACCGCGTCAGCGATGCTCGCGGCCGACGCCTTCCGCGCGGCGGCTGACCCGGCACGTTTTCCCGAGCAGCTCGCCTATGTCGACGTCTGGCAAGCGCGTCGACTCATTCACAACGTCTCACATTGGCGCTTCACGCCGGAGACCGATTTGTCGGGGTTCCAGAAAGCGGAGATCGGAGACTACCTGCCGCTCCTCGGTACCACCGTCGGCGAGCTGGCCGCACGCAGCCGATCGATGCACAAGTCCCAGGGGTTCGGCGTCGCGGCCGAGCGCGGGCCGATCCAAGAGTACTTCCAGCCTCTCGCGGGCGACCCCGGTCCGAAGGACGCACCCTTCGATGGCTTCGACGTGACCTGGGCCCGAATCCCCGGCAGCAAGGCCATCCCGCCGCTCTTGAAGGCGCTCCGGCGCGACTTCGACGCGCGAGCTCCCGAGGCGTCACTGCCGGCGTTAGCGACGCTGCATGGCGCGGTGACGGCGTTGCTCAGCACGGCGAAGGCGCGCTCCACCGAAGCGCTGTGGGTCGCGCAGAAGCGGAGCGAGGTCGAATCGCTGCTCCTCGCGTGTGCCGGGGTCACGGTCGAGGCCCGAGCAGGTCAGCTCACGGAGCCCATTCGATCCGCGCCGAGCGGTAAAGCGGTCCCCGTCACGGTCTCGATCAACGCGCGGCAGGGGGGCAACGACGTGGCCCTCCGGTCGATTCACTTTCCGGACGGATACGTGCAGACGCCGTCGGCCGCATCGGCGCGTCTGGTCACCAATGCGCCATCGGTCGTCACGCGAGACATGACGGTGCCCAAACGGGCCGCGACCAACGCCGCCGGCGTATTCCGTCTCGACGACGTCTCTTGGGACGTGCTCGCGACCGAACTTGGTTCTCCCGAGCGCTCGGACGCGGCGCTCCTCGTGGATGTCGAGCTTCGCGTCGCGGGCGTCGATCTGCGGGTGCAGGCGCCCCTCGTGACGGCGTGGGTGAACCCGATCGACGGGGAGCTCACCGCTCGATTGGAGACCGCGCCGCGGCTCTCGGCGCGCCTCGACAGCGCGGCGTTGATGGTCCCAAACGGTGAACCCGTGGACGTCTCGGTCACGGTGACCAGCCTGGAAGAGGGGGTCACCGCCAGCGTCGCCCTCGACGTCTCGCCCGGGTGGACTGCGAGCCCGGCGGAGGTGAAGGTGACCCTCGAGAATCGTAAGGTCCCGAAGGTCCTGACCTTTCGAGTATCGCGAGGCACCGACGGCCCAGCCGAGACCGACGGCCGAATCCGCGTCATGGTCGATGACGGCGCCGGGGCAGGCCCCATCGAAGCGACCTCCGAGACGGCCGTCTCCTATCCGCATATCCCGGCGCTCACGGTCCGCGAACCCGCCGTCGCTCGGCTGGTCCCGGTGACGCTCGCGGGCAAACGCGGCCGAATCGGGCTCATCCCCGGCCCCGGCGATCGCGTCGGTGAGGCGCTCGCCGCCGTCGGATTCAACGTGGTCGAGCTCGACCCAGCTCGGCTCGAACCCGAGCTCCTCGCGTCCCTCGACGCCGTGGTCATCGGCGTCCGCGCCTTCAACCACACCCCGGAGCTCCATGGCCGGCTCCCAGCGCTCCTCGCGTGGGTGGAGTCGGGCGGTCGGCTGATCGTCCAGTACATGACCAACAGCCGACTGGCCCCGCTCAAGGGCCCCATCGGCCCCTACCCGCTCACCGTCGCGCAGGGCCGCATCACCGACGAGAAGGCCGCTATGACGCCGAAGGACCCGGCGCACCCGGCGCTCACGACGCCGAACGTGCTCACGCCGGCCGACTACGACGGCTGGGTCCAGGAGCGCGGCCTCTACTACGCGTCCGAGTGGGATCCGAAGTACACCCCGGTCTTCACGTCGGCCGATCCGGGGGAAGCGCCGCAAGACGGCGGCCTCCTCGTGGCGCGCCACGGGAAAGGGGTCTACGTCTACACGGGGCTCGCGTTCTTCCGGCAGCTCCCGGCCGGCGTGCCGGGCGCTTTCCGGCTCTTCCAGAACCTCCTGTCCCTGCCCGTGAACGGCCCGTGAGCGTGGAACCGGCGCCTGAAACGCCGCCCAAGGAGACGGATCCGGGCGACGCACCTCCGGTCTTCGGCACCTGGCGGCGCGCGTACTGGATCCTGTTCGGGACGCTCCTGACCTACATCGCGCTCGGCTGGGCGCTCACGCAGGTCTACTCGTGACGCCGCTCGACTGGCTCGTCCTCTTGCTCACGACGGGCGCGATCATCGTCATCGGAATGTGGAAGACACGTCCCCAGACCGGCGAGAGCTATCTCCGAGGGGACTCCGGGCTGAAGTGGCCGACGATCGGGCTGTCGATCATGGCGACGCAAGCGAGCGCGGTCACCTTCCTGTCGACGCCGGGGCAGGCCTACACCGACGGCCTCCGGTTCATTCAGTTCTACTTTGGCTTGCCGCTCGCCATGATCGTCATCTCGGTGGCGTTCGTACCGGTCTATTACCGGCTCAAGGTCTACACCGCGTACGAGTACCTGGAGTCGCGCTTCGACCTGAAGACCCGCCTGCTCGGCGCGTCCTTGTTCCTGGTGCAGCGGGGTCTCGCCGCCGGCATCACCATCTACGCGCCGGCGCTGATCCTCGCCGCGGTCCTCGAATGGGACGTGGTCTTGACGTCGCTCGTGATCGGCGTCGTGACCGTCGGGTACACCGTGGCCGGCGGCTCGGAGGCCGTGAGCGCGACGCAGAAGCAGCAGATGGCCGTGATGCTCGGTGGCCTCGTGCTGGCGGCGGTGATGGTCGTCTGGAAGCTCCCGGACGCGGTCGGCCTCGGCGACGCCACGGCGGTCGCGGGCGTCCTCGGCCGCATCAACGCGGTCGACCTCGAGCTCGATCTGACGAACCGCTACAACGTCTGGTCCGGGCTGCTCGGCGGCTTCTTCCTGGCGCTGTCCTACTTCGGAACGGACCAATCGCAGGTGCAACGTTACTTGGGCGGCAAGTCGACCGCCGAGAGCCGGCTTGGGCTGCTCTTCAACGGCCTGCTCAAGATCCCGATGCAGTTCCTCATCCTCTTCGTCGGGGTGATGGTGCTCGTCTATCACCAGTTCGAGCCGTCGCCGGTCTACTTCGATGAACGCACCTTGGCGAAGGTGAACGAGTCGGAGGCCGGGAGAGCGGCGTTGGTCGCGCTCGAAGCACGCCACGAGGTCGCGACGCAGGAGAGCCGAACCTCGGCGCTCGCCTACGTCGCCGCGCGCCAGGCCGGCGACGACACGGGCGCTGCGGCCGAACGCCTCAAGGCCGCCGCGGCCACGGTGGACACCATCCGAAAGGAAGCCCGCGAGCTCGTAAAGGCCACCGTCCCGGGGGCCAGCGGCAAAGACACCGACTACATCTTCATCTCCTTCGTACTCGGGCACATGCCTGAAGGGGTGGTGGGCCTGCTGCTCGCCGTCATCCTCGCCGCCGCCATGTCGTCGGCGTCGAGCGAGCTGAACGCGCTCGGGACGACGACGGTCATCGACATCCATCGCCGCGCGTTCGGCGGCGCGCGGGACGACCGCGCGCTACTCACGGCGTCCAAAGGCTACACGGTGCTCTGGGGCGTCATCGCGATGGGCTTTGCAGCCTTCGCATCGCATCTCGAGAACCTGATCCAAGCCGTGAACGTCATCGGCTCCCTCTTCTACGGCACGGTGCTCGGCCTCTTCGTGGTCGCGCTCTTTCTGAAGCGGATCTCGGCCACCCCGGCCTTCACGGCGGCGGTGCTCTCGGAGACCATCGTCATCGGCCTCTGGCTCACGACCGACGTCGGGTTCTTGTGGTTCAACGTCATTGGGTGCGTACTCGTGGTCGTCATCTCGGCGCTGCTCGAGACGAGCCCTCTCGGGAAAGCGCGAGCCCAAATTCCCAGTTAGGGCTCGGTCGAAAATAAGTGGGAGAGTTGACCGCGCGGCGCCCCGCCCGGTTCGGGCCAAGTCCGAAGACATACTCCGTGTATTTCGAGGACTTGGAACGAGCCGGGCGGGGATGCGGCGCGAGGAAAATCGACCTGCTTGTTTTCGACCGAGCCCTTAGACCCGATCAGCCCGCGGCCGATCTGCAACCAAGCCCGCCGAATTCATGAAGCACGTCCTCACCATCGACTACGAAGGTTGGCACCAGATGGTGTACGGCGAGGCGACCGGGCTCGACCGCCCCCTCGGTGAAGAGGCGCTGGCCCGGGCCACGGACACCATCCTCTCGCTCCTCCACAACCACGCCGTGAAGGCGACCTTCTTCGTCCTCGGGGTCACGGCGCGCGCCTTCCCGCACCTCGTCCGGCGCATCGCCGCCGCAGGGCACGAGGTAGGCAGCCATGGGCAGCGCCACGTGCCACTCCACACCCTGACTCGACCGGCGCTCGCGACGGAGCTGGACGTCGCGCGCGCCACGCTCGGCGACCTGCTCGGCGTCGCTCCCCTTGGCTTTCGCGCGCCGTACTTCTCGATTCGGCGCGAGAACCTCTGGGCGCTCGAATGTATCGCGGAGGCGGGCTTCACCTATGACAGCTCGATTTACCCGATCCACCATCGGCGTTATGGCATCCCCGGATGGCCCCGCGAGCCGCACGCCGTCGCGGGCGGACGGCTCGTAGAGCTCCCGCTCGCCACTCTGACCGTCGGACCAGCGGAACTGCCCGTCGCCGGGGGGGGCTACTTCCGGGCGCTCCCGAGCGACCTCATCCTGAGCGCGCTCGAGCGCCTCGCGTCGGCGGGCCGCAGCGCCGTGCTCTACCTCCACCCCTACCAGCTCGACCCGGGCCCACTGTCCTCGGTGGACGCCCCGCTCTCAGCCTGGCGACGTCTCGGGGTCGAACGCTTCCGCATGGCGCAATCGCTCGGCCGCCGTCATTCGCTCGCCACGCTCCGCCGCCTGCTCCCCGTCGCCGAATTCCAGACCGCGGGTGAGCTCGCGACCGCTTTCTTGACCTCACGACGAAGGAGCCGCGATCCTGGACACTTGAAGGCCAATTCCCCCCCTCAGTCTGCGCCGACGGTCGCCTCGTGAAGCGCTCCGTCATCATCAGCTCCTGCGTCGGCGGTGGCCCCATGGAGCGCCTCGCGCGCGAGCTGAACGCCCGGGGCGTCACTGCCCGCGTCGGCGCACCGCTCGGTCCGGCCGAGTGGCGCGACCGCATGTCGGCGGGCCGCGGCGGACGCCTTCGAGGTCGGCTCCAGGCGCTACTCGGGACGCCGCTGCAAGCGCTCCGTGACGCCTTCCGAGAAGACGCCGTCCTGGTCCCGACCACCAACCCCTTTTTCCTCCCGGCGTTCCTGGTCGCGACACGCTTCCTGCACGGCCGCCCGGTGGTCCCGCTCGTCTACGACCTCTACCCCGATGCGCTCGAAGCCGGCGGGGTCGCTTCGTCCACGGGCCTCCTGGCCCAGATCGCGTCGGCGTCGAACCGCTTCACGTTCCGGAACGCTGACGCCGTCGTCTTCATCGGCCATGGAATGGGGGAACACGCCCGGGCGCGTTACGGGGCGCCGCGGCGCTGGGCCGTCCTCGAGACCGGGGCGGACGCGAACGAGCTCGATCCGGTCGCCCTCGCCGGACCTCCCGAGACCGAGCTCGAGCGCTTCATCGACGGCAAGCTCGTCATCAGCTACGTCGGCAACGCGGGCCACGTGCACGACGTGGAGACCCTCGCCGCCGCGGTGCCCGCTCTCCTCGATCGACGCCCGTCGGCCGCCGTCGCTATCGTCATCGCCGCCTCCGGCCCCGGCGCCGAACGCCTCCGCGCGGCGCTGGGCCACCTCGCCGCCGTCCGTATCGTGCCGCCGCTCGCCGACCGTGATTGGGCGCGCCTGCTCGTTCGCACCCACATCTCCATCGCGACGCTGAAGCCCGCGGCCAATCGGACGTCCATCCCCAGCAAGGCCCTCTCCGCGATGGGCGCCGGCGCCGCCATCCTCGCCATCGCGCCCGGCGATTCCGACCTCGCCGCACTCGTGACACGTCATCAGTGCGGGTGGCTGGTCGCACCGGGCGACGTCGAGGGTGCGGTCGCCGCCATTACCGACGCGCTCGACCGCCCCACCGACATGCTCGCCCCCCGCCGTCGCGCCGCACGCGCCGCCGTCGTCGAACACTACGACCTGAAAGTCCTCGCGGCTCGGTGGGAGCGCCTCCTCGCGGACGCCGCAAGGCGTGAGGCTCCCGATCCGGTCTTCGACGCCGCCCAGAGGGCCCTCGACCTCGTCGTCGCCTCTACCGCCTTGCTGGGCGTCGGCCCCGTGCTCGCCCTGGGCGCCATCGCCACCCGCCTCACCGCGGGCGCCCCCGTCCTCTTCCGTCAGGAGCGGCCCGGCCAACACGGTCGCCCCTTCGCGATGAAGAAGTTCCGGTCGATGCGCGACCCCAAGGCCCACGAGACCGGCCCGGAGTTCGACGCCGTCCGACTCACCGGGGTCGGCAAGTTCATGCGAGCCACGTCCATCGACGAGCTCCCGACCCTGCTCAGCGTCCTCGCCGGCGATATGAGCCTGGTCGGCCCTCGGCCGCTCCTCATGCGCTACCTCCCTCGCTACACCGCGGAGCAACACCGGCGGCACGAGGTCCGGCCCGGCGTGACGGGCTGGGCTCAGGTCAATGGCCGTAACGCCTTGTCTTGGGAGGAGAAGTTCGCCCACGACGTCTGGTACGTCGAACACCGGAGCCTCTTGCTCGACCTCCGGATCCTCATGAAGACCGTCGCCAAGGTTCTCTTTCGCGACGGCGTGAGTCAGGAGGGGCACGCGACCATGCCCGAGTTCATGGGCTCGCCTACCGCGGAGCCTAGTCGTGTACCGCCGGCCCCGGGCCGCCCCGGGGGCGCGCCCCCGGGACACCGCCCGTCCCCGCCCATCGACGTGTCCGTGGAGGTTGCGTGAGCATCGAGACCGACGCGACGGCGAGCGAGCTGGCCCCAACACAGCGCGACCGAGACGCGCTTCACGAGAGGCGACGCGGGACGAGCCCGTCTCTCCAGGCGCTCGGCACCCCGCCGTTCGCACGCCGGGTCGCGCTCGTGATCCTCATCGCGGCACAGCTCGGCATCCTCCTGGCGGTGGGCGGCGTCCATGCCGAGGTGATCGGCGCTGGCGCCTCCCTGCTGCTCCTCGGCTTCGCCATCGCGTACGTCCGCAGCCGAGGCGTCACCATCGACGCGTTCGGCGCCCTGCTGCTCGGGATGACGGCGGTGACGGCGCTCCAGATCGTGCCGCTCCCGACTGGCTGGGTCGAACTACTGTCGCCGCGCACGGCGTCGACGGCCCTCCTGGGTGCGGCCGCCCTCGGCAATGAAGCACCCACCCGCATCCCGCTGAGCCTCGACCCTCGCGCCACCGCGCTCATGCTCACCTGGATGGTCGCTATGACGACCGCCTATCTCCTGGCGCGCCGGGTCGCGGACCGGGAGAACGATCGCAACCGGCTCCTCATGGCCATCCCGCTCTTCGGCCTCGTCGTGATGGCCGTGGGCCTCGTTCACGCCGTCATCGGCGAAGCCAGCCTCTTCGGGTTCGTCGAGATCCCGAAGCTCGGCTCGGTCTCCACCTACGGCGCCGTCTACGTCTCAACACTCGTCAACCCCAATCATCTCGCGGCCTTCCTGAACCTCGGCGCCCCCATCGCCCTGTCGCTCGCCACCACCGAGACCATCGTCGCTCGCCAGCGTCTCTTCTGGGGCGTGGTGTCGGTGGTGCTCATCGCCGGGGCCGTCCTCACGGGCTCCCGCGCGGGCATTCTCTGCTCGGGTCTTGGGGCGGTCCTCGTCATCATATCGTCGCGTCAAGACGCGGGAGGACCGAACCTTCGGAAGCTCCTCGGGGTCCTCGGGCTCGGCCTCGTGCTCTTCCTCGTCCTCGCGAGCCCCGCCGCCGAACAGCTCGCGACCATCCCTGCCCTGTCCGAGCTCTTCGATCAGGACGAACGCGGTGTGAGACACCTCGGCGCCGCGGTCCTCAAGGGCTGGTGGGCCGTCGGCGTCGGTCGCGGCGCATTCAGCCTCGCTCAGACGCAGCTAAACCACGACATCTCGGAGCTCACGTTCACCCACGCGCACAATACGCCGCTCCAGGTCCTCATCGACTACGGCATCCCGATCGGGCTTACCGCCATCATCCTCGGGGCGCTGCTCCTCGCCCGCCCGCTGAGGCGCGCCCTCGAGTTCCCTCTGACGCGCGGCGGGGCCATCGCGCTCCTCGTCCTGCTCCTCCACAACCTCGTCGACTTCAACCTCGACATCCTCGCCGTCGCGGTCGTGACGGCCGTCATGGTCGGTGTGATGCGAGCCGATCAAGGCGGCATCCGCCTCGGCTGGGTAGGGCCGTCGGTCATCGCGCTGCTCGCCGCGGCGATGCTCCCAGTTCTCGTCTCACGCGCCGGGTTCGAGCCTGGGCACCGTCGCGACGCCGCGATCGAAGCCGACCCACGCGCCGCCGCCGACGCCTTCCCCGCCGACGCGTATGCGTTCTTCGCCGCCGGCGCTCACGAGCGGAGCTTGCCGCTCCTCGACCACGCCGCGCTCCTGGCCCCGGGCGACGCCCGGATCGCCTTGGCCCGCGCCATGTTGCTCAAGGGCGACGCGCGGTGGGCCGAGCTGCGGCGGGGCCTGAAAGCCCATCGAAGTTACTTGGTGCGCGACCGGATCTTCGCCCTCATCACCACGAGCGCACGCACGAGCGCCGATCTCCGGGCCGCACTCCCGGACGGCACCATGGCCGCGACCTACTTGAAGTCCGTCAGGGAGCCGCGCCCGGCCCTCCTCCGGGCGCTGCCGAAGGCGTTCCCGGACTCCGCCGACGTCCTCGAAGCCGTGGCGGCGGTCGAGCTGCGACGGCGCGACTTCGACGCACTCGAAGCGACGGGAACCCGCCTAATGGCGCTCGAGATTCCCAGTGGTTACCGCTATCTAGCGGAGGTCTATCGGAGCCGAGGCAAACACTACGAGGCCTTCCAGCTCTTCTTGTCCGCCGGCGATGGTGAGTCCGTGCTCGCGGCCGCCGACCTGGCGCTCGCGGCCGGCGACGGTCCGAGGGCCATCGACGTCCTTCGCAGCGCGAAGGTGCCGGCCAAACAGCTCAAGTCTCTGAGACTGCTGGAGAACCGTGCTCGCGCCCTCATGACCGACGGCCGGGCTACCGACATGCGCCTTCGCTTCGAGGCTGAGGTCTTCGGGCCGAAGCCGCTGCCGGCGTCGCTATCGGCGTTGCCGCAGTGGTTACTCGACACGACAGCCCCGGCGGGGGCCACGTTGTTCGGCGCGGCGCCCTCGGCGGACGACCGGTCGACCACCGGGTACGAGGACGAGCTGCCGAGCGTGCCGATGACCGACCTGAACACCCAGGATAGCGGCGACGACGATGAGGCAGACGACGATCCCCTATGACCTGCGACCGATGATCACGATGACCGGGAGACGACGATGATGGACGTGCTCATTCTCGCCGGCGGCAAAGGCACCCGCCTCGCCGAGCTCACGCTCGAGACGCCGAAGGGGCTCGCGCGAATCGGCGACCGCCCGATCCTGTGGCACATCATGCAGATCTTCGCGCGCCAGGGGCATCGTCGCTTCATCCTGTGCGTCGGCTACGAGGGGCACCAGATCGGCGCGTGGTTCGAGCAGAACCCGGAGCCGGGTTGGGACGTCGTCATCTCGAACGCAGGCGTGGAGGCGACCAAGAGCGAACGCGTGCGGAAGGCGCTCGAACACGTGCGGTCAGACCGCTTCTGGCTCTCCTACGGCGACGACCTATCCGACGTCGACCTGGCGCGGGTCGACGCGATGGCACGTGCGACCGGGAGCGTGGTGACCCTCACCGCCGTGCAGCCATTTTCGCCCTTCGGCGTCATGAACCTCGACGCGGCGGGCCGCGTCCGCGGCTTTTCGGAGAAGTCGCGCATGGCCGAGTGGATCAACGGCGGCTTCATGTCGGTATCGACCGAGATCGCGAACTACCTCCCTCTCGGCGAGCTCGAGAAGGAGGTCTTCGAGGCGCTCGTCGCCGACGGACGACTCGACGCGTGCCGCCACGAGGGGTTCTGGAAGGCAATGAATACTCACAAGGAATACCTGGAGTTGAACGAGATGCAGCGACGTGGTGAACGGCACTGGATACCCGGCCTCGCTGACGCGGTCGAAAGAATCCATGGAGCGACGAGCCCATGAGCAGCGCGACGCCAACACTGAACCATCGGGACTACCGCCACGAACGTGTCCTCGTCACCGGAGCGACGGGCTTCATCGGCGGCAACCTCGCCGCCGGGCTCCTCGACGCCGGCGCCGACGTCTTCGTCATCGAGCGCGACCGCAAAGCCCACAGCACCTTGCGCGCCCTCGGCATCGAGGACCGCGTCAGCATCGTGTCCGGAGACATCTGCGACCTCGCCCTGATGGAGCGGGTCTTCGCCGAACACGAGATCACGTACGCGTTCCACCTCGCCGCACAAGCCATCGTCGGCACCGCCAACTCGAACCCCATCTCGACCTTCGAGGCCAACATCGCCGGCACGTGGTGCACCCTCGAAGGCGCGCGTCGCTGCAAGACGTTGAAAGGCATCGTCGTCGCGTCGTCCGACAAGGCCTACGGCGTCCACGAAAAGCTGCCTTACGACGAAGGCTACGCGCTCAACGGGCGTTATCCGTACGACGCGTCGAAGGCGTGCGCCGACATCATCGCGCAGTCGTATTCGCTCACCTACGGGGTCCCGCTCGCCATCACCCGAAACGCCAACACCTACGGGCCGGGCGACCTCAATTGGTCTCGACTCGTCCCCGACGCGGTGCGATGCGCCGTCGAAGGCCGACCCTTCACCATTCGCAGCGATGGTCTGATGAAGCGCGACTACATGTACGTCGGTGACGCGGTGGACGGCTACATGCTGCTCGCCAAGTCGCTCGATCGTGCGGACGTCCGCGGTCAAGCCTTCAACTTCGGCACCGGCGAGCCACGCACCGTCCTCGAGGTCGCGAGCCTCATCCGAGACATCGCCGGTGGCCCCAATCCCATCGTGCTGAACCAGGCGAAGTACGAGATCCCGAACCAGTGGCTCGACATCTCGAAGGCCAGTCAGGAGTGGGGGTGGTCCGCGCAGGTGTCACTGCGTCAGGGGCTCGAAGAGACGGTCCGCTGGTATCGCGCCTACCACGACCGCGTGGCCTCCCGAATCGCGGTCAAGAAATCACCGGGACCTATCTCGCAAAGTTGAGTGAAATGCGGCCCCGATCTTGCTAACCTCGGAGGGGACGCTGGGTTCGGCGTGTCCAATGCGGAGGCGAGTCGTGGGCTACAGGTT